>NZ_JOBX01000012.1:0-147587 GCF_000720645.1 Streptomyces sp. NRRL S-378
GGCCGGTGGGTCTCAGCGCGGCCGCGCGCCGACGTCGCCTACCGCGGCAGTTGCGTGCTGGTGCTGGAGGGAGGGGGAGAGCCGGGGTACGTGGATCTCCGGGGCGGGGTGGCGCTCATCGTCGCGGTTGCGTGCCCCGTGCCCGCGGTCGCGCTGGGCGGGGCCAGTGAGGTCCTGGTGCCGTGCGCCGAGGGAGGTGCGGACGTGGGCAGGGAGGTCGGCAGATCGGAGGGCGGTACGGGAGAGGGGGTGGTGGCCGGGAGCGTCGGCCGGCCGGCGTCCTGCGGCAGGAACGCGGCCAGCGCCGCGCCGGATCCGCCGAGCAGCAGGCAGCAGGCGGCCGCGATGCCCGCGATCCGGCGCCGCCGGACCCGTTCGCCGTGGTGCTCGATGACGGAAACGGGCGGGAGCGTGGTCGCGGACCGCCCGGCGGAAGCCGCGGCGCGGAAGGCCGACCGCAGCGGGTCGTGGGACTCAGGCATCGGGGGCCTCCTCGGTGCGCGGATCCTGCAGATGACGTGAGAGCGCGGCCCGGCCGCGGGAGAGGTGCGTCTTGACCGTGCTGGCGGACAGCGAGGTCTCGGCGGCGATCTGCTCGACCGTCAGGTCGCACAGGTAGTGCAGCGCCATCGTGCGGCGCTGCTTCAGGGGCAATTGGCGCAGCGCCTCGACGAGGGCCGCCGCCTCGGGCCCCGGCCCCTCCACGTGCTGCGCGGGAGCACAGCGCCGCCAGGCGTCGGCCGAGCGCCTGCGCACCCGCCAGCGGCTGACCGCGAGCCGCCAGGCGACGGTGCGGATCCACGCCTCCGGCCGGCCGTCCCGGTCCAGCTGGCGTCGGCGCCCCCACCCCCGGACGAAGGCCTCCTGCACCACGTCCTGTGCCTCGTGATGGTCACCGAGCATCACGTACAGCTGTCCTGTGAGCCTTCCCGCCGCTTGTGCGTAGAACGCTTCGAACTCCTCGACGGTCAAAAATCGCTCCCGAATCCATGTATCCCTCTCACCGGGCATACGCCGGGCGCACCGCATCCGGTCGACATCGGACGCCAGGAAATTCTGTGACTGCGGTCACATGGCGGGCAGCCCGCTCATCGTCCCGCCGGCCGCGGCGGGGACGGGGGCGCCACGAGCCCGGACAGGGCGCGTACAGCGGGGAACGGCGGAAGGGCCCGGAACGGCGGAAGGGCCCGGATCCTCAAGGATCCGGGCCCTTTCGAGCAGTAGCGGGGACAGGATTCGAACCTGCGACCTCTGGGTTATGAGCCCAGCGAGCTACCGAGCTGCTCCACCCCGCGTCGGTGGACCTCACCCTACGGCATCCGGGGGACGGTCCCCGATCCATTTTCGGGCCGCTCTGCCCGGCAAGTCCGTACAAGGGCGAATTCCCGCCGCGCAGGCGTGATCATTCCCCCTGGTGACCGTGCGTGCGTGCGTGTACCTTCTCCGGTAGCTGTCGTGGTTCCAAGTGCCTTGCCCGCGCCTTCTGGTGTGGGCAGTTTTGCTGTGTTGTGCCGTAGGACCAGGGCGATCACCTCCGTCCTCCACGCCGTGTGGAGGACGTACGTCAACGGGAAGGCATGAACATGGCTACGGGAACCGTGAAGTGGTTCAACTCGGAAAAGGGCTTCGGCTTCATCGCCCAGGACGGCGGCGGCCCGGACGTCTTCGCCCACTACTCGGCGATCAACGCCACGGGCTACCGTGAGCTCCAGGAGGGTCAGGCCGTGACCTTCGACATCACCCAGGGCCAGAAGGGCCCGCAGGCGGAGAACATCACCCCCGCCTGATCCCCGGCCGGCCCGGGCTGCGGCCCGGGCTCCGGAGAACCGTTTCCTCCCCCGGGTTAACCGGGGGAGTGCACGATCAGGGCCGTGCGGCGCCGCCGCACGGCCCTGATCCGTTCGCGGCCCGGAGCGGATCCCCCGGTCCGGCCGTCCGCCGCGTGCTCCGGATCCGGACCGCCGCCCCGACGACGGCGAGTGCGACCGTCGCCACCCCCGACGCCGCCAGCACCCCGCGGGGCCCCATCAGCGCGATCAGGGGCCCGCCGAGCGCCGTACCCACCGGCCCGGCGGTCAGCAGGGCCGCGCTGCGGGCCGCGAGGACCGTCGTCAGCCAGGCGGCCGGGGTGCGTTCCTGGAACAGGGTGTAGGACAGCGCCGTGAACGGGCCGTAGATCAGGCCGCCCAGGGTGAAGCAGCCCAGGGTGACGGGCGCGGACGCGCCCAGGCCGAAGGGGACCAGGGCGAACCCCCAGCCCGCGACGATCCCCAGGGTGACCGGCCAGAGAGGGAACCTGCGCAGGGTGCCCGCGGCCAGCCCGCCCAGCACGGCGCCCGCACCGAACAGCGCCCAGTACAGCCCGAGCAGGCCCGCACCCGCGTGCAGGTCGTCGGTGACGTGCAACGGCAGCGCGACCTCCGCCGGTCCGTACAGGAAGTTGAAGAACCAGGTCAGGGCGAGGACGCCGAGGAGCTCGGGCTGCCCGCGGAGCAACTGCAGGCCCGCGGACGCGCGGCCGGTGCCGGCCTGCGCCGCCCCTCCCGGATCCCCCTCCGTCCCGGCCACCGCCCCCGTTCCCGTCTCCTCCGTCCCCGCCTCCTGCGTCCCTGTCTCCGCCGTGCCGCCCGTGGCCCGGACCCCGCCCACCTGCACGGCGAGCACGGCGAAGGACAGGGCGTCGAGGCCGATCAGCCAGGCGGGGCTGATCACCGCGGCCAGGAACCCCGCCAGCGCCGGGCCGACGACGATCGAGGCCGAGACGCTGGACGAGAGGAGGGCGTTGGCCGCCAGCCGCTGCTGGGGCGGGAGCATCTGTGCGACCAGCGAATACCGCCCGGCGCTGCCCCAGGCGTGCAGGACGGACGAACCCGCGAGCAGGGCCACGTACAGCACGGGGTGCAGCACCCCCACGGCCCAGGCCAGAGGCACGCAGCCGAGGAGCACCGCCCGGATCCGGCTGTCCGCCGCCACCAGCCGCGCCGCGGGAAGGCGGCGCAGCCGGCGGCCGAGGAGCAGCGCGCCGAGGGCGCCGGGCAGCGCGTACGCGCCGAGCGCGGCCCCCAGGAGCAGGCCCGAGCGGCCGGGAGGAGCGATCTCGATCGCCAGCCACGCCACGGCGACCACGCTCATCCCGTCACCGAGATCGGAGGCCGCGAGGGCGGGCAGCAGCCGTTTGAACCCGGCGTGGGCGAAGAGCGGCCGGTAGGCCTTCGGCAGGAGGCGAGTTGTCCGTACGGGAGTCACCGGGTCAGACTCGGGGTTCAAGCGCACGTGAGGTCAAGGGGGAGTGATCGGTGCGACAGCTCGGCATAGGGGAGCTCGCGCGGCGGGTCGGCATGCGGCCCTCGGCGCTGCGCTATTACGAGAGCGTCGGCCTGCTGCCCTGCGCCGAGCGGGCCGCGGGCCGCCGGGTCTATCCGGTCGCCACCGTCAGGCGGCTCGCGCTGATCAGGATGGCGCAGCGGGCCGGTTTCACCCTGGCCGAGATCCGCGCCCTGCTCGACAACGACGCGGACCACGGTGCCACCCGGCAGTGGCGCGCCCTCGCCGAGAGCAAGCTCCCCGAGCTGGACCGCTTCATCCGGCAGACGCAGATGCTGCGTGACGCCGTCGCCGACTGCCTCGCCTGCGGATGCATGAACTTCGACAAGTGCGGGCTGCTCGCCGAGGGCGGACCGGGCTCCTGACCGGCCGCGGGCCGTACCGCCCCCGGGGATGAGGCATGATCGGGGGATGTCTGATCGCATCATTGCCGCCTGTGACGGAGCGGCCAAGGGTAACCCCGGGCCTGCCGGCTGGGGATGGGTCATCGCCGACGCCGAGGGCCGTCCCGAGCGCTGGGAGGCCGGTCCGCTGGGGCGGGCCACCAACAACATCGGGGAGCTCACCGCGCTCCGGCGGCTGCTGGAGGCGCTGACGCCGGGGACGTCCGTCGAGGTGCGGATGGACTCGCAGTACGCGATGAAGGCCGTCACGCAGTGGCTGCCCGGCTGGAAGCGCAACGGCTGGAAGACCTCCTCCGGCCAGCCCGTCGCGAACCGCGAACTCGTCGAGGAGATCGACCGGCTGCTGGCCGAGCGCGACGTGACGTTCCGCTACGTTCCCGCGCACCGCGAGGACGGCGACCGCCTGAACGCGATCGCCGACCAGGCGGCCAGTGACGCCGCGCTCCGGCAGGAGGCAGCGGGCACGGCCCTGGGCAACGCGGACATGCCCGTACCGGCTCCCGCCGCGCCCGCGCGCCAGAAGTCCGGTACGGCCAAGAAGCGTTCGTCGGCCGGCTCCGCGCCGGGCCGGGCGAGCCGGGCCATCAAGGCGAAGTTCCCCGGCAGCTGCCCCTGTGGGAAGCCCTACGCCGTCGGCGACATGATCGCCAAGAACGGCAGCCGCTGGGGCCACGAGGCCTGCGCGACCACGGCGGCCGACACCGCATAGGGGGCCGGTGGATCAGGGGCGGATCACCCGAAGGTAGGCCACCTCGTACGACATCGAGGACACGCCCGGCTCGGGCTTCGGGTGGTAGCGGCCCGCGCAGACCGAGAGGTTGACGATCAGGTAGGCGCGCCAGCGGCGGCCCACTCCGCGCCGGTCGGCGTAGACCTGCTTGCCGTTGATCCACCACCCGACGGAGCGGGACCCGAACTCGACCTTGAGGTCCACCCAGCCGCCGGGGCGGATCGCCGGGTCCCGGTGGTAACGGGATCCGCCCTTCACATGGTTGGACAGTTCGAGCAGGTCGGGGTTGTCCGGGTGGTACTCGAAGACGTCGATCTCGTTGTCGCCGTCCAGCCAGGTCCAGATCGCGGGCCAGGCCCCGAGTTCGACGGGCAGCCGCACGCGGGACTCCAGTACGTCACCGGTCCGCACCATGAACCCCTCCTCGCTGCCCTCGGTGGTCAGCAGGCCCGCGTTCCAGTTGCCGTCCGGGCGGCGGGCGGCCCGGAAGGTACCGGTCCGGCTGAAGGAGGGGTCCGGCACGAGGTGGTCGAGCTTGTTGTCGCGCGGGTTGGTGGGGCCGCCGTTCGGATAGGCCCAGGACCGTCCGGCGACCCACTGGCGTGTCGAGGTGAAGTCCGCCGTGAAGACCGGGGCCCGGGCGATCGCCGCGCTTTCGTCGTCACGTCCGGGTGCGGAGGAGGCGGAGTCGGAGGAAGTGGGGCGTCCGAGGAGTCGTCGGAGCCGGTCGAGGATCTGAGTGAGCACATCGCTCCTTCCCGAGAAGGCGAGCCCTTGCAGCATGCCCCCTTCGGGGGAATGCATACCGGTCAACCGGTTTGTCTTTCGCCCGCCTTGGCGTGTAATAATCGCGACACATTTTCAGCTGTTACGTATTCGGGGTTCCGACTCAAGGAGCCGAGCGGGGAGTTGCACCAGCATGTGGAAGTGTGAGCGGGTCATCGGAGCCGACCTCGACGTCGACGAGGTCCTCGGCGTCTACCGCGCCTCCACCCTCGCCGAGCGGCGCCCCGTGCACGACGTGGAGCGGTTCGCCCGCATGCTGGCCGGAGCCAATCTGGTCGTCGTCGCCCGCGACGAGGAGGGCGGCCTCATCGGCATCGCCCGCTCGATCACCGACGGCGCCTACTCGACCTACCTCGCCGACCTGGCCGTCGACGTCGCCCACCAGGGCAGGGGCGTGGGCCGCGACCTCATCCGGGTCACCCGGGAGGCGGTGCCCGAGGCCAAGCTGATCCTGCTCTCCGCGCCCGCCGCCGTCGACTACTACCCGCACGTCGGCTTCACCCGCCACGCATCCGCCTGGACGATGGACCGCCCCGCCCAGGCGTGACCCCGACCTTCAACAACGGTTGCGCATAAGACAGTTGCGCACCCCCGTCGCGGGGTACCATCCGTGCCGTTGGGGGGTACTGTGACACGACGCCATGTCGCGCCGCGCGCCTACGACGGCGCGGCAGCAGGTTTGTTCTTCGTGGCCGCAATGGCCGCAATGGTCGGGTGCACGGCCGACGGGACGGCCGGGAACGGGGCGACGAGCCGCGCCCCGGCGGCGTCCCCCGCGCCGTCGACGTCCACCACCGCGCCCTCGGCCGTCTCCCTCGTACCCGAGCTGGACGAGTCCAAGCAGCCGAAGACGGCGGCCGAGGCCCGGGAACTCCTCGCCCGGATCCTCATCACCGAGGACGCCTTCGGCCCGGGCGTCGTGCGCAGCACACCGTTCGAGAGCAGTTCCGCCCGCTGGCCCGTCCTCGACGAGGCGTGCGTCTGGCAGACCGCCGACCTGCCGCAGGACGTACTCGCCACGAACACCCGCTACTTCCAGATCCCGGCTGCGGACGGCCACGGCCGGGTCCGGCTCAACGCCACGGTGACCGTCCACCGCGACCGCCGGGAATCGGGCTGGGAGACGGCACGCGCCATGGAGGAGGTCCTGCGCTGCCCCGACCAGAAGCTCCGCGAGGGCGAGCAGCTCAAGGGCCTGCTGGGCAACGCCATGTACCAGGGGGAACAGCTGAACAACTGGAGCGAGGACGCCTTCAACGAGATCGGCACCTACGTCAGCGAGCAGGACGGCGGACCGCACCGGTACTTCTGGTACCAGGCTCAGTTCGGCCCGGTCACCGTGGCCATCGCGGGCAAGGGCGCCGAGGGCTTCAAGGAGGAGACCCTCACCCAGCTCGTCGTCCAGGGCAACAGCCGCATGATCGCGCAGGCCAAGCAGGCCCTCGGAAAGGCGGCCGGCTGATGGAGCAGCTGCATCCCTCGGACCCGTCCCGGATCGGCGGCCACCGCCTCCTCGGCCGGCTCGGCGCCGGCGGCATGGGTGTCGTCTACCTCGGCCGCACCGACGACGGCGCGCTCGCCGCCGTCAAGGTCATCCGCGCCGAATACGCCGAAGAGTCCGACTTCCGGGCCCGGTTCCGCCGCGAGGCCGAGATCGCCGCCGCGGTCGAGAGCCCGTGGGCGGTCAGGATCACCGGCGCCGACCCCGACGCCCGGGAACCATGGCTGGCCACCTCCTTCGTCGCCGGTCCCTCCCTGGCCGAGGCCGTCTCCGCCCACGGCCCGCTCCCACTGCGCGCCGTACGGATCCTCGGCAAGGCCCTCGCCAAGGCCCTGCAGGTGATGCACGCGCAGGGCCTCGTCCACCGCGACGTCAAACCCGGCAACGTGCTGCTCGGCATGGACCGGCCCCGGCTGATCGACTTCGGCATCGCCCGGGGCGGCGAGCACACCGCCCTGACCTCGGCCGACGCCGTACTCGGCACCCCCGGCTTCCTCCCGCCCGAGCAGGCCGAGGGCCGCCCCGCGGAACCGTCCGGCGACGTCTTCTCCCTCGGCTGCCTCCTCGCGTACGCCGCCACCGGCCGCCTGCCCTTCGGCGCGGGCACCGTGGAGGCCGTGCTTTACCGCACCGTCCACGACGAGCCCGACCTCGGCCCGGAGCTCCTCGCCGACCCCGAACTCACCGCCCTGTTGCGGACCTGCCTGGCCAAACACCCCGACATCCGGCCCACCGCCGCCGGGCTCGACGAGGCCCTCGTCGAGGACACCCCGGGCGAGGGGACCGACTGGCTGCCCGATCCGGTCGTCGCGACCATCGCCGAACGGGCCGCCGCCCTGCTCGCCCTCCCCGGCATCGAGGAGACCGTCGCCGACCCGGAGGCCGCCCCCGCACCCGGCGGGACCGGACCGGCGTCCTCCCGCAGGCGGTTCCTCGGGATCGCCGCCGGGGCCGTCCTCGCGATCGGCGGCGGCACGGCAGGCTGGCTGGCGCTGCGCGAGGACGGCAAACCCAAGGGCGCACCCGCAACCGCGGCCCGGGCCTGGGCGATCGGCGTACAGGCCGACCTCTCCGGCCCGCAGAAGGCCGCCGGCATCGCCCAGGAACGCGGCGTGCGGCTCGCCGTCGACGCCTTCAACTCCCGCAAGGACAAACCCTTCACCCTCACCGTCGCCACCGCCGACGACGCGGGCGGGGCGGACCGCTCAGCGGCCGCCGCCACCAGCCTCATCTCCGACCCGGACGTACTCGCCGTGATCGGCCCCACCGGCAACGCCACGGTCACCCCGTGCCTGGAGCTGTACGGCGAGGCGGCGCTGCCCCTGCTCACCGTCTCGGCCCTGGCGAGCGCCTTCAGCGTCGCCGACCGCCGCAGCTTCTTCCAGGTCAGCCCCATCTCCTTCATCCAGGGCTCGGCGCTGGGCCGCCAGCTCGCCCGGCAGCGCGGGGTGAGCAGGCTGGGCGTCCTGTGCGACCGGGACGGCGACGTGGAGGGCTGGCAGGCGATCCTGCACGCGACCCGCACCATCGCCGGCTACGTCCCGGGAGCCACCGTCCATCCACGGGTCGTCCCGCGCGGCACGCAGGACCTGTCCCCGGTCGTCACCGACATGCTCGCGCACGGCATCGACGCCTTCTTCTACGCGGGCACCCCCCGGGGGGCGGCCAGGACCGCCACCCTGCTGGCCGCCGCCGGCTACCGGGGCCACCGCGCAGCCGACTACGCCGTCATGGGCCCGGAGTTCCTCGCCGCCGCGGGCCCGGCCGGCGAGGGCTGGCAGTTCGTCGCCCCCTACACCGGCCCCGAGGCCCCCGAGACCGCCCAACTGGCCCGCGCGCACAAGGCGGCGTACGGCACGGAGCCCGACATCTGGACGGCGGAGGCCTACGACGCGGCGGGCCTGGTCATCGACCGGCTCGTCACGGCGGCCCGCGGCGGGGGCCGCCCGGCCCGCGCCGAACTGCTCACCGCCCTCGCGGAGGGCTCCTTCCGCGGCCTGACCAAGGAGTACGCCTTCGGCAAGGACCGGACGGTGAAGGAGAACGCCTACTTCCTCCACCAGGTGGAAGGAGGCCGGATCCGGTACGTGGGCCCGGTCGCCGACGCCGCGGCCGGATAGCGGCGGATGCGCCCCCTCCTCCCCGCCGATCCGGCCGCGATCGGCGGGAACCGTCTGCTGGGCCGCCTGGGTGCGGGCGGCATGGGCACCGTCTACCTGGGCCGTTCCCCCGAGGGCGTCCTGGTCGCTGTCAAGGTGATCCGCGCCGACCACGGCGCGGACCCTGCCTTCCGGGCCCGGTTCCGCCGCGAGGCGCAGGCCGCCGCGGGGCTGACCGGCCGCTGGATCGTCCCGGTGGTCGCCGCCGACCCGGAAGCCCGCGAACCCTGGCTGGCCACCCCCTTCGTCCCCGGCCCCTCACTGGCCGAGGCCGTGGGCGGGTACGGGCCCCTGCCCGCCAGGACCGTACGGATCCTCGGCGTCCGGCTCGCCGAGGCCCTGGCCGAGGTGCACGCGGCCGGGCTGATCCACCGCGACGTCAAGCCGGGCAACGTCCTGCTGGCCCCGGACGGGCCCCGCCTGATCGACTTCGGGATCGCCCGGGCGGCCGGGGCCACCACCCTCACGGCCGTGGACGCGGTCGTCGGCACCCCCGGCTATCTCGCACCGGAGCTGGCCCGCGCGGGCGGCCCCGTCGCGGGTACGGCCGGCGACGTGTTCTCCCTCGGCTGCGTCCTGGCGTACGCGGCGACCGGGACCGGCCCGTTCGGCGGCGGGCACGCGGCCGCGGTGGTCTTCCGCACGGTTCACGAGGAGCCGGAACTCGGTTCACTGCCGGCCGAGTTGCGCGAGGCGGTCGGCGGATGCCTGATGAAGGAACCGGCGGACCGGCCGACCCTGGCGGAGCTCACGGCTCTCCTCGGGACCGACCCGGGCGGCGCGGGCCCGGCGGCGGCCGGGGACTGGCTGCCCGCCCCTCTGCCCCGGATCATCGCCGAACGCTCCACCCGCGCCCTGGACCTGCCCGCCCCGGAACCCACCCGGATCGACGCGCCCGAGCCCGCCCGGCAGTTCACCCGCAGGCGGCTGCTCGCGGCCGGCGGGGCCCTGGTCGCCGCCGCCGCGCCGATCGCCTGGTACACCACCCGGGGACCCGGCGGCCGCCGGGCGGCCGGCCCCGACCGGAACCTCCCGGTCCTGACCCTCGGGCTGCAGGCCGACCTCACCGGGCCCGGCCGGGCGACCGGCCAGGCCCACGAACGCGGCATGCGGCTCGCCCTGGACCAGCACAACGCCCGGTCCGACGCGGCCTTCCGGCTGGCCCTGCGCGTCGCCGACGACGGCGGGGACCCGCAGCGCGCCGCGCAGGCCGTCAAGGAACTGATCGCCGACCCGGCGGTGCTCGCCGTGACCGGCCCCACCTGGGACGCGGCCGTGCCGGTGCTGGCCGACGCCTGCCTCGCCGCGGACCTCACCCTGGTGCTGGTGTCGGTGGACACCCCGACCGACGCCACGACGCTGTGGCGCACGGCGTGCGCCACCCGCCCGAACGACGAGGGCCTCGGCCTGCCGGTCCTGCACTACTTGTCCCGGGTGCGGATCTCGCGCCGTACGGCGGTCGTCGAGGACGCGGGGAACGGATCACCGGTGTGGCTGGTCACCCGAGCGCTCCAGCAGAGCCCCCCGGCGCAGGGGACGGTGAGCGTCCACCGCATCCCCGAGGGCGGCTCCGACTTCGCGGGCACCGTACGCGCCCTGACCGAAGCCGGAGCCGAGGGCGTCGTGTACGCGGGCACCTCGCCGCAGCGGGCGGGCGAGCTGGCCCGCGCCCTGGCCGACGCCGGGTTCCCCGGCCCCCGCGTCGCACTCCAGCACGTCATGGAACCGGCCTTCCACAGCGCGGCCGGCCGGGCCGCCGAGGGCTGGGTGTTCAGCGCCCTGTTCACCGACCCGTCGGCCGCGTCCGGCACCGCCGAGTTCGTCGCGGCCCACCGCAGCGCCTACGGTGAACCGCCCGCGCGCTGGGCCACCGAGGCGTACGACGCGGTGGGCCTGCTGGCCACCGCCCTGACCGGGCTGGAGGGCGAGGGCCGCGACAGGGCGGGCCTGTCCCGCCGGATCTTCCGTACGACCCACCAGGGCCTCGCCAAGCCGGTCGCCTTCGACACCAGGACGCGCGCCCTGACCGGGGACAACCTCGCCCACCTCTACCGGGCCGAATCGGGCCGGTTCCGCTACCTGGGCCGGTACGCGGACGTACGCACCGACCCGTGAGCGGACTACTCGAACCGTGAGGGGTCGCCGGCTCCCCGGCGGACGATCTCGGCGTCACCGGAGGAGAAGTCGATGACCGTGGTCGGCTCCGTGCCGCAGTCGCCCGAATCCAGTACGGCGTCCACCTCGTGGTCGAGCCGCTCCTTGATCTCCCAGCCCTGCGTCATCGGCTCGGCCTCGTCCGGCAGCAGCAGGGTGCTGGACAGCAGCGGCTCGCCGAGCTCGGCGAGCAGGGCCTGCGTGACGACGTGGTCGGGGATCCGGACACCGACGGTCTTCTTCTTCGGGTGCAGCAGCTGCCGCGGCACCTCCGAGGTCGCCGGCAGGATGAAGGTGTAACTGCCCGGTGTGGCCGCCTTGATGGCGCGGAAAACGTTGTTGTCGATCTGCACGAACTGCCCCAGCTGGGCGAAGTTCTGGCACACCAGGGTGAAGTGGTGACGGTCGTCCAGGTTGCGGATCGACCGGATCCGGTTGATGCCCTCCCGGTTGCCCAGCTGGCATCCCAGCGCGAAGCAGGAGTCCGTGGGGTAAGCGACGAGCCTGCCCGAGCGGATCATGTCGACCACGTTGTCGATGGTGCGCCGCTGGGGATTCTCGGGGTGCACGTCGAAGTATTTCGCCATCCGCCGAGCCTACGCCGTCGGGCCGCCCCCGTCGGCAGCTCCCGGAGGCGCCAGCGGCGACCACAGGGCGCCGGGCCCGGCGCCCCACGGCCCTTCCGGACGCTTCCCGGCGGTTTCGGAGGGACCATGAGAGGTGACCGTACGCCCCGGACCTCCCCGGACCGCCCCGCACAAGGGCCGGACGGGACGGCCGGGGCGGGTGGCCGCCGGGCCGACGGTGCCGGAAGGGAGCATCGCCGATGGGTGCGATCGACGGGTCGGGGGCCAGTGAGCGGCGGCCTGCCGCGGCCGGGCTCGCCCCGCCGAGCGGGCTGCTCGACGTACTGAACGTGGCGGCCGTCGTCCTCGACGCCGACGGCCGGGTCGCCCTGTGGAGCCCGCAGGCCGAGCAGCTGTTCGGCTGGACGGCCGCCGAGGCCCTGGGCCAGCCCGCCGCCCGGCTGCTCGCCGCACCGCAGCACGTCGGCCTGGTGACGGAACTGTTCGCGCGGGTCATGGGCGGCGCCGGCGACTGGGCGGGTGCCTTCCCGGTGCGGCACAAGGACGGCAGCACACGCCTCGTGGAGTTCCGCAACATGCGGCTCCTCGACGACCGCGGCGACCTGTACGCCCTGGGCATCGCCACCGACCGCACCACGCTGCGGCAGCTGGAGCGGGACCTCGCCCTGTCCGCCCGCCTCGTGGCCCAGTCCCCGATCGGACTCGCGGTCCTCGACACCGAGCTGCGCTACGTCCTGGTCAACCCCACGCTGGAGCGGATCAACGGGCTGCCCGCCTCCGAGCACATCGGCCGGGGCGTCCGGGAGGCCCTGTCCTTCCTCGACGACACCGAGGCCGCCGAATCGGCGATGCGCCAGGTCCTGGCCACCGGCACGCCGCTGCTGGAGCAGTTCACGGCCGGACGCACCCACGGCGGGCACAGCGCCGAACACGCCTGGTCGGTGTCCTACTACCGGCTGGAGGACGCCACCGGGCGGGTCCTGGGTCTGGCCACCTCCGTGGTGGACGTCACCCAGAGCCACCAGGCGGCCCTGGAGATCGCCCGCAGCCGACGCCGCCTCGCCCTGATCGCCGACGCCACCGTCCGCATCGGCACCACCCTCGACCTCGACCAGACCGCGCGCGAGCTCGCCGACGTCGTCGTGCCGGAGCTCGCCGACATCGCCGCCGTCGACATCCTCGATTCCGTCCTCGAAGGCCGGCCCACCCTCAGGTCGTCGGCCCACGAGCCCGCCGTGTTCCGCGCCCTCGCCGTCGCGGCCGCCTACCCGAGCGAGGCCGTCCGTGCCGCGGACCCGCCGGGGGACATCGCCCGCTACGCCGCTGACCGGCTCGTCACCCAGTCCGTCACGACCGGCCACCCGGTCCTCGTCGCCCACGTGCAGGCGAGGGACATCTCCCGGATCGCCCGTGACAGCAACGCCGCCTCCCTCCTCTCCCGCGCCGGCTTGCGCTCGTACCTGGCCGTGCCGCTCATCGCGCGCGGCGAGGTCCTCGGCGCCCTCGACCTCAAACGCACCCGCAACCCGCTGCCCTTCAACGACGACGACATCGTGCTCGCCGGCGAACTGGCCGCGCGCGCCGCCGTGTGCATCGACAACGCCCGCTGGTACCGCAACGCGCACCACACCGCCCTCGCGCTCCAGCACCACCTCCTGCCCCACCATCCGCCGCCGACGCCCGGCCTGGAGGTCGCCTCGCGCTACCGGCCCGCCGCGGCCAGCAGCGAGATCGGCGGCGACTGGTTCGACGCCATCGCGGGACCGGACGACACCACCGTCCTCGTCATCGGCGACGTCATGGGCAGCGGCATCAACGCCGCCGCCAGCATGGGACAGTTGCGCACCGCGACCCGCACCCTCGCCGAACTCGCCCTCGACCCGCCCCAGGTGCTCCAGCAGCTCGACCGCACCACGGCCGCCCTCGAGGAGACCATCGCCACCTGCGTCTACGTCGTCCACGACCCGCACCGCGCGCAGTGCCGCATCGCCGTCGCCGGGCACCTCCCGCCCGTGCTCATCCGCTCCGGCCACGCACCCAGGCTGCTCGACCTGCCCACCGGAGCACCGCTCGGCGTGGGCGGCATCCCCTTCGAGGCCACCACCGTCGCCATGCAGCCCGGTGACCAACTGGTCCTCTACACAGACGGCCTGGTGGAGACCCGTGACCAGCCCATCGACGAACGGCTCGCACTCCTGCTGGAGCTGCTCGCCGACACAGGCGGCCCCCTGGAGGAGACCTGCGACCGGCTCCTGGACTCCCTGCGCCGTCCCGACGACCACGACGACGTCGCCCTGGTCATCGCCCGCGCGCGGGCCCTCACGCAGCGGCCCGCCGACCGCTCGCCGCGCGGCCCGGCCGGTGCGGGCCTAGGCTGACCGTGTATGCCGTGCCCTGGTCCTCGTACCGCAGGAGGCATAGGTGAAATCGACGCACGAACGGCTCCGCCGGGCCTGCGCGGCCACCGCCGCGGCGGGCCTGCTCCTCACCGGGGCCGCAACGGTCCCCGCGTACGGGGCGCCCACCCCCGGACCGTCCGCCTCCGCCACCCCCTCCCCGGACCCCGGCGGGGAGTTCAAGCCGATCACCCCGGCCGTCGCCGTCCAACTCGACACCGCCGTCCGGCAGGTCATGCGCGAGGCCGGCGTACCCGGCGTGATCGTCGGGCTGTGGGCACCCGGCAAGGGCAGCTACGTGAAGGCCTTCGGAGTGGCCGACAAGGCGACCGGCGCGCCCATGCGGACGGACTTCAACACCCGCATCGGCAGCCAGACCAAGACCTTCACGGTCACGGCCCTCCTCCAGCTGGTCGACCAGGGCAAGGTCGGACTCGACGACCCCATCGGCGACTACGTCTCCGGGGTGCCCAACGGCGACCTCATCACCCTGCGCGAACTGGCGGGCATGCGCAGCGGACTGTTCAACTACAGCGAGGACCCGGACTTCGACAAGGCGTTCACCACCGACCCCGACCGCCGTTTCACCCCGCAGCAACTGCTCGGGTACTCCTTCAAGCACCCGGTGCAGTTCGCGCCGGACGCGAAGTTCCAGTACTCGAACACCAACCTGATCCTGCTCGGCCTGGTGATCGAGAAGGTCACCGGACGGCCGCTCGCCGAGGTCATCGACAAGGACGTCGTGGCGGCGGCCGGACTGCGCCGCACCTTCTTCCCGACCGGCGCCGAGTTCCCCGCGCCGCACGCGCAGGGCTACACCGACCAGACCCCGTCCGGGAAGGTCGAGGTGTCGACGGACTGGGACCCGTCCTGGGCCTGGGCGGCCGGGGCGATGATCTCCGACCTGCAGAACCTGCGGAGCTGGGCGCGCACCCTCGCCACCGGCACCCTCCTCACGCCCGAGACGCAGGCCCAGCGCCTGAAGACCACCTCCGTCGGCATTCCCGGCGCCGGCTACGGCCTGGGCCTCTTCGACGTCCAGGGCTGGATCGGCCACAACGGCTCGCTCCCGGGCTACGAGAGCCTCGGCGTGTACCTGCCGCAGGCGCAGGCGACCATGGTCGTCATCCTCAACACCGACATCCTCCACGACGGCCAGGAACCCAGCACGCTCTTCGGCGAGGCGATCACCGGCATCGTGACGCCCGACAACGTGTACCCCGGCCACAAGCCGTCCGAGCCGAAGTCCGGCTGACGGAGCGCACCTGCACCCACGGGCACGACGGGTCGGATGATCCGACTGTTAGGGTCCCAGGCATGCCCCAGCTCATCGCCCCCAGCCCCCACCTGCACGGATCCTGGACCGCCGCGCAGGAGGAATGGGGGCCCGACGCCCACATGGACGGCGCGGGGCTCGACTCCGACGACGACGTCGACAGCCCCGAGGGCTTCACCGCCTGGACGCAGAAGCTGCGCGGGTACGCGGACCGCTCGATGCCGGTCGACCACGGCCGGGTCCACGCGACGTACTGGTGGATCACCGAGGGCGACACCTACCTGGGCGGCATCGACCTGCGCCACTACCTCAACGGCTTCCTCCTCGACGCCGGCGGCCACATCGGCTACGGCATCCGGCCTTCGGCCCGCCGGCGGGGCCTGGCCACCTGGGCCCTGTCCGCCGTCCTCCACGAGGCGCGCGTTCTCGGGATGGACCGGGTCCTGCTCACCTGCGACCCCGGGAACGAGGGGTCCGTCCGCACCATCGAGCGCTGCGGCGGCGTGCTGGAGGACGTGCGCGAGACCCTGATCGGACCCAAGCGGCGCTACTGGATCACCCTCTGACGCCCTTCGCGCACCGCGCCCGGCCGGTACCGGTGCTGCGTGTCGTGACCGTGCCGTACGGGCGCGGTGGGCCGATAGTGGGGCTGTGAGCGAACTGTCCGAGGGACCCGGGCGCAGCGGCGCAGCCGAAGAGGGCGCCGCCTGGTCAGGACGTACAGGGGCGCAGGCGTTCGCGGCCGTGGAGGCGGCCACGGACTGGCTCCTGGGCTACCCGTTCGTGCTGCGGGCGCTGGCGGCCGACGGCATCGGCGCCGGAAAGGTCCTGGTGGACTACGGATGCGGGCCGGGCAAGGTGGCCGACCACGCGGCCCGCGTCCTGGGGGCCAGGGTCCTGGGCGCCGACACCTCTCCGGAGATGCTGGAGCTGGCCCGCGCCTCCGCGACCGCGGTGGCCGGGTACCACCTGGTCGAGAACGGGCGCGTGACGGACCTGCCCGACGGCTGCGCCGACGCGGTGATGTGCAACCACGTGCTGGCGTCCCTGCCCACCGAGGACGCCCTGCTCGGCGTGTTCACCGAGATCCGCCGGCTCCTGCGGCCGGGCGCGCCGTTCGTGCTGCTGACCACCGATCCGGCCTGCGCCGGCACGGAGTACGCCTCGCTGCGGATCGGCGAGCCGGGCGAGGTGTACGCGCCGGGCGACGAGGTGACCGTCCGGCTCCGGCGCACCGACGGATCCTGGCAGCGGATGCGCAACCACGCGTGGCCGGTGACGGTGTACCCGGCGTTGCTGGAGCGCGCCGGCTTCCGCGACGTCGTCCGGCACCGGCCGTCGGTGGACGAGGCGCTCACCGTCGCCGACCCGGACCTCGTCGCGAGCCGGCCGTGGTCGGCCGAGCGGGCGGGACCGCCCCTGGTGATCACGAAGGCGCGGGCCGCCTCGTGATTGCGGACGGCGGACCCGGCGAACTAGGGTCGCGTCCATGTCCAAGGCCGAGATCGACACGCTGACCGCCGAGTTCTTCGGCTCCTTCGACAACCGCGGCGGCAAGTCCGCCGACGTGGCCCGGATCCGCCGGCTCGTCGTGCCCGGGGGAGTCATCGTCATGACCGGCCCGCGGTTCACGGTCTACACCGTGGACGAGTTCATCGAGCCCCGCCGGGAACTGCTCGACGGCGGACGGCTGGTGGAGTTCGCCGAGTGGGAGACCTCCGAACGGACCGAGATCGCGGGCGACATCGCCTCGCGGTTCGGCGAGTACCGCAAGTCGGGCGTCCTGGACGGCGAACCGTTCGAGGGCGGCGGCACCAAGACCATCCAGTTCGTCCGCACCCCGGAAGGCTGGCGGATCGCGGCGTTCTCCTGGTACGACCGGCCCTGAGCGCACGGTTTTTAAGGACCCGCCCTCCCGGTCGCCGCAGCAGCCGTCCCTGAGCATCCGGTCCAGCACCCGGTGCCGTCGGCCGGCCGGGCGGCAGAAACCGGTTGACCCCGGCCGTCCGTGCGGCAGAAACCGGTTGACCCCGGCCGTCCGTGCGGGTCGGATGGCGGCCGTGAGCATGAACTCAGGAAAGATGCACCCCGGTCAGCACCCCGTCGGCGACGGTCTCGTACGGCGGCTGGTCGCCGCCCGGTTCCCCCAGTGGGCCGGGATGCCGGTGGAGCGGTTCCCGTCCGGCGGCACGGTGAACGCCATGTACCGGCTGGGCGAGGACATGGTCGTACGGCTCCCCCTGGGCGAGGCCGGGGCCGGGGACGTCGCGACGGAACGGGACTGGCTGCCCCGCCTCGCTCCGCTGCTGCCGACGGCCGTCCCGGAGGTCCTGGGGGCGGGCGAGCCCGCCGAGGGATATCCGTGGCGGTGGTCGGTCTACCGGTGGCTGGCCGGGGAGAACCCGGAGGCAGGCGCGCTGGAGGACCCCGTCGCCCTGGCCCGGGACCTGGCCGCCTTCGTCGCCGCGATGCGGAGCATCACCCTGGTGGGGGCACCGCGGGCCTACCGGGGCGGCCCGCTCGCGGCCCTGGACGCATCGACCCGGGCGGCGATCGGGGAGCTGCGGCTGATCCCGGAGGAGGGCGTCGACTGCGACGCCCTGACGGCGGTGTGGGAGGACGCGGTGCGGGCCGGGGAGTGGGACGGGCCGCCGGTGTGGCTGCACGGCGATCTGATGCCGGGCAACGTGCTGGTGGACGGCGGCAGGCTGACCTCGGTCATCGATTTCGGGTGCACGGGGACGGGGGACCCGGCGTGCGACCTGTTCCCGGCGTGGAACCTGCTGCCCGCCGGCGCGCGGGAGGTCTTCCGCGAGGCGCTCGGCGTCGACGACGCGACCTGGACCCGCGGCCGGGGACGGACGCTCTCGCAGGCCGTGATCGCGCTGCCCTACTACCGCACGACGAATCCGGCGATGGCGCGCAACGCCCGCCACGTGATCCGGGAGGTGCTGGCGGAACGCGGGACGGGGGACGGGGACGCCTGACGGGCTGAGGACGGGGTGAGGGCCGGCCGCTCCCGTTCAGGCCTCCCTGCTGAGGCGGTCGCGCTGGAGCTGGCGGGCGACGGTCCGGCGCACGGAGGCCGGGGCCGATCCCGAGGGGGCCGGCTCCGCGCCGACGTCGAGGCCGCGGCTGATCTCGTCGTACGTGCTCCGGAAGACGTCGGGCAGCTCGGCGGCGCCCTGCCGGAGGTCCTCTTCGAGGAGGCGCCGCAGCTCCTCGGTGGTCTCCGGGGTGAAGCGCTTGCGCCCCCTGGCGAGGGCGCCGACGAAGCGTGTGCAGTGGGCGGTGTCCAGGGAGTCGGCGACCTCCTCCGCCAGTGCCCACAGGCGCCCTTCGAGCCACGGGACGTCGAGCTGGTCCAGGGCGAGTCCCAGCCGCGGCAGCGGTTCGCCGGCCGTCAGCCGCGTCATCTGCTTGGAGACGGCGGGCTGGCTCATGTCCGCGATCCGGGCGATCTTGTCCTGTGTCCAGCCGAAGCCGGCGAACAGCTTGATCATCTCGGTGCGCAGCCTGCGCATCTCCTCGCCCGCCCGGATGACCTCGTTCATCCCGGCGAGCATCCGCGCCGCCTCTTCCTCGGTCAGCGAACCGTCTTCCTCTGCCACAACCCGGTTATACACCCGCCGGTGCCACGTCGTCATAACCGGGTTGTACAACCGGGTTATGACTGCCAGGATCGGACCATGACCGCCACCGCATCCCCGTCGGCATCCCCGTCGGCATCCGGGTCCGGGCCCGGGTCCGCGTTCGCGTTCGCCGCGCCCGACGGGACCCTCCTCGCCCACCGCAGCCACGGCAGCGGCGACCCCCTCGTCTGCGTCCCGGGAGGCCCCGCGGACTCCGCCTACCTCGGCGACCTCGGGGGCCTGTCCGCACACCGCCGCCTCATCGTCATGGACCTGCGCGGCACCGGCCGCTCCGGGGTTCCGCGGGACACCTCGTCCTACCGCAGCGACCGCCTCGTCGACGACATCGAGGCGCTGCGCGAGCACCTCGGCCTCGAGCGGATCGATCTGCTCGCCCACTCCGCCGGGGCCAACCCCACGATGCAGTACGCGGCCCGGTTTCCGGAGCGTGTCGGCAGCCTCGCCCTGATCACCCCGGGCACCCGCGCCGTCGGCACGGTGATCACGGGGGAGACCCGGCGGGAACTCGCCCGGCTGCGGGCCGGTGAACCGTGGTTCCCCGCAGCCTTCGCCGCGCTGGAGGCGCTCATCGCGGGCACCGGGGGCGACCGCGACGCCATCGCCCCCTTCTTCTACGGTCGTTGGGACGAGGGGGCGCGGCGCCACCACGCGGCCAGCCGCCCCGACAACCCGGAGGCCGTCTCCGGCTTGGGCGCCGAAGGCGCCTTCGATCCGGAGGCGACCCGAGCGGGGCTCGCGGCCCTGCGGGCCCCGGTCCTCCTGCTCGCCGGGGAGTTCGACCTGAACAGCCCGCCCCGGTCGGTCGCCGCATGCGCGGAGCTGTTCCCCGACGCCGCGCTCGTCGTCCAGCGGGGAGCGGGCCACTACCCCTGGCTCGACGACGCCGACCGGTTCGTGGCCGCCGCCGCGGCCTTCCTGGCCTGACGCCGCGCGTTCCTGCTGCCTGCCGCCTGCCGCCCGCTGTCCGCTTCCCGCACCCCTGCCCGTACGCCCCCCGTGCGCACGGTGACGGCCCCGGCCGGATTCCCCCCGGCCGGGGCCGTCCTCACGATGCGGGCGCGCCGCCGCGCGCCGGCGCCGCTACCAGAGGACGGGCAGTCGCTCCGGGAGGCGCTTCATGAAACGGGTGCGCCAGACGAGCTGGTCGAACGGGACGGCCAGCTGGAGGTCGGGCATCTTCTCCAGCAGCACCTCGATGGCTATCTCCGTGTGCCGCTTGCCCAGCGCGGTGGCCGGGCAGTAGTGCGGGCCGCCGCCGAAGGACAGGTGCGTCCCGGCGTTCGCGCGGTCGATGTCGAAGGTGTGCGGGTCGGAGTAGACCGCCGGGTCGGTGTTGGCGGCCTCGACCAGGACCAGCAGCAGCTCGCCCTTCTTGACCTCGACGTCGCCGAGGGTGACGTCCTCCAGCGCGAGCCGCGGCAGGCCGTCGGCGATCGACAGGTTGACGCGCAGCAGCTCGTCCACGGCGGAGGGGATCTTCTCCGGGGCCTTGCGCAGCTGCTCCCACACGTCGGGGTTCTGCAGGAGCGAGACGATCGCCATGGTCAGGAAGCCCATGGTGGAGATGACCCCGGCGCCGAACAGCGTGACGCCGACGGTCGCCAGCATCTCGTCCGTCAGGTGCGCGTAGTCGGGGTCCTCGCGCAGCGCGGCGAGTTCCGCCATCAGCCCGACGGTGGCCGGGTCGTCGAGGCGCTCCACCATGTACGCCATGTCGCGGTCCCAGTTGAGCTTGGCGCCCGTGACGGGGCAGGCCGAGTTCATGAACGCGATGTCCAGGCTGGCGGCCAGGCGCGGGGCGTCGGCCTCCGGGATGCCGAGGATGCGGCAGTGGAGGTTCTCCGCGTACGGATTGGTGAACGCGCCGCGCAGGTCGACCGGCGCACCGCTGCGCAGGATCTCGTCGACGAGGGTGTTCGCCTGCTCGCGCATCCAGCCGGTGAGGTCGCCGGTCTTCGGGTTGATCGCCTTGAGCACGGCCTTGCGCAGGCCCGCGCCGGTGATGTTGCCCATGTTGTTGACGACTTCGGGCGGGATCGTCAGTGCGTACTGCCGGGGCACCCCGGGTGCCGAGGTGTCCTTGAGGCTGAACCGCGGGTCTTCGAGGACCTGCTTGCAGAGCGAATAGGACGAGACGAGCCACGCCTCGTCACCGGCTATGGTGCGGACGCGCTTGACCGGCTCGTTGCGCAACTGCTCGACCTCGGCCGGGAGTTGGTCGCCGCGCGCGGAGAACGGGAAGTCGAGGAGGGTGTCAGCGGTCATCGGAGTCTCCTTCGGCGGGGGTGATGATGGCGTGGCCCTGGTTGCGTGAGGCACGAAGCCCCGAGCCGCGCGAGTAGAGCAGTTCCGCCATGGGCAGGAGCTGGTGGTAGCAGTTGAGGGAGGACGGCACGCCCAGGATGGCGGGCGTGTCCAGGAACAGCGGCGCCTCGGCGCAGACGTACTCCAGGCAGACCTCGCGCTGGCGGGCCGTGGCCGCCTTCCCGTTCAGGACCTTCGAGGAAAGGAACGCGTCCACGAGGGAGTTGCAGGTCTCCCGGAACTCCGGGTCGATGTCGAGCAGGTTGTTCAGATGGTTGTGGAGGGTCCGGTACGCCGGGATGTCGGTGAGGGACGACATCGGACGGGCCCGGAGGCGGACGCCCGTGGGGTCGGCTTCCGTGGCGGCGTTGTTGACCTTGGCGCGGACTCCGCGCAGGTTCTTCACCGCCTTGCGGCGAGCTTCGTCCTCGCCGTATCCGAGGGCCTCGTACATCTCCGCGACGTGCATGTCGGTGTAAATGAGGTCGACCTGAGCGAAGTTGCGCATGCCCCACTGGGCGAGGTCGAGAACACGCTGGGCCGAGAAGTAGCTGTTGCCCGGCGAGATGCCGATGACGGCGTGGTCGCCCTCATCGTTGATCACCTGGCAGTGCGGGGTGTATGGCCGGACTGTGAAGACTTCGGTTGCTGTCGTCAACAGGGGTCGGGTCCTTTGCGCCGCAAGTCCCGTGGGGCCCTGTGCCCCGGGTGTGGCGGCGACGTGATGGAAGGTACCCGAACTCTGAGCGACGTTCCATGTCTCCTGGGTAGTAACTCATCTGTCGGACAGACCAGTTGACCTGGGCATCTTTCCCTGTTCATCAAGTCTTCACGGCAGTCCGGGAAGTCACGTGCCGCATGTCGCGTGCCGCATCATGATGAGCCACCCCGTCCGACACACCTCAGGAGGCCGGCAGTTGAACGGACCGTCGCGCCGCGCCGTGCTGGGCGCCGGGATCGGCGCCGTCGCGGCGTCGCTCGCGGGGTGCTCGGGGCACTCCGGCCCCGTACGCAGGCTGCGGCTCGCGACGGGCCCGGAAGGCGGGCCGTACAACGCCTTCGGGAAGGCCCTGGCGCTCGCCGTCGGCGCGAGCGACCTGCCCCTGGAGATCATCCCCGTGAGCACGGCGGCGAGCGTGAACAACCTGCGCAGCCTCGACGAGGGCTCCGCGGAACTGGCCCTGGCCATGGCGGACGCCGCCGAGGACGCCGTGCTGGGGCGCGAATCCTTCCCCGGGCCCGTCGCGGTGACGGCCCTGGCCCGTGTCTACGTCAACTACACGCACCTCGTCGTCCCGGCCGACGGTCCGGTCCGCGCGGTGACGGACCTCGCCGGCCGCCCGGTCGCCGCCGGTGCGACGGGATCCGGGGTACGCGTGGTCGCACAGCGGGTGCTGCGAGCCGCCGGACCGGCCGCACCCCCCGACGAACGCCCGCTGGGCCTCGCCGCATCGGTTGCGGCGCTGCGCGAGGGCGCGGTCGACGCGCTGTTCTGGTCCGGAGGCGTGCCCACCCCGGCCCTGTCCGCGCTGGCGGGCGAGCGGCCCCTGCGCTTCCTGCCCCTGGACGCCTACGTGGCCCCCCTGCGGGCGCGCTACGCCCCCGTCTACACGGCGGTCACCCTGCCCGCCGGGGCGTACGGCCTCACGGAGCCGGTGGGCACCATCGGCGTCGGCAACTACCTCCTGGCCCGGACGGACGTGGAGGAGCACGTCGTACGGGACCTGTTGCGGGTGGTCTTCGACCGGTGGCGCGACCTCCTGCGGGACGTGACCGCGGGCGCCCGCCTGGAGCCGCGCTTCGCCATCTCGACGGGCCGCGTCCCCCTCCACCCGGGCGCGGCCGCGTACTACCGCTCGGTCTACGGCTAGGGGCGGGAGGCCGGGGGCGGGGGGAGGTGGAGGTGGGCCACCAGGCCGTGGGGGGTGTTCGCGGAGAGGCCGAGGGTGCCGCCGCTGAGGCGGGCGATCTCGTCGGCGATGGCCAGGCCCAGGCCGCTGCCGGGGATGTTCTGGTGTTCGGGGGAGCGGGTGAAGCGCCGCACCAGCGAGGTCAGCTGGTCGTCCGGGACCCCCGGGCCGTCGTCCGCGACCCGGACGACCGTGCCGGCGTCCGGCCGGTGCGAGGCGGTCACCTCGACCCGGCCGCCGCCCGGTACGAACTTGACCGCGTTGTCCAGGAGCGCGTCCAGGATCCTGCCCGCCGCGTCGGGCAGGGCGTGCGCCCACAGGCCGTCCGCGACGCCCGTGACCGTGAGCTCCAGCCCCGCCGCGCGGAAGACCGGGGCCCAGGCCGTCACCCGGTCCCGTACCGCCCGCGACACGTCCTGCGCGGCCGGCTCGGCGGCACCGGACTCCACGCGTGCCAGGGCCAGCAGACCGTCGAGCAGTTCCGCCAGGCGCTCGGCCTCGTCCAGGGCCCGGGCGTGCTCGGCGAGGCCCGGCCCGGGGGTGACGTGCGGCTCGACGTTCTCCAGTTGCAGCACCAGGGTGGCCAGGGGGTTGCGCAGCTGGTGGGAGGCGTCGGCGACGAAGTCGCGCTGACGGCCGATGGATTCGGCCACGGCGTCCGCCATGGTGTTGAAGTGCACGCGCAGACGGCGCAGTTCGGGAGGGCCGGTGTCCGAGCCGGCCCGGGCCCGGAGGCTGCCGGCGGCCAGCCGCTCCACGGCCCGGTCGAGGTCGCGGACCGGACGCATCAGCCAGCGGGCGATCCCCGCGGCGACCAGCGCGGCCGCAGCGAAGGCGGCGAGTGCCCCGGCCGCGATCAGCGACCAGCGGACCGTGACGTCCCGGCGAGCGGCACCGGTGGGGACCGCCAGCAGCACCGCCCCGCTGACCCGCTCGTCCCGGCCCACCGGCTCGGCGAGCACGACGCCGCCCGGACCCCACGGCCGCAGGGTGGGCAGCCGGTCGGTGGACCGGCCGGTCAGGGCGCGGCGGCGTGCCTCCACCGCTCCCGCGCCGGGCGTGGTCCCGGCCCGTACCAGCGTCGTGCCCGCCGTGTCGACCACGACCACGCCCGCTCCGTACAGGTCGGCGTACCGGCCGATCTCGGCGGCCAGCTCCGCCCGGTCGGCGTCCGTGCGCATCCGCTCCGCGAGATCGGCGAACCGCACCGCCTCCGAACGCCGCTGGAGCAGCAGGTGCTCGGTACGGCCCCGCGCGTACCCCTCGGCCAGGGGCAGGCACAGGAGCAGTGCCGCCACCCCCATGAGGACCGTCAGCACGGCGAGGAGCCGTCGCCTCACCGCTCCCCGCCGAGCTGGTAGCCGTACCCGCGGACGGTGCGCACGAGCCCGGAGCGGCCGGTCTTGGCGCGGATGCCGGCCACGTGCACGTCCAGCGAGCGCGAGGCGGCGAGGAAGGCGTCGCCCCAGATCCGGTCCAGGATCTCCTCGCGCGAGTGCACCTCGTCCGGCCGGGTGGCCAGCAGCGCCAGGACGTCGAACTCCCTGCGCGTCAGGCGTACTGCGTCCCCCGCGACGGTGACCGTTCGGCCCGCCGGGTCCACCTCCACGTCCCCGCGGCGGACCACCGCCGCGCCCGGGGCGGCGCGGTCGGCGTACGTGTCCGTCCGGCGCCGTACCGTGTCGATACGGGCCATCAGCTCGGCCATCCGGAACGGCTTGACGACGTAGTCGTCGGCGCCCGCCCGCAGACCCTGCACGATGTCGCGCTCCTCGCACCGTGCGGTCACCACGATCAGGGGCACACCGCAGACGGTCCGCAGCCGCCGCAGCAGCTCTATCCCGTCCAGGTCGGGCAGTCCCAGGTCCAGCAGGACGAACTCGGCCTCGCGGGTGTGGCGCAGCGCGTCCTGGGCCCGCGCCACCCGGCGGACGGTGTGTCCGCGCTGGGCGAGGGCGGTGCCGAGCGCCTGGGCCATCCGGTCGTCGTCCTCGACGAGGAGCGCGTGCATGGTAAGCCTCCTCGCAGCGGGGCGTGCGGCCCGAGCGGCCGCCGCCCCAGGCTACCGCCGCCGCTCAGCGCACGGCCCCGGCGGGAGCCGACGCCGGGTCCCCCCTGTCGGCGGCGCGATCGGCGTCGGTTTCCGCCTCAGCCCGGCTGAGGGCCGCGTCACGGGTGTCCGGCATCAGCACGTACGTCACCAGGGAGATCAGCGCGCACCCGGAGACGTACCAGAAGAACATGGTCTCGTGACCACTGTTCTTGAACCAGAGCGCCACGTACTCCGCCGTGCCGCCGAACAGCGCGTTGGCGATGGCGTACGGCAGCGCCACGCCCAGGGCGCGCACCCTGGTGGGGAACAGTTCGGCCTTGACCGCCGCGTTGATGGACGTGTAGCCGGTGATGATCACCAGGGCGAGCAGGGACAGGCCGAGTGCGGACCAGTACGAGGACGCCGACCCCAGCGCGGTCATGAT
Source organism: Streptomyces sp. NRRL S-378 (assembly GCF_000720645.1). Classification (NCBI taxonomy): domain Bacteria; kingdom Bacillati; phylum Actinomycetota; class Actinomycetes; order Kitasatosporales; family Streptomycetaceae; genus Streptomyces; species Streptomyces sp. NRRL S-378. The sequence continues at coordinate 25,662 of NZ_JOBX01000012.1, forward strand.
CGGGTACGTGCCGATCGTGCAGCCGACCGCGAAGGTGATCAGCAGGGGACGCCGGCCGATCCGGTCGGACAGCATGCCGGCGAAGGGCTGGAGCACGGCGAAGACGGTCAGCGCGGTGAAGCTGACCAGGGTGGCGGTGGTCTTCGCCATACCCGCGCTGCCGACGAGGTACTTGGTCAGGTAGGTGGTGTAGGTGTAGTAGGCCACGGTGCCGCCGAGGGTCAGGGCCATGACCAGGCCCGCCTGCCGCCGGTACTGCCACAGTGCCTTGAGCGTGCCGCGCGTGCTGTCGTCGTGCGCGTCCTCGCCGGACGCCTCCTCCTGGAAGGCGTCGGTCTCCTGGAGCCGGCGCCGCAGCCAGAAGACGACCACGGCGAACAACGCCCCGAGCACGAAGGGGATCCGCCAGCCCCAGCTCTCCAACTGCCCTGTGGTGAGCGTGTGCTGCATCGTGATCAGGATGCCCAGGCCGAGCAGCTGGCCGCAGGTCATCGACACGTACTGGAAGGACGAGCCGAGGCCGCGCCGGTTGCGGGCGGACGCCTCCGTCAGGTAGGTGGCACTGGCGGCGTACTCGCCGCCGATGCTCATCCCCTGGAGCAGGCGGGCCAGCAGCAGCACCAGCGCGCCGAAGTAGCCGGCCTGGCCGTAGGTCGGGGCGACGGCGATGAGCAGGGCGGCCACCGACATCATGGTGACGGTGAGCGTGAGCGCGCTCTTGCGCCCGTGCCGGTCGGCGGCGCGGCCGAGGACCCACCCGCCGACGGGGCGCATCAGGAAGCCGACCGCGAAGATCCCCGCGGTGTTCATCAGCTGCGTGGTCGGGTTGTCCCCGGGGAAGAAGGAATCGGCGAAGTAGATCGCGAAGCTGGCGTAGACGAACCAGTCGTACCACTCGACGAGGTTGCCGAGGGAGCCGCCGATCAGGGAGAGCCGGCGCTTCCTGCGCTCCTCCCCGGGCGTGGGGACGGCTGGGACGGTGGACGAGGACATGGCGGCTCCAGCGGGAAGTCCCTGATGGGAGAGGGGAGAACGGCCCCTGAGGCGGGGGAGTGTCCAGAGCATGGGGCCGTCGTCGGAGCCGGACAAGCTTCGCCGCGCAGATCTAACGTTCCGCTAAGGAAGCAGGACGGACGCGGGATTTTACGGCGCGGACATGCTCACGTCATGTCCGCTCCATGGTGGTCACCCGCGGGTGGCCCACGGTGGGGGCGGCCCGGCCGCGGAGCACCCGCGGGACCCGACTCCGTGGCCGGCCGCACCCCGACCCCCGTGACCAGGAGGCAAGATGAGCGCGTTCCCGAGAAGGCGGACAACGGCGGTCGGCGTGGCCGCCGTCGTGGCCCTGGGCGTGATCGCCGTACCGGCGCACGCCCGCCCGGACCGCGGCACCCCGCCGCCCCTGCCGCAGGTGCCCGCCTCCGTCGAGACGCCCTCCCTCTTCGACGACGAGGCCGGCGGCAATGCCAACGCCGACGACCCCGCCATCTGGCGCAACGCCCAGGATCCCGACCGCAGTCTGGTCATCGCCACCGCCAAGGAGGGCGGCCTGCGCGTCTACGACCTGGACGGGCGCCAGGTCCAGTCCCTGCCGGCCCCGCCGCCGCCCGGGGCCGGGCACAAGCCCGGACGGTTCAACAACGTCGACCTCGTCACCGGCCTGCGCTTCCCCGACGGACTCCACGACGTGGCCGTCGTCTCCGACCGCGGGCGCGACCGGCTGCGCGTCTACCGGATCGACCCCCGGCGGCCCACCGCGCCCCTGACCGACGTCACGGACGAAGCCGCCGCCCCGCTGGTGTTCTCCGCGGACCAGGACGAGGTCGACGACCAGCGGACCGCCTACGGCCTGGCCGCGTACACCGACCGCCGCAGCGGCCGCTCCTTCGCCCTCACCAGCAGGCGCCACGGCACCGAGCTCGCCCTGGCCGAACTCCGGCCCACCGCAGGGGGGAAGGTCGGCTACCGCACGGTCCGCACCACCGCGCTGCCCGCGACCTTCACCCTGCCCGACGGAACGTCGTGGTCACCGTGCGGCGAGCCGGGCGAACTGCCCCAGGTCGAGGGCATGGTCGTCGACCCCGACACCGGCGACCTCTACGCCGGCCAGGAGGACGTCGGCATCTGGAAGCTGGACGCCGACCTGCGCTCCCCGGCCCGCCTCATCGAGAAGGTCCGCTCCTTCGGGGTGCCCGGCACCTGGAACCCGCAGACCGAGGAGTGCGACGCGGGCGCCGACCCCGGCTTCGGCGGCCGGCACGTCTCCGCCGACGTCGAGGGCCTGACCATCTGGCGCGACCCGAAGCACCCCCGGCACGGTGGCTACCTCCTCGCCTCCAGCCAGGGCGACGACACCTTCGCCGTCTTCGACCGCGAGAACGGCAACGCGTACGTCCGCGGTTTCCGCGTCGCGGCGGGCACCGGGCCCGGAGCGCCCGACGGTTCGCAGGAGAGCGACGGCGCCGCCGTCACCAGCGCGCCGCTGGGCAGGAGGTTCCCCGAGGGGCTGCTGGTCGTCCAGGACGGCCACAACACCCCCGCGACCACCGGACCGGACGGGGAGACCCGCACCGACACGGACTTCAAGTTCGTCGACCTGGGAAGGCTGAAGCGCGCGGCACGCCTGTGAGCCGACCACCGCTGTGACCCGATCACCGCCGGGCGGCCGCGCGGAAGCGCGGCCGCCCTCTCGGCAGGATCGCCACCGCACACGACGGAAGGCGATCATGGCGGACAGTCCCCTCAGGCCCAGCTCGTTGATCAACACGCTCTACGGGGCGTTCCTGCGCCGCCTCGGCGGCTGGATCCCGTCGCCGACCTGCTGACCCTGGTGGCGGACCTTGGACGTCGACGGCCCGGCCCCGCCCGGTCGACGAGCTCCGCAGGTCCGGCCCGACCGGCCCGGCCGGCACCATGCGGCGCCGGCCGGGCCGGATGCCCGGACGTCCGGATCAGACGAGGTCGAACCGGTCCAGGTTCATCACCTTGTCCCACGCCGCGATGAAGTCCTTGGCGAACTTCTCCTTCGCGTCGTCGCTCGCGTAGACCTCCGCGAGCGCCCGCAGCTCCGAGTTGGAGCCGAAGACCAGGTCCGCACGGGTACCGGTCCACTTGACCTCGCCGGTGGCGGTGTCACGGCCCTCGAAGGTGTTCGCGTCCTGCGCCGTCGCCCTCCACTCCGTCCCCAGGTCCAGGAGGTTGACGAAGAAGTCGTTCGTCAGCGAACCGGGGGTCGTGGTGAACACGCCGTGCGGGGACTGCTGGTGGTTGGCACCCAGCACCCGCAGGCCGCCGACGAGGACGGTCAGCTCGGGCGCGCTCAGGTTCAGCAGGTTGGCCCGGTCCAGCAGCAGGTACTCGGCCGGGAGCCGGTTGCCCTTGCCGAGGTGGTTGCGGAAGCCGTCGGCGGTCGGCTCCAGCGCGGCGAAGGACTCCACGTCCGTCTGCTCCTGCGTGGCGTCCACCCGGCCCGGCGTGAAGGGCACCTGCAGGTCGAACCCGGCGTCCCTGGCGGCCTGTTCCACCGCGGCGGCGCCCGCCAGCACGATCATGTCGGCGATCGAGATCCGCTTGCCGCCGTCCTGGGCGGCGTTGAAGGCCTCCTGGATCCCCGTCAGGACGCGCAGCACCCCGGCCAGCCGGTCGGGCTCGTTGACCTCCCAGCCGGCCTGCGGCTGCAGGCGGATGCGGGCGCCGTTGGCGCCACCGCGCTTGTCGCTGCCGCGGAAGGACGACGCCGACGCCCACGCGGTGGACACCAGCTGCGACACCGTCAGGTCCGACGCGAGGACCTGCGCCTTCAGGGAGGCGACGTCCGCGGCGTCGACCAGCTCGTGGTCCACCGCGGGCAGCGGGTCCTGCCACAGCAGCACCTCGGACGGCACCTCGGGACCGAGGTAGCGCACGACGGGGCCCATGTCGCGGTGGGTCAGCTTGAACCACGCGCGGGCGAACGCGTCCGCGAACGCGGCCGGGTCCTCCAGGAAGCGGCGCGAGATCTGCTCGTAGGCCGGGTCGAAGCGCAGCGACAGGTCGGTCGTCAGCATGGTCGGGGCGTGCGTCTTCGACGGGTCGTGCGCGTCGGGCACGGTGCCCGCGCCGGCCCCGTCCTTGGGCCGCCACTGGTGGGCTCCGGCCGGGCTCTTGAACTGCTCCCACTCGTAGCCGAAGAGGATCTCGAAGAAGCTGTTGTCCCACGTGGTCGGGGTGTTGGTCCAGATGCCCTCCAGACCGCTGGTGATCGCGTCCCCGCCCTTGCCGGTGCCGTACGAGCTGGCCCAGCCCAGGCCCTGCGCCTCGATTGGGGCGGCCTCGGGGTCGGCGCCGACGCTCTCGGCCGGCCCGGCGCCGTGGGTCTTGCCGAAGGTGTGGCCGCCCGCGATCAGGGCCACCGTCTCCTCGTCGTTCATCGCCATCCGGCGGAACGTCTCACGGATGTCGCGGGCCGCCGCGATCGGGTCCGGGTTGCCGTTCGGGCCCTCCGGGTTCACGTAGATCAGGCCCATCTGGACGGCGCCGAGCGGGCTCTCCAGCTCGCGGTCACCGGTGTAGCGCTGGTCGTCGAGCCAGGTGGTCTCCGGGCCCCAGTACACGTCTTCGTCCGGCTCCCAGACGTCGGCGCGGCCGCCGCCGAAGCCGAAGGTCTCGAAGCCCATCTGCTCCAGGGCGACGTTGCCGGTGAGAATCATGAGGTCGGCCCACGACAGGCTCTGGCCGTACTTCTTCTTGACCGGCCACAGCAGACGGCGGGCCTTGTCGAGGTTGCCGTTGTCCGGCCAGCTGTTGAGGGGGGCGAAACGCTGCTGGCCGGCGCCCGCGCCACCGCGTCCGTCGCTGATCCGGTACGTGCCGGCGCTGTGCCACGCCATGCGGACCATGAAGGGGCCGTAGTGGCCGAAGTCGGCGGGCCACCAGTCCTGCGAGGTCGTCAGGACCTCCGCGATGTCCCGCTTGACCGCGGGCAGGTCGAGGGCCCGGAACGCCGCGGCGTAGTCGAACTCCTCGCCCAGCGGGTTCGCCACCGCGGGGTTCTTGGCGAGGATCTTCAGGTTCAGCCGTTCTGGCCACCACTGGCGGTTTCCGCCGCCCTGCGTGGGGTGGGCGGCGCGCTCGTGCGCGACGGGACAGCCGCCCCCGCCCTGCGCCTTGTCGTCCGTGACGATTGCATCGTGGTTCTCGGACATGGGAATCCTTCCGTACCAGGGGGATCGCGGTGCTCAGGACCGAATGCGGTGGAACAGGCGGGACACGGGTCCCTGCGCACGGGGGCCCGGCCCCGGCGGTCGGCCCGGCGCCGGGCGGTCACCGTCCGTCCCGTACTCCCGCCGCTCGGGAGTCTTCCTGCCTCTTGGTTCTCAACGGATCCGATCCTACGATGGACGCAATCCAAGTCAAGATGAGTACCAAGCCCATATCCGATCGGATTCCGGAAGCCGACCGGGCGCACGCGGGCACCCGACGAAGGCGATGGGGGGAGCCACGAGATGAGTGACCTGCTGGAACGGCTGCGGGGGCGCGGCTGGCGGCTGACGTCGCAGCGGCGGGTCGTCGCGGAGGTCCTCGACGGGGAGCACGTGCACCTGACGGCCGACGAGGTCCACGCCCGCGCGGTCCTGCGGCTGCCGGAGATCTCCCGGGCCACCGTCTACAACGCCCTGGGCGAACTGGTGGCCCTCGGGGAGGTCGCCGAGGTCACCACCGACGGCCGCGCCAAGCGCTACGACCCCAACGCGCACCTCCCGCACCAGCACCTGGTGTGTTCCGGATGCGGCCTCATCCGCGACGTCCACCCGGACGGCGACCCGCTGGCGGTGCTGCCCGCAGCGCAGCGCTTCGGTTTCGCCGTGTCCGAGGTCGAGATCACCTACCGCGGTCTGTGCCCGGCCTGTGCCCGGCCGGATTGACAGCCGCTCGACGGGGTAGGCGCCGTGCACAACCGGGCCAAGCGAGGCCGGAACGACCTCAGCGGGCGCGGCCGGCCACCGGTCGCGGTGCGCGGAGGGCAGCAGGACGATGACCTTCACGAACCTGTGGACTGGGAAGGGGTGGTTCCCGATGGCCCCGCCGGCAGACGGTGAGCGATTCGCCGTGGAGGTGCGGTCCGAGGGCGACGTACGCGTCTTCGCCCTGACGGGAGAGCTGGACCACGACACGGCCGAACCCCTGCGCGCCGCGCTCGCCGCGGCGGTCGACGGGGGCGCGCGCAGGCTGCTGGTGGACTTCTCGGCTCTCCGCTTCTGCGACTCCACGGGTCTGAACGTGCTCCTGCACAGCCGCCTCTCCGTGCGGGAGGCGGGCGGCAGCATCGAGCTGGCGGGGTTGCGCCCTCCTGTCGCCCGCATGTTCCGCATCACCGGTGCGGACGGGATCTTCCCCGTACACCCCGATGTGGCGCACGCGCTGGCCGAGCCGCGGCACGCGTGAGGGAGGAGCGCGCCATGGAGCCGCGGTCCGACCGGAGGCGGAGTCTCCTGCTGACGGATGCGAAGGACGCCGTCACCCGTTGCCGCGACTTCACCCGTGACGCCCTGATCGACTGGCACTGGATGGCGGAGGCCCGCGACGACTCGGAGGACGTGCTGCTGCTGGTGTCCGAGGTCGTCGCCAATGCCTGCCTGCACGCGGGCGGGCCCCGCACCCTGCTCCTGGAGTGCACCGACGAAAGGCTCCGCGTGGAGGTCACCGACGGAAACCCCGTCGCCCCGAGCCCTCGGTCACGTCCGGACCCGGCCCGTCCGGGCGGGTACGGGCTGCTCATCGTCGAGAGGATCTCCCGCCGTTGGGGCACATTGCCCCTCGCGGACGGGAAGTGCGTGTGGGCGGAGATCAACTCGCCGCCGCGGTCACCGGACGGCCAGCGCCCGCGGCCCGGACACTGACAGGAATCGCACGAAGCACTGACAGGAATCGCACGAAGAGACTGACATGCATCGCACGAAGCGACGCGGTGGCGGCCGGGCGGTGCGACGCGAAGGCGGCCCGCGGTGCGCCGTCAGGCCGTGTCGTCGTCCTCCTGCGCCTCGCCCTCGTCGGGGTCCTCCAACATCCCGGCCCGCAGCCTGGCCATGATCCGGCTCAGCAGCCTGGACACGTGCATCTGCGAGATGCCGAGGCGCTCACCGATCTGCGACTGGGTGAGTTCTTCGCCGAAGCGCAGCTGCAGGACCAGCCGGTCCCGCTCGCCGAGCGCGGTGAGGAGCGGCTTGAGCGTCTCCAGGTCCTCGATGCGCCCGTACGCCTCCTCCTCCGAGCCCAGGGAGCGCGGCAGCGAGCCCCCGTCCGCGTCCTGTCCGACGGAGGTGCTGAGGGACTCGGCGACGTAGCAGTTGGCGGCCTGCCGGCCCTCGGCCAGGGCGTCGTCACTGACGCCGAGGTGTTCGGCGAGCTCGTGGTCGGTCGGCCGGCGCCCCAGGTCCTGTTCCATCGCGTCGCAGGACTTCGCCATGTCCAGCCGGAGCTCCTGGAGGCGCCGGGGCACCTTCACGGACCAGCTGGTGTCCCGGAAGAAGCGCTTCATCTCGCCCGTGATGGTCGGCACGGCGAAGGTGGCGAACTCGACCCCGCGCGCTACGTCGTACCGGTTGATGGCCTTGATCAGGCCGATCGTGCCGACCTGGACGATGTCCTCGAACGGTTCGCTGCGGTTGCGGAACCGCCGGGCCGCGTACTTCACCAGGCTGAGGTTCAGCTCGACCAGGGTGTTGCGCACATAGGAGTACTCCGGCGTGCCCTCGGACAGCGAGCCCAGACGGTGGAAGAGCGCCACGGACAGGCTCCGGGCGTCGTCCGTGCTGACGGCCAGGGGGTTCTCGGGAATCTCGATGGTGTCCACCGGAGACCGGGTATGGGCGGGGTCCGCGGTGGCGCGGGGCAGGGGGGTCATCAGTTTCCTCCGACGGGTCGGGGAGCCGCGCGGAGCGCAGCGGGGCCGTCGTGGGTTTCCCGTCGGTTATATACCCGCTCCGGGCGTGCTGACCCTTCCCGCCGCTTCAGTGCGCCGACGGGGAGAGGTGGTACACGGCGAAGGCGCGGTCGATGACGGGCATGGCGACGTTGCGCACGCGCACCCCGCCGCCGGTCATCCCGTGCTCGGTGCCCAGGTGCGCGTGCCCGTGGACCGCGAGGTCCGCACCGGCCCCGTCGATGGCCTCCGCGAGCAGGTAGCTGCCGAGGAAGGGGTAGATCTCGGGCGGCTCGCCCGCCAGGGTGTCCGGCACCGGTGAGAAGTGGGTGAGGGCCACCCGCAGGCCGCTGCCCCGGGCGTCCAGCTCGCGCAGACCGCGGCCGAGCCCGTCAGCGCATGCCCTGGAATAGCGGATGAAGGCCTTCATCTCCGGCTCGCCGAACTCCGTGGCGCTGCGCCCTGCGAACCCGCCGCCGAAGCCCTTCGTGCCGGCGACGCCCACCGTGACGCCCCCGATGTCGAACGTGACGCTCTCGCCCTCCAGGACGTGGACGCCTCCGTCGGCCAGTTCACGCGTGACGAGGTCCGGCTGATCGCTCTGGTAGTCGTGGTTGCCGAGGACGGCGACCACGGGGACGGGCAGTCCGGCGACCTCCCGCGCCACCACCCGGGCCTCCTCGCGGGTGCCGTGCCGGGTCAGGTCACCGGCCAGCAGCAGCAGGTCCGCGCAGTCGCCGAGCGTGTCGAAGGCCGGCCTCAGGGTGCCCGCGCTGTCGGGGCCGAGATGGATGTCCCCGACGGCCGCGATGCGGATCACGACAGCACCTCCGCCCCTCCGGGCGGCCCGGCCCGGTGCACGGTCAGGTCCTCGTGCCAGGGCACACCCTCCAGCTCGTCGGCGGCGATCCGCAGCACGGCCGCCCGGGAGCTGTCGTCGGTGACGACGCCCCAGACCATCACCGACGCGCCGCGGGCCTCCACGCGCACGCCCAGCTCGGCGATGTCCTCCCGCGCCAGGCGGTCGCGCAGGTGCTCGACGCGGTAGTCGAGGTTCTCCATGGAAGTCATGAGATCCCCTTCGCCCGGTCGATGACCCGGAGCCGGTCGAGCAGGTACAGGAAGGCGTCCGGCAGCGGGGCGTCCCGGTGCACCCGGTCCAGCCGCACCCAGTCGATCTGCTCGCGCAGCATCCGGGCCATCGGCAGCAGGTCGCCCAGGTCGCAGTAGTGCTCGGACAGGGCGGCGAGCCGGCTGTCCATCAGGTCGGTGGGGGAGAGGACCGGCATCCACACCGAGTCCACCGACTTCACGCTCGCCCGCTCCAGCAGCTCCATGCTGACCGGCCTGCGGGCCAGCTCGAAGATGAGGTCGACCTCTTCCCCTCCCATACGGCCTTTGACCAGCCAGTCCTCCGCCGCCCGGCGCATCTCGATGCCGCCGTCCTCCAAGGCCTTGATCGCCGCCTCGGCGTCCTCGCGCCGCATGCAGAAGTCCGTGTCGTGCTGGAAGCGGGCCGGGACGCCGTGGGCGAAGGCGGCCACGCTGCCGGCGAGCGCGAACGGCTGTCCGGACTGCTTCAGCAGCGCCGCTACGTGTTTGGTGACCTCGAGGATCGCCTGGGTGTGGTCCTTGGGCAGCTGGCCGTTGGTCATGCTGGGCGGGCGCAGGGCCTCCGGGGGAGGAGCCCCGCCGGCGGTGTCGGCAGGATGCTTGTTCACGGGGGACCTCGCTCGTTCGGGACCGGGCGTGCCGGGCGGGGGAGCCGCGCTGACGGCAGGCTTTTAACCCGTCGGGCGCCGCCGAAACCAGTGGGCCGGGCGCGGCCCGGCACGGCCGGGGTGCGTGCAGGGCCGGACGAGTGACCGGGGGCTCCCGGGGTAGGCGCCGGACGAGCCGGGGCCTACGGGCGTTCCCCCACACGGTCCGGGCCCACCGACCCACCGACCCGCATGGAGGCGAAAGGATGAACCGCGCCGCTCTGTTCGACGTCGACGGAACCCTCGCCGACACCAACCATCTGCACGTCACGTGCTGGTGGGAAGCGCTGCGGCAGGCAGGCCACGCCGTGGCGATGCATGACATCCACCGCGCCATCGGGCTGCCGGGCGAGGACCTCCTCGGCCACCTCCTGGGGGAGGGCCGCGACACGAGCGGGGACGAGCGCCTCACCGCGGCGCACGACACGCTGTACGCCACCTACTTCGACCGGCTGCCCGCCCTGGACCGCGCCGCCGAGCTGCTGCGCGAGCTCGACCACAGGGGCTGGCGGGTCGTCCTGGTGACATCCGCGAGCGACGCCGAGCTCACCGCGCTGCGGCGGGCCGTCGGCGCCGACGACGCGATCACCGCGACCGCGAGCGCCGACGATGTCGGCGAGGGCAAGCCGGCCCCGGACCCCGTGCACCACGCCCTGGAACTCGCCGGTGCGACCGCGCGCGACTCCGTCTTCGTCGGCGACACCGTGTGGGACATGACGGCCGCCACGAGGGCCGGAGTCGTCTGCGTCGGACTGCTCAGCGGCGGGATCCCCCGGCGGGACCTGGAGGACGCGGGAGCCCGCGCCGTCTACCGGCACCCGGCCGACCTTCTGGCCGGCCTCGACGACAGTCCCTTCGCCGACGCGGGCGGGGAAGCTGGAAGCACTACTCGGGCACGTGCGTCAGGGGCCACCGGGCCCGCCGCACACGAACACAAGGAGACGGCATGTCCGACGCCACCGCCGAGCGGGACGCCGAGCGGGACGACGCACGGGACGAGAGCGAGAAGGAACGCGCAGACCGGCAGTGGCAGGAGCTGATCCAGGAGATACGCGTCGCCCAGACGGGCGTACAGATCCTCTTCGGTTTCCTGCTGACCGTGGTCTTCACCCCGCTCTTCCACGACCTTCCCCAGACCGACAAGACGATCTACATCGTCACCATCGTCCTCGGCTCCCTGGCGACCGGGGCCCTGATCGGCCCCGTCGCCTTCCACCGCGTCGTCTCGGGGCGACAGATCAAGCCCGAGGCCGTGGCCTGGGCCTCGCGGCTCACCTTCGCCGGCCTCGTCCTGCTGTTGGCCACCTGCACCGCGGCGCTCTTCCTCGTGCTGCGGGTGGCCACCCACGACGCCCTCGTGCCGTGGTTGGTGGCGGGAGTCGTGGCCTGGTACCTCCTGTGCTGGTTCGTCCTGCCGCTGTGGGCGCGCGTCCGCTACACGGTCGAGAAGTGAAGGCTTCCGGTCCCGGGCGGCCGACCCGACGTCGTCAATCGGCCACACCCGAAGCTTCGACGGGAAAATCCTTGACCTCGCACTAGGCTGGTGGGTTGTTCGGCTACAGACCGGGACAAACAGGGTGAATCCGGTCTCCACCGATGAACCGGACCAATTGCCGGAACGACACGCGAGGGCCGATGCCAGCCACACCCGATCGCACTGAAGTCGCTCTTCTCGACGACCGCGGCACCCGCGGCGCCCCGGACGGAGGAACAGGGACGCACGAGGAGACCGGCAAAGCCGCCCGTTTCCGCGCCGGACCCGCCGCCCGGCCCCGCACCCTCCTCGACATCCTCGAGGAGTCCGTACGGGCTTACCCCGACGAGCCGGCCCTCGACGACGGCACCACCCGACTCACCTACCGCGCCCTGGCCGCCGAGGTCGACCGCGGCCGCCGCGCCCTCGCCGCCGCCGGGGTCGCAGCCGGGCACCGGGTCGGCGTCCGCGTCCCGTCCGGAACCAACGAGCTGTACGTGGCGATCCTGGCCGTCCTCGCGGCCGGCGCCGCGTACGTGCCCGTCGACGCGGAGGACCCCGACGAACGGGCCGACCTGGTCTTCGGCGAGGCCGGAGTACGGGCGGTCGTGGGCGGCGGCCTGCGCATCGACCCCGTGGACCTCGTCGACGCCATCGACGCTGGCGGCGCCGGCGGCGTCACCGGTACGTCCGGCCCCGGCGGTGGTGACCGCTCCGCGCGTCCCGGCCCCGAGGACGACGCGTGGATCATCTTCACCTCCGGCTCCACGGGCAGGCCCAAGGGCGTCGCCGTCACCCACCGCAGTGCCGCCGCCTTCGTCGACGCCGAGGCCGCGCTCTTCCTCGCCGAGGAGCCGATCGGGCCCGGCGACCGGGTCATGGCCGGCCTGTCCGTCGCCTTCGACGCCTCCTGCGAGGAGATGTGGCTGGCCTGGCGGTACGGAGCGTGCCTGGTGCCCGTTCCGCGCAGCCAGGTCCGCAGCGGCGCCGACCTCGGCCCCTGGCTGGTGGAACAGGAGATCACCGTGGTCTCCACGGTCCCGACCCTGGCCGCACTCTGGGAGCCCGAGGCCCTCGGGGAGGTCCGGCTGCTCATCTTCGGCGGCGAGGCCTGCCCGCCCGAACTGACCCAGCGCCTGGTCACCGAGGGCCGCGAGGTCTGGAACACCTACGGCCCCACCGAAGCCACCGTCGTGGCCTGCGCCGCACTCCTGACCGGCGAGGAACCCATCCGCATCGGCCTCCCGCTGAACGGCTGGGAACTCGCCGTCGTCGACGGAGCCGGAGACCCGGTCCCGATGGGCGGCAGCGGCGAACTCGTCATCGGCGGCGTCGGCCTGGCCCGCTACCTCGACCCCGCGAAGGACGCCGAGAAGTACGCCCCCCTCCCGTCCCTCGGCTGGCAGCGGGCCTACCGCAGCGGCGACCTCGTCCGCGCGGAACCGGAAGGGCTCGTCTTCCTCGGCCGCGCCGACGAGCAGATCAAACTCGGCGGCCGCCGCATCGAACTCGGCGAGGTCGACGCCGCCCTCCAGGCCCTGCCCCACGTGGCGGGCGCCGCAGCCGCCGTCCGCACCGCGCGCAGCGGCAACCAGCTGCTCGTCGGCTACCTGGTCACCCAGGACGGCTGGGACCGCGCGGCAGCCGTCGAACGCCTGCGCGCCGAGCTGCCCGCGGCCCTCGTACCGCTCCTCGCACCCGTCGCCGAGCTGCCCACCCGCACCTCCGGCAAGGTGGACCGCGACGCCCTGCCCTGGCCGCTGCCCGACCTGGAGACCACCGGTCCCGCGGAAGAACTCCACGGCACCGAGGCCTGGCTCGCCGAGCAGTGGCGCGAAACCCTCGGCGCGGCCGTCACCAGCGCCTCCGACGACTTCTTCGCGATCGGCGGCAACAGCATCGCCGCCGCGCAGCTCACCACCCGGCTGCGCACCCGCTACCCGAGCGCCGCCGTCCTCGACATCTACCAGCAGCCCACCCTGCGCAAGCTGGCCCGCCGTCTGGAGAAGTCCGCACCGGACGGCGGCGCGTCCCGCCCCGTGGCGCCCGTTCCCCTCCGCTCCCAGGCCCTCCACGCGCTCCTGCTGCTCCCGCTGCTCACCGTGCTCGGCCTGCGCTGGACGGTCGCCCTCCTGGCCCTGGGCAACGTACTGCACCGGTTCGGGCCCTACCCCTGGGCGCCGACCGCCTCCTGGTGGCTCGTCGCCGCCGGAGCCGTCCTGCTCTTCAGCCCCCCGGGGCGCCTGGCCATCGCCGCCGGCGGCGCGCGCCTGCTCCTGCGCGGGGTGAAACCCGGACGGCACGCCCGGGGCGGCAGCGTCCACCTCAGGCTCTGGACCGCCGAGCGGCTGGCCGAATACGCGGGCGCCACCTCCCTGACCGGCTCCTGGCTCGAACGCTACGCCCGGGCCCTCGGCGCCAAGGTCGGCCCCGAGGTCGACCTGCACGCACTGCCCCCCGTCACCGGCATGCTCAAGCTCGGCCGCGGCTGCGCCGTCGAGTCCGAGGTCGACCTGTCCGGGCACTGGCTGGACGGCGACCAGCTGGAGATCGGCCCCGTCAGGATCGGCGCGGGAGCGGTCGTCGGCACCCGCAGCATGCTCTTCCCCGGGGCACGGATCGGCAAGCGGGCCGAGGTGGCCCCCGGCTCCGCCGTGGTCGGGACCGTCCCGACCGGCCAGCGCTGGGCCGGCGCCCCCGCCGTCAAACTCGGCAGGGCCAAGCGGAACTGGCCCGAGGAACGCCCCCCGCGCGCGGTCCACTGGCGGGCCATGTACGGCACCACCGGCTTCGGCCTCACGATGCTGCCCGTCCTCGCCACCGTGCCCGCCCTGCTCGTGCTGAGCCGGTTCGTCCCCGCGGACGCCGGGCTCGGCGGGGCCCTGCGCGGAGCACTGGTCGCCGTGGTGCCCGCGGCCCTCGCCTTCGGCCTCGCCTACGCGCTGCTCCTGCTGGCCGCCGTACGCCTGCTGAGCCTCGGCCTGCGGGCCGGCAACCATCCGACGCACAGCCGCACCGGCTGGCAGGCCTGGACGGTCACCCAGCTGATGGACCGGGCCCGGGAGACCCTCTTCCCGCTCTACGCCGGGCTGATCACCCCGGTCTGGCTGCGGCTGCTCGGCATGAAGATCGGCCGGGGGGCCGAGGTGTCCACCGTACTGGCGCTGCCGAGCCTGACCACCGTGGGCGAAGGCGCCTTCCTCGCCGACGACACCCTGACCGCTCCCTTCGAGCTGGGCGGCGGCTGGGTGCGCATCGGACACTCCGCGATCGGCCGCAGGGCCTTCCTCGGCAACTCCGGCATGGCCGCACCGGGCCGCACCGTGCCCGACGACGGGCTGGTCGGCGTCCTGTCGGCCGCGCCGAAGAAGGCCAAGAAGGGCAGCTCGTACCTGGGCCTGCCACCGGTCAAGCTGCCCCGGTCCAGCGCCGACGCCGACCGGAGCCGGACCTACGACCCGCCCGCACGCCTGCTGTGGGCGCGCGGCCTGGTGGAGCTGTGCCGGCTCGTCCCCGTCTTCTGCTCGGCGGCCCTGGCCGTGCTGACCGTGGCGGCCCTGTGCGCGCTGACCGCGTGGAGCGGTCTGGGCGTCTGGGGCACCGCACTGCTGTCCGGAGCGGTCCTGCTGGCCGCCGGTGCGGCCGCGTGCTGTGTCGCGGTCACCGCGAAGTGGGTCCTGGTGGGCCGGCACCGGCCCGGCGAGCACCCGCTGTGGAGCGGCTTCGTATGGCGCAACGAACTCGCCGACACCTTCGTCGAGGTCCTGGCCGTGCCCTGGCTGGCCGGATCGGTGCCCGGGACTCCGCTGATGGCCCTGTGGCTGCGCGGGCTCGGTGCCCGCATCGGCCGCGGCGTGTGGTGCGAGAGCTACTGGCTGCCGGAGACCGACCTGGTCACGCTGGGCGACGGCGTCAGCGTGAACCGCGGCTGTGTGTTGCAGACGCACCTCTTCCACGACCGGATCTTGAGGACGGATACTGTGATCCTCCGTGAGGGCGCCACCCTGGGCCCGGGCGGAATCGTCCTGCCCGGGAGCACGGTCGGGGCGCGCAGCACCCTGGGCCCCGCCTCCCTCGTGATGGCTGGGGAGTCCGTGCCCGCCGACACCCGCTGGCTGGGCAACCCGATCGAGGCGTGGCGGTCCTGAGGGGCGGTGGCGCCGGCCGGGACGGAAGCGGCAGCGGGCACGGCAGGGGCACACCAGCACGTCGTACGAGCACGGCGCAGGGAGCGGAAGCGGCAGTGAGCGGCCAGACCACAGCGGTATCGGACCCGTACTTTCCGGCCAACGGCGACGCCCGTTACCGCGTGCACCGGTACGAGATCGCCCTGGACTACCGTCCCGGCCCGAACCGGCTGGCCGGGACCGGCCGCCTCAGCGCGATTGCCGGACGGGCCCCCCTCACCGAGTTCCACCTCAACCTGGCCGATTTCAAGATAGGCCGTGTCCTGGTCAACGGGCGGGCCCCGCAGTACACCCACCGCGGCGGCAGGCTGCGCATCCGGCCGGCGAAGCCACTGCCCGCCGGGGCCGCCTTCACCGTCGACGTGACCTGGTCGGGCAACCCCAAGCCGGTGCGCAGCCCCTGGGGCGGCCTCGGCTGGGAGGAACTGACCGACGGCGCGCTCGTGGCCAGCCAGCCGGTCGGGGCCCCCTCCTGGTACCCGTGCAACGACCGCCCCGCCGACAAGGCCTCGTACCAGATCTCCGTCAACACGCCGTCCGCCTACACGGTCGTGGCCGGCGGCCGGCTGCTCACCAGGACCACCAGGGCCAGCACCACCACCTGGGTCTACGAGCAGCCCGCGCCGACCTCCAGCTATCTGGTCGGCCTGTCCATCGGCATGTACCAGACCGTGCTGCTGGGCGACCCCGGGCTCGGCGGCGTGACGCAGAGCGCCCACGTGCCCGCCCACCTGCTGTCGCGCTTCGCCCGGGACTTCGCCCGGCAGCCCGCCATGATGCAGCTCTTCGAGGAGCTCTTCGGGCCGTATCCCTTCGGTGAATACGCTGTCGTCGTCGCCGACGAGGAGCTCGACGTGCCGGTGGAGGCGCAGGGCCTCTCCCTCTTCGGGGCCAACCACGTCGACGGCGTACGCGGGTCGGAGCGCCTGATCGCCCACGAGCTCGCGCACCAGTGGTTCGGCAACAGCGTGACCATCGCCGACTGGCGCCACATCTGGCTCAACGAGGGCTTCGCGAAGTACTCCGAATGGCTCTGGTCGGAGCGTTCCGGCGGCCGGACCGCCCACGAGCAGGCGGCCGCCGCGCACCGGTCGCTGACCGCGCGGCCGCAGGACCTGCGCCTGGTCGACCCCGGCCGGAAACTGATGTTCGACGACCGCCTGTACCAGCGCGGCGGCCTCGCCGTGCACGCCCTCCGCCGCGCGCTGGGGGAGGAGGACTTCTTCCGCATGCTGCGTGACTGGGCCACCGTGCACCGCCACGGGGTCGTGAGCACCGCAGCGTTCACGGCCCATGCCGCCCGCTACACGGCCGATCCGCTGGACGACCTGTATTCGGCCTGGCTGTACGAGACAGCCCTGCCACCCCTGCCCGTGTAGTTTCCGGACGGGTTGCTCTCCTGCACGTCCACCTCTCCTTGGTGATCGCGCAGGTCGGAGCCCTGCCCGCAGCGGCCGGAAGTGGGCGGGTAGGGCGGGGGCCGCTCTTGCCGGGGGACTATGCGGCTGCCAGCATTCCAGCGCGCGCCCCGCGGAGGTACCGGAACGGAGCAGATCCCGGCACCTCCCCGGCACCTCCCACGCCATGGTTCCGTCCGGTGAACAACGAGCCAGGAGTGCATCCCGTGATCCGATCGAAACTGCGTACGCTGCTGCTCGGTGGCGGCAGTGCGGCCGTCATGCTGGCCACCGCCCTCGTCCCCGCCACCGCGTCCGCCTCACCCGCGGCCGGGTCACCGGCTGCGGCCGCCGCCGGCTTCTGGTCCTGCACCGTGCCGCCCGGCTACACCTATTCCTCGACCCAGAACACGCTGTCCTGCGGGGGCAGCGGCTTCCGCACCTACTACTTCGTCCAGCCGCCCTCCGACGGGCTGTGGGCCTGCACCGTGTCCGACGGGTTCACCTACTCCTCCACCCAGAACACGCTCGACTGCTCGACCGGTGGCGGCTTCCGCACCAAGTACCTGCTGCGCACGCCCCAGACCGGCCTGTGGGCGTGCACCGTACCCTCCGGCTTCACCTACACCAGTACGCAGAGCACGCTCGACTGTTCGACCAGCGGCGGCTTCCGCACCAAGTACCTCCTGCGGGCCTTCTGACCTTTCCTTCCCGCTGCCTGCCGGAGCGCGACACGCGCTCCGGCAGGCTCGGCGCTACGGGGTTCAGGGGGACTCCGGGGCCGGAGCCGACGTCGGCGGGGCGGTGGAGCTCCCCGGATCCAGGCAGGTCAGGGACATCACCACCGGAGCCTGGACGCCCTGCGCGGCCTCCTGGGCCGGGCGGCTCGCCAGGACGGTCCAGTTGCCCTTGGTGAGGGTCAGCGTTCCGCCGCCCAGGTCGGGTCCTGCCTGCCAGCCGTGTTCGGAGCGGGCGCGTGCGAAGGCCGCCTCGAGGGCGGAGCCCGCTGTCTCCGGGGCGTGCCGGCCCATCAGCCGTTCGCTGCACCGGCCCGGGCCGTCCGAGGGCTGCCTGGCCACCGTGATGCCCTCCGCGGCCAGGACCGACGTCATCTCCGACACCACCGCGTCGGCGGGCAGGGCAGGACCCGAGAAGCGCGGGGGCAGCGGGCCGAGGTCCTGCAGCGCGGTGCCGCAGCCGGTGGCCGTCGCCGTCATCAAGGCCACCGGCACCAGGGAGGCCAGGGCTGCGCGCCCTCGTTGCCGTCGCACGATGGTGTCCTCCGTCCCGGTTCGCCTGTGTGGACGGCCCAGTCTGCCATGGTGCCGATCTTGACGAGCGACCGGTCACGGGCGCGTCGGGACAGCCCTCAGCTCTGCTGCGTCCAGCGCTGCGACGCCTCACCACCGCACGTCTTCGTGACCAGGCCGCTGCTCATGCCGAGGTCGAGGCAGCCGCCGCCGAGGTCGCTGCGGAGGCTGCCGCCCGGACCCGTGCGCCAGACCCGTCCGATGTCCTGGGCGCAGTCGCCGACGAAGACGGCCTGGCCGAGCCCGTTGGAGTAGAGGCAGCTTCCGCTCTGCTGGTTGACCAGCCTGAAGCTCCCGTCCGGCCGGCTCCGCACGGTCCAGCGGGCGGACCCGTCGGCGCAGTCGCCGAAGTCGGAGGCCCCGAAGACCTGGGTGATGCACTTGCTGTTGTTGCCGTTGCGGTAGCGGTGGGTGCCGGACGCGGGCACCGAGGGCGGCTGGGCGGGGGCCGTGGTGGGCGCCGTGGACGTCCCCCCGGCGGACGGGCGTGAGCCGCCGCCGTTCCCGCCCGCGTTCGCCGGGCTCCCCGCGCCGCCCGAGCCGGGCTGGGCGCCGCCGCCCGCAACGGTGCCCGGGCCGGGTCCCCCTCCTGCGCCGCCGACCGCCGAGCCGGGGGCGCCGCCCGTGGCGCCCTGTGCCTGACCCGGGTCCTGTGCCGACGGCTGCGCGGGCGGCGCCGTGCCGGAGGGGCTCCCGGCGGCCGCCGCCGTCGGGTCCGCGGGGGCCGTCACCGGGGCCGCCGGGGTGTTCTGCGCCTCGGCGCGCGGCGAGGAGAGGTGCGGCAGGTACTGGATGGCGAGCGTGGTACCGCCCGAGACCACGACGACGGGAAGGACCGCGAGGAGGACCCGGGTACGGCGGCGCCGCTCACGCGGCGCACGTTCCTCGGAGCCGTCCGGGTGGGACCCGGCGGCGGGCGCGGGCCCGGGTGCCTCCGGCTCCTTCGCCGGCTCCTGCGCGGGCTCCTCCTGCTCCCCGGGGTCGGGCCGTCCGCCGCCGAGCGGGAGCGTGGGTACGTCCACGTCCTGCACGTCCGCGGCGAAGGCGGCCCGTTCGGTGAGGCGCTCGTCGACGGCCGGCGGCCACAGGGGCTGGGTGAACGGGCCCTTCCGGGAGGCGTGGGCGAGGAGCTGCGTCGCCGTGGGGCGGTCGTCCGGATCCTTGGCGAGGCAGGCCGCGACGAGCTCGGCGAGCTCCGGGTCCAGGTCCCGCAACGGCTCCAGACCGGGCTCCTCGTGGACGATGCGGTACAGCACGCCGTGCCCCGACTCCTCCCCGAAGGGCGGCCGGCCGCACGCCGCGTACGCGAGTACCGAACCCAGCGCGAACACGTCGGTGGCGCCGCTCGGGTCGCGCTTGCCCGAGGCCTGTTCGGGGGCCATGTAGGCGGGAGTGCCCACGACCATGCCGGTCCTGGTCAGCCGGCTCTGTTCGGCGGCCCGTGCGACGCCGAAGTCGATGAGGGTCAGCCCGTCCAGGGTCAGCATGACGTTCGAGGGCTTGAGGTCGCGGTGCACCATGTCCAGCGCGTGCACCGCGGCCAGGCCGGCGGCCGCCTCCCGCAGCAGCAGCCACAGCGCGTCCGTCGGCAGCGGGCCGCCGTGCAGGGAGACGGCCTCCCGCAGCGTGAGACCGGGGACGTACGCGGTGGCGAACCACGGAGGCCTTGCCGTGCGGTCTCCGGCGATCAGCGCCGCGGTCGCGTCGGCGGGCAGCCGCGCGAGATTGTCCAGCTCGTGCCCGAAGCGGCGCAGGAAGTCCTGGTCCTCGCCGACGACGGAGGCCAGCAGCTGTTTGACGGCGACGTACCGGCCCTCCAGGACGCCGAGGTACACCCGTCCCATGCCGCCGGCGCCGAGCCGGCCCGCCAGCGGGATCGGTCCGATCCGGCGCGGATCCTCCGCCTCCAGAGGCTCGGCCCCGCTCCCCGTCAGCTCCAACACGTCGCCCGCCCCGCTCGAACTGAAACATTTTCCAGAAAGGTATCCCGATGATCCCGTACGGGCAACGCGCCTGGTAGGCAAGCGAGTTGATGCCGTGCGCCCCCGTCGTCCGGCCCGGCGGCCGATCTTCCGGGAGGGAGGGGTGCCGCCGCCCCGCCGCCCTGCGCGGGCCCACGGCCATGGACACCTCGGCGCGGCGGCCGCCGCCCGCGTACGGGCCGGCCCCGGATCGTGAGAACCGTTACATTCATCCCTCAATTGCCCCTTTTGGGGGAATCATGAATCCCGGATCTGTCGTCTATGTGCCGCATGAGCGGCCCGCGCCGCCCGGGGACGGTCGGCGCCACTGGGAGTGACATGGGACGCGTGCGCGGCTGGACGGGCAACCGGCGGATGGCCCTGCCGATGGTGGCGGGCGGAGCCGTCGTCCTCGGGCTGGGCGGCCTCTACGTCACCGGACTCGTGGCCGGCGGCGACGTCGACCAGGGCACGCGCGTGCGCGGTGTGGACATCGGCGGCCTGCCCGTCGCGCAGGCCCGGCGGGTACTGGACCGGGAGCTCGGTCCCACCGCCGCCGCACCCGTGGCCATGAAGATCGGCGACCACGTGGAGAAGGCCGATCCCGCGACGCTCGGGCTCTCGCTGGACACCGCCGCGACCGTCGACCGCGCCGTGCGCAGGGGCTACGACCCCGTCACCGTCATCGGCGGCCTCTTCGCCTCCGACCGGCGCGACGTCGAACCCGTGGTCCGTGCCGACGAGCAGAAGGGCCGGGCCGCAGTTGACCGCATCGCCGGGACCACCGCCCGCGCACCCCGGGACGGCGCCATCGCCTTCGAGAAGGGCGCGGCCAAGGCCGTCGCCCCCCTCACGGGGGTCACCCTCGTCCGGGACCGGGCCCTCGACACGCTCCGTGACGCATACCTGCGGACGGACACCGCCCCGGTCGTGCTGCCCGTCGAGCGCACCGAGCCGGCCGTAGGCGCCGAGGAGACCGGACGGGCCCTGAAGCAGTTCGCCCAGCCCGCCATGTCCGGGCCCGTCGCGCTCACCGTCGCCGGGAAGAGCGTGTCCATCACACCCGCCGTGCTGGGCGAGCACCTGAAGATGCGGCCCGACGCCCAGGGCCGTCTCGTACCCGCCCTCGACTCCAAAGGCCTGCTGGCCGAGCCCGCCGTGGCCCGTCCCGTCGAGGAGGTCAGCCGTCCCGCGCTCGACGCCGCCCCCCGTGTCGGCCCCGACGGCACCGTGGTCATGGCCCAGCAGAGCCGTGCGGGACGCAAGGTGACCGAGGAGGCGCTCGGCAAGGCCGTGCTGCCGCTGCTGACCCGCACGGGCGCCGCCCGCAGCGGCGAGGTCGCCACCGTGGCCGTCCAGCCGGAGCTCACGAGCGAGGAGGCGCGACGGATCGGCATCAAGGAGAAGATCTCCTCCTTCACCGTCGAGTTCCCGGCCGCCCCGTACCGCAGCACCAACATCGGCCGCGCCGTGGAGCTCATCAACGGCTCCGTGGTCCTGCCGGGACGGGAGTGGAGCTTCAACCGCACGGTCGGTGAGCGCACCAAGGAGAACGGATTCGTCGACGGGATCATGATCAATGACGGTCAGTACGTGAAGTCGCCCGGCGGCGGCGTCTCCGCGGTCGCCACGACCATGTACAACGCGGTCTTCTTCGCCGGCCTCAAGCCGGTCGAGCACGGTGCCCACTCCTTCTACATCGAGCGCTATCCCGAGGGCCGCGAGGCCACCGTCGCCTGGGGCACCCTCGACCTGCGCTGGATCAACGACTCCGGGCATGCCGTCTACGTACAGGCCGAATCCACCAACACCTCGCTGACCATCACTCTCCTCGGCACCAGGAAGTACGACGAGATACGTGCGACCAAGGGGCCGCGCACCAACGTCACACCGCCCGCGAAGCGCACCGGCAGCGGGCCGACCTGCGAGGTCCAGACCCCGCTCGAAGGCTTCGACGTGACGGTCGGCCGCGTCTTCGTCCAGGGCGGCAAGGAAGTGCGCAACGAGGAGTTCAAGACCCACTACACCCCGCGCGACGAGGTCGTCTGTACCTCGGAGGCCCCCGAGGGAGGCGCGACCCCGGCCCCGACGGCGACCCCGGCCCCGACGGCGACCCCGGCCCCGACGGCGCCCGTGGCGCCGGCGAGTCCGGCGGCCCCCGGGACCGCCCGGACGGCGCAGGCCGCGCCCGCCCCTGCCGGAGCCCCCGCCGACGGCGCCGGCGCCGCCGCCGCACCCCGCTCGTCCTGAGGGACAGTGCGGGACGAGGTGTGACACTCCCGGCGCGCATTGTGCATGCCGGGAGCCATGGAGGCCCGGAAGTGCTACAACTGGGTTCGTGACCATTCCTTGCCACCCGTGCCGGGCACGTCGGTGCGGTCACCTCTAGGCAACCGATTCAGAAGCGTCGCCGGCCAGGTATTCGTCCTCCAGGTGGCGATCGTGGTCCTGCTCGCCGCCGGGGCCCTGCTGGCCCTGGTGCTCCAGTCGCGGCACGACATCGACCGCGAGGCGCGCAACCGCTCGGTGGCCGTCGCCGAGACCTTCGCGCACCAGCTGGGCCTCCAGCCCGCGCTGAAGACGTCCGACCCCTCCGCGGTCCTGCAGCCCCTGGCCGAGCAGACGCGCAAGGCCGCCGGGGTCGACTTCATCGTGGTGATGGACACCAACGGCATCCGCTACAGCCATCCCCAGCCCGACCGCATCGGGAAACGGTTCGTCGGAACCATCGAGCCCTCGCTGCAGGGCAAGGTCCACACCGAGAGCGTCGAGGGCCCCCTCGGCAAGGAGATCCAGGCGGTGGTCCCCGTCAAGGACCCCGACGGCGAGGTCGTCGCCCTGGTGTCCGCCGGCCTGACCGTCGAGAACGTCACCGGCGCCCTCGACCGCCAGCTCCCGGTGATCCTCCTGGCCATCGCCACGGGCCTGGCCCTGGCCACCGTCGGCACCTGGCTGATCAGCAGACGCCTGCGCCGCCAGACCCACGGCCTCGGCACGCAGGAGATGACCCGCATGTACGAGCACCACGACGCGGTGCTCCACGCCGTCCGCGAAGGGGTCCTGATCACCGACGGCGACGGCCAGCTCCTGCTGGCCAACGACGAGGCGAAACGCCTCCTCGGCCTGCCCGACGACGCCGAGGGCCGCCACATCGGCGACGTGCCCGGCCTGGAGCGCCGGATGGCCGACCTGCTGCTCTCCGGCCGCGAGGCCACCGACGAGGTGATCGGCTCCGGCGACCGGCTGCTCGTCGTCAACCAGCGGCCCACCCACCCGCGGGGCCGGCCCGAGGGCGCGGCGGTCACCATCCGCGACTCCACCGAGATGCAGATCCTGACCGCCCGGGCCGAGACGGCCCGCAGGCGCCTCAAACTGCTGTACGACGCGGGCGGCGACATCGGTACCACCCTCGACGTGGTCCGCACGGCCGAGGAGCTCGCCGCCGTCGCCGTACCCCGCTTCGCGGACTTCGTCACCGTCGACCTCGCCGACCAGGTCATCGACGGCGACGAGCCCGCCCCGGGCGCCGACATGCGGCGCACCGCCATCAGCGGCATCCGCTCCGACCACCCCCTCTACCCCGTCGGCCGGCTGATCGACTTCCTGCCGTCCACCCCGCAGGCCCGCGGCTACGGCACGGGGCGGGCGGAACTGGTACCCGACCTGTCCGACGCCCCCGGCTGGCAGGCCCAGGACCCGCCGCGGGCCCGCGCCATCGTCGACTACGGCATCCACTCGCTCATCGCGGCCCCCCTGATGGCCCGGGGCGTCGTCCTCGGCGTGGTCAACTTCTGGCGGTCGCAGAAGCAGGAGCCCTTCGACGAGGACGAGCTGTCCCTCGCCGAGGAACTCGTCGCCCGTGCGGCCGTCAGCATGGACAACGCCCGCCGCTACACCCGCGAACACGCCCTCGCCGTGACCCTCCAGCGCAGCCTGCTGCCGCGCGCCCTGCCCGAACAGAGCGCCATGGACGTCGCGCACTTCTACCTGCCCGCCCAGTCCGGCGTCGGCGGCGACTGGTTCGACGTGATCCCGCTGCCCGGCAGCCGGGTCGCCCTGGTCGTCGGCGACGTCGTCGGCCACGGCCTGCACGCCGCCGCCACCATGGGGCGGCTGCGCACCGCGGTGCACAACTTCTCCTCCCTCGACCTGCCGCCCGACGAGATCCTCGCCCGCCTGGACGACCTCGTACAGCGCATCGACCACGACCACGACGGGGACGCCGAGGACGCGGACGGCGGCGTACTCGGCGCCACCTGCCTGTACGCCGTCTACGACCCGGTGTCCCAGCGCTGCACGATGGCCAGGGCGGGGCACCTGCCCCCGCTCCTCGTCGCCCCCGACGGCACCACGCAGATCGTCGAGCTGCCCGCGGGCCCCCCGCTGGGCCTGGGCGGCATGCCCTTCGAGACCGCGGAACTGGATCTGGCCGAGGGCAGCCAGCTGGTCCTCTACACCGACGGCCTGGTGGAGGAACGGACCCGGGACATCAGCGAGGGGCTGGAACTGCTCCGGGCGGCGCTCAGCCACCCCGACCGGGACCCCCACGACAGCTGCCGGGCCGTCCTCGACATGCTGCTCCCCGCCCGGCCCACCGACGACGTGGCCCTGCTCATCGCCCGCACCAGGACCCTCGGCCCCGACCGGGTCGCCCAGTGGGACGTGGCCTTCGAGCCGAGCGCGGTCGGAGCCATGCGCAGCGTCGCCGCCAAGAAGCTCGACGAATGGGACCTGACGGAACTCGACTTCGCTGCGGAACTGATCCTCAGCGAGCTGATCACGAACGCCCTGCGGCACGGGAGCGGGCCGGTGCGGGTACGGCTGCTCCGCGACCACAACCTCACCTGCGAGGTCTGGGACGGCAGCAGTACGGCCCCCCACCTGCGCTACGCCGCCACGACGGACGAGGGAGGGCGCGGCCTGTTCCTGGTCGCGCAGCTCAGCGAGCACTGGGGCACCCGCTACACCCCCGAGGGCAAGGTCATCTGGGCGGAACTGGCCCTGCCGGGCACCCCGGGCGGCGGGGAGGCCGTCCTCTCCGCCTTCCTCGACGTGGACCCCCTCTGACGGCGCCCGCCGGGGAAAAGGACCTGACCGGCGCCGGCCGTGATCGCTACCATCGCCCGGTGCACCGTGAACCCGAATGGTCCCCCTACCCGAAGATCCCCGCGAACACGCGGCTGGGAGAGGCCCGCGGCCGGACCTGGGTGGCCCACGAGAAGGTCCACGGCGCCAACTTCGCCGTCGTGTGCGACACGGCCGGCGCGCACCCCGCCAAACGGCGCGAGCTGCTCGGCGACGACGGACTCGACGACTTCTTCGGCGTCGGCCGGATCTGGCCCGCCCTGGCGGTCGCGGCGACCCGCTGCGCGCGGAGCCTGAGGGAGGCGGCGGGCGCCGCGCCCTCGGCGGTCGTGACCCTGTACGGCGAACTGGCCGGCGGCCGCTACCCCCACCCCGACGTACCCGCGGTGCCGGACGCGGCGGCCGTGCAGACCGGCGTCTGGTACGCCCCCGGTCTGATCTGGCTGCCCTTCGACGCCACCGTCACCGGCGAGGACGGCCCGCACTGGGTCGGCGACCGCACCCTGCGCGCCGCGGCGGCGTCCGCAGGGCTGCTCTGCGTGCCGCTGCTGGCCGAGGGCCCGCTCGCCCGGCTCCAGGAACTGCCGGTGCTCTTCCCGACCCGGCTGCCGGGCCTGCTCGGTCTGCCGGCCCTGCCGGACAACCTGGCGGAGGGCCTGGTCGTCAAGCCCGCGGGGGAGTCGCGCGGGCCGGCCCGGCCGATGGCCAAGGTCAAGCAGCCCGCCTTCGCCGAGGACGGACGGTTCGACGGCGCGCGCCCCTACCAAGCACCCGCCGAAGGCGCCGCCGGAGTCCCCGGCTGGCTGCTCGCCCACGGTACCGGCCTGCTCACGCCGGCCCGCGCCGCGTCGGCCGTCAGCAAGCTGGGACCCCGTACCGCGCCCGCGGACGTGGCCGCCGAGATCGCGCGCGACGCCGCCGAAGAGGTCGCCCTCGAGCTCGGCGGCCTGGACGGCGCCACCCGGCGGGCCCTGGAGGACTCCCTCCACGCCGGAGCCCTCGGCCTGGCCCGCTTCGACGCCGCCGACCGCCGCGCCTGAGGTCCCGGCCCGCGGGACTCACCGGCCGTTCGGGTGGTACGTACCCCTCGGGTGGTTCATGCCGATACGGGCGGTCAGGAGGGCGATGTCATCGTCGGCGGACGCCGGGACGAGGTGGGCGATCAGTGAGTCGCACAGGTGGTCGAGCGGCTGGAGGGGCTCCGTGAGCAGGCCGGTCAGCTCGGCAAGCCGCTCGTCGATGTCGCGGTTGCGGGCCT
Source organism: Streptomyces sp. NRRL S-378 (assembly GCF_000720645.1). Classification (NCBI taxonomy): domain Bacteria; kingdom Bacillati; phylum Actinomycetota; class Actinomycetes; order Kitasatosporales; family Streptomycetaceae; genus Streptomyces; species Streptomyces sp. NRRL S-378. The sequence continues at coordinate 51,994 of NZ_JOBX01000012.1, forward strand.
CGATCAGGCCGTCCGTGTAGAGGACCAGCAGACTGCCCGCCGGGAGCGTGAGGTCGGTGGTGGTGAAGGTGACCCCGCCGACGCCCAGCGGGGCCCCGGGCGGGGTCTTGACCAGGTAGACGGTGCCGTCGGGCTCGGCCACGGCCGGCGGCGGGTGACCGGCCCGGGTGATCGTGCAGCGGCCGGTCGCCGGGTCGCAGACCACGTACAGGAACGTGGCGAGCATTGGCTCCGCGAGGTCGGCGAGGGTCGCCTCCAGCTGGTGGAGCAGCGCCGTGGGCGGCATGTCGAGGCGCGCCAGGGCACGGACGGTCGCGGAGAGGCGCCCCATCACCGCGGCGGCCGCGATGCCGTGCCCCATCACGTCCCCCATGAGCAGGCCGGCCCTCCCGCCGGCGAGGGGGACGACGTCGTACCAGTCCCCGCCGACCTCGTTGACGTCGCTGGCCGGCAGGTAGCGGTGGGCGATCTCGATGCCCGGCGGCGGGGTGACGTGCTGCGGCAGCATGCTGCGCTGCAGCACGACGGCGGTCTCGTGCTCGTGGTGGTAGAGACGCGCGTTGTCGATGCTGATGGCGGCCCGGGCGGCGAGTTCTCCGGCGAGGGTGACGTCGTCGGAACCGAAGGGCTCGAAGGGCCTCGTGCGGTAGAAGGAGGCCACGCCGAGGACGAGACCACGCGCGACCAGCGGGACCATCATGAACGAGTGCACGCCCGTCTCGACGAGCTGTGCCGGCTTCGGGGTGTGCCGGGAGGCCGAGGCCACCGTCATGGAGTCGAGGTGGGCGATCAGGAAGGGCTGGCGGGCCGCGAGCGCCTGGGTGTACGGCGCGGTCGAGGGGAAGGTGAGGGTCCGGCCCAGCGGGGCGAGGATCTGCGTGACCGCGGAGCCCGTCAGCGGGGCCTTGCCCAGACGGCGCAGCCCCACACCCCCGGTCAGACCCATGCCCGGCTCGTTGCCGCTCGCCAGCGAGTCCAGCACGTCGACGGTGACGGCACTGGCGAGGTGCGGGACGGCCAGGTCGGCCAGCTCCTGCGCGGTGCGTTCCAGGTCGAGGCTGGCGCCGATCCGGGAGCTGGCCTCGGTGAGCAGGGCGAGCCGGCGGCGCCCGGCCTCGGCCTCGGTGTGGTCGCGCTGCTGCGAGGTGATGTCGAGCAGGGAGGCGATCACGCCGATCGGCCGGCCGGCCGGGTCCTCGACCCGTACGTACGAGCACGCCCACACGTGGTCGTGGTCCGGGTCCGCGGGGGTCCGGCCGGTGCGCCTGCGGTCGAGGACCGGCTCGCCGGTCGTCAGGACCTGGCGCATGGCCTCCTCCATCTCGCCCGCGTTCACCTCCGGCAGCACCTCGGCGAGCCGCCGGCCCACGTGGGCGGACTCCGTCAGCCCGTTCATCCCCTCCAGTGCCGGATTGACCTGGAGGAACCGCAGCTGCGTGTCGAGTACGGCGATCCCCACGGGCGAGCGGGCGAACAGGCCGTCCCACACCGCCGAGGACCCGCGGATCCGGCGCGCCGCGTGCGCGTCCGCCGCGAACACCAGCACGGCCGAGGCGCCGTGCCGCCGGTCGGGTACGGGGCACGCCCAGATCTCCAGCTCCAGCGGGTGGCCGTTGCGGTGCCAGGCGGTCACCGTGCCCATCACCCCGCGGCCGGTGGCGGCGGTCTCCCACAGGGACCGGCCCAGGCTGCGGTCGGCGCCGGGATGGAGGAGATCGGCGATGTGCCGTCCGAGAACCTGGGGCGGGTCGTAGCCCAGCAGCTCCTGCGCCCCGTGGTTCCACCGCACGATCGTACCCTCGCCGCTGGTGGCCACGAGCGCCACCGGCAGGGCGCCCAGCCACCCGCCGGCGTCCTGGGCCGCCCCGCTGATCAGGTCCTCGAGCGGCATCTCCTCATGCATAGCGCACCCGCTCCTTCCGGGCGTGCCGGGCGCCGCGGCGCCCGGCACGCCCGGTCTCCCGGCGCAGTGTCCGCCAGCCGCTCGCCCGGTACGGTCCGCGGCTGCGCTCCATCCCCTTCATCACCTTCATCCTCGCTCCGAGCGACCGGCGGCGCCCCCCGGCCGCCGTACCGGGACCCGGCTCCCGCGATGCGGCGTCGGGGGGTGCGGGCGACCGGCCCGCACCCGCCGTTCATCCGGTCGGCGGAGCACAGCAGGCCACGCGCGACACCCCGGGCCACGCTGTGGGCAAGGACCGACACCACCGCACAGACGAGGACCGCACCATGTCCCACAGGCGACGTATCGGCATCACCGCGGGGGCCGCAGCGCTGCTGCTCGGCGCCACCGCTTGCTCGGGTCTGGGTCGGACCACCGTCGGCCAGCTCAGCTTCCGCGGCCACGACTCGCCGGTCGAGATCACCTACTCCAACAGCCTCGTCACGGGCTGCCACCGGATCGCCATCCCGGACGGGGCCACCCACGTCGAGAACAACACCCTCGTCGACGTCATCCTGTACCAGAACTTCGACTGCAAGCAGACGAACGATCCGAACAACGGGATCTACGTGGCGACGACTCTGTCGGACGTAACGGCCCCCAGGACCAACCCCTGGCGCAGCTTCAGCGTCGTCCACTGACGCCACCGGCGACGACAGCGGGACGAGGGGCGCGACGGAGGGGGCGGGCAGCCGGAGTTCAGGGGCCGGTGGCGGCCCGGCGGATCGCGGCCAGTGCGCGCGCCACGTCGTCCTCGTCCGTGGACCAGTTGCTCACCGAGATGCGCATGACGCGCCGGCCGTGCCAGGTGGAGCCGCTGATCCACGTCGTACCGTCGTCGAGGAGCCGGGTGAGTACCCGCTCGGTGCGTTCGTCGTCGCCGAACTCCGCACACACCTGGGTGAACACCACCTCGTTGAGGACCCGGGCGCCCTCGATCCCGGCGATGCCGTCGGCGAACGCGCGGGCGTGCCGGCACAGCCGGTCGACGAGGTCGGCCACCCCGGAGCGGCCGAGGGACCTGAGCGCCGCCCACACCGTGAAGGCCCTGCCGCGCCGGGAGAGTTCGGGAACCTTGTCCACGGGGTCCCCGTGTTCGTGCTGGATGAGGTAGTCACCCCGCTGGCCCATCGCGGCCCGCAGCGCCGACGGGTCGCGTACGACGGCGAGACCGCAGTCATAGGGCACGTTCAGGGTCTTGTGGGCGTCCGTGGCCCACGAGTCGGCGTCGGCGCAGCCCGCCGTGAGGTGCGCATGGCGCGGCGAGGCGGCCGCCCACAGCCCGAAGGCCCCGTCGACGTGCACCCACGCGCCCGCCTCGCGGGCGGCGCGGACCACCTCGGGGAAGGGGTCGAAGGCGCCGGAATGGATGTCCCCGGCCTGGAGGACCACGATGGCCGGGCCCGCTCCGCCCGCCGCCAGGACGCGCCGCAGATCCTCCGGCACCATGCGTCCCTGACCGTCCGCCTCCACCAGGGCCGGGGCGCCGAGCCCCAGGTAACGCAGCGCCAGGTCCACCGCCATGTGGCGGTCCTCGCCGGCGACGGCCCGTACGGGCGGACCGCCGACGAGCCCGTCCCGGCCGGCGTTCCAGCCGGTGCGGCGCAGCAGTTCGTCGCGCGCGGCGGCGAGGCAGGTGAAGTTCGCCATCGTGGCACCGGTGGTGAAGCCGACGGCGCTGTCGTCGGGCAGACCGAGCAGATCGAGCAGCCACGCGCCGGCGACCTCTTCCGCCGCCGCGTACGCGGGCGAGGCGGCCCGCATCACGGAGTTCTGGTCCCAGGCGCTGACCAGCCAGTCCGCGGCCAGCGCTGCAGGCTCCGTACCACCGACCACGAACCCGTAGAAGCGGCCGCTCGGGAAGGCGGTCAGTCCCGGCTCGCACGCCGTGGCCAGCAGGTCGACGACATCGGCCGGGCTGCCGGGGGCGTCGGGCAGTTCGGTACCGAGCGCGCGCACGATCTCCTCGACCGAAGCGCGTGCGGGAACCCGCCGTTCGGTCAGGCTCGCGAGCCACCGGACGGCATGGTCGTGCGCCCGCCGGAGCGCGGCCTCGCGCGCGTCCATACCTCGGACTATGGGACAGGAGCCGCCGCCGCGCAAGCCGCGGTCCGTGCACTCCTTCCCCCTCGGCGGCTCACGCGCTCAGTGCTGGGCGGGGGCGGGGTCGAGGGCGGCCAGGGCCGTGGCCCAGGGGAAGGGGGCCGGGGCTTCGGTGGGGGTGTTGTCGTGCGGGAGGAGCCGGACCCCGGCGTTGCGCAGGGTGGCGAGGGAGATGTCGTACTGGGGATGTGCGGCGAGCGCGCTGTTGGTGCAGGAGATGGCGGTGATGGGAGTGCCGTTGCCGAGGGCTTCGGCGGCGAGGCCGACGGTCAGCCGGTCGGTGAGGCCGAGGGCCCAGGCGTTGACCGTGTTGAAGGTGGCGGGGGCGTAGAGGATCGCGTCGGCGGCCGGCCACTGCTCCGGCTCGCCGGGGAGCGGGTACTGCCAGAGCACGGGGTGGCCGGTGAGGGCGGCGAGCCCGTCGAGGCTCCCGGCGAGCCAGTGCGCGGCGGTGGGGGTGAGCCCGAGGCACACGTTCCAGCCGCGGGCCTGTGCGTCTTCGATGACATGGGCGACGTCGAACACGGGTGGGGCGGCGGAGCAGAGCAGGTAGAGGGTCTTCGTGGTCATGCCGCATTATGATCATATCGCTTGACCTCAAGTGTGGTTGAGGGTGCAGGATCGAGCCCATGGACATCGAGCACGCGGCCACGGCCGCCGACATCAAGGCGATCGAAGAGGTCGTCGCCACGGTAGAACGCACCCAGCGCGCCAAGGACGCCGAGGGTTTCCTGGCCCTGTTCCACCCCGACGCGCTGTGGACGACGGCACACGGCAAGGTCCTCATCGGCTTCGAGGAGATAGCCGAATTCACTCGTGCCGTGCTGCCCGGGGCGAACTGGGACGGGGAGGTCACCTACGAGGTCGTCCACGTGCAGTTCCTGCGGCCGGACGTCGCGGCGGTCAAGGTGCGCCAGGTCTACCACGCGCCCGACGGCAGCGAGGGTGCGCCGCTGTACGTGATGACGCGGGAGGCGGACGGGCCCTGGCTGCTGACCGCCTGCCAGAACACCCAGGTGGTGCGGGACCCGGCCTGAGCCCCGGGTGCGGCGGGGCTCCGGCCGGTGCCCTGTCGCTCCGGACCCGCAGGTGGGGGACAGTGGTGCTGTGGCCGACATCGACGCGGTGGCAGCCGAGCTGTACGGGCTCAGGCCGGAGGAGTTCACGGCTGCCCGGGACGCCCACGCGGCCGCCGCGCGCAAGGCGGGGCGGCGCGCCGAGGCGAAGGACATCGCCGCCCTGCACAAGCCGACGCTGGCGGTGTGGGCCGCGAACCGTCTCGCACGCGCCGACGCCGACAAGGCGGGGCGGCTGCTGGAACTGGGGGAGGGGTTGCGCGAGGCGCACCGGACGCTGTCGGGGGAGGAGCTGCGCAAGCTGTCCCACCAGCAGCACGTGGTGATCGCCGCGATGGCCGGCGAGGCCCGTCGGCTGGCCGGTGAAGCGGGTCTGGACCTGTCCGCGGTGGTCCAGCGGGAGGTCGAGCAGATCCTGCGCAGCGTCCTCGCCGATCCCGAAGCCGCCGGCGCCTGGGTACGGGGGGTGCTGGCGAAGGCGCCGCCCCCCGCCGTGGGCTTCGCCGACGTGGCACCCGAACCGGGTGCGACGCCGCGGCCGCCGATGGCCGAGGCGGAACGGGAGCGGGAGCCGGGGCCGGAGCGGGAAGCGGAGCCGAAGCGGGAGCCGAAGCCGAAGCGGGAGCGGGAATCGAAGCCGAAGGCCGATGCGCGGGAGGCCGAGCGGACGAGGCGGCGGGCCGAGCTCGCCGAGGAGGTGCTCGCCCGGGCGGAGACGGAGCGGGCGCAGGCCCGCACCGGACTCGAGGCGCTCGACGAGGAGATCGGCCTGCTGGAGGCACGGCTGGAGCGCGCCCGGGAGGAGCGCGAACGCCTCGCCGCCGCGGCGGAGGCCGCCGACCGGCGCCACCGGGAGGCCGTACGGGAGGCCAAGGCGGCCCGGGCGGCGGCCCGGAAGGCCGGAGACCGCTGACCTGCCCGGGACGGCGCACGGCCCGGTGGGCGGAGCCGCTCAGTTCCCGCTGCCGGCGCCGCCAGTCGTCCTGGGCGCCCGGCAGGCACCGGTCCGCCGCCAGGGCGGGCAGCAGCGTCGGCGACAGTGCGGCCACGAAGGAGTCGGGGTGGCTGCTGATCGCCCAGAGGCCGGTGGATCCCCTCCGCCGGAGGCTACCGCCCGGCACTGACGTCAGCGCCGGGCGGGTGGACACGTACGAACCTGCGCGAGCGGCCCGGATCGAGGCTCGGGCGGACGCCGGACGCCGGACGCCGGACGCCGGACCGCGGACCGCGCGCCGGCGTGGCCGTCGATCGCCGCGAACGAGCCCATCGGAGCGCGGACGTCCAGGAGGTGCTGGACCGTCCGGGCTCGAAGTCCCATGGTGGGCCCCAGAGATGCCGCCTCGCGGGTGCGCGGGTGCCGTGCGGCCCTGCGGGTGGGCGTCGGCCGTCCGGGTCCTGCGGTCGGCCGGCCGGCTCCGGGTGGCCCCGTACCCGCTTTCGGACCGGGGCGGCCGGCGCGCGTGCCCCGTCGCGCGACGGGCCGGGCCGGGCAGCGCGCTCGGTCCGGCCAAGTTGGGCGCCCGGTGCCTTGCGGTGACCGACCACGAGGCCGGCCCGGGCGCCGCCGTCCGGCCTGCGTAGTGACGTACCGGGGCCGGCCGCGGTGGAATCCGGTGCTCCGCCGACGTGGCGGAATTCGGCCAGGGAACGGGGGCGGGCACCGCCCGGAGGCGGTTGTCCATATCCCGTCCTTTCGCCGCAGGCGGGCCCGTGGTGGCATGTCCATGCCGAAATTCGATCGGCGGCCCCGATGAATGGAGAAACAAGGATGTTGCTCCGCAGGCTGACCGTCGGCGCGGCGGTGGTGGCGTTGTCCACCCTGGCGATGCCGGCACAGGCGCACAACGCCACATATCCTCCCGGGAGAATCACGGTCGACGTCGTCGGCGTGAACGGTTCGGGATGTCCCCAGGGCACGGCGAGCGTCGCCGCCGCCTCCGACAACACCTCGTTCACGGTCACGTACAGCGACTACCTCGCCCAGACCGGCGCCGGCTCGAGTGGAACCGACTTCCGCAAGAACTGCCAGCTCGCCCTGCAGATCCACGTGCCGCAGGGCTTCACGTACGCCATCGCCCGGGCGGACTACCGCGGTTTCGCCCACCTGCAGCGCGGGGCCTACGGCCAGGAGCGCGCCAACTACTACTTCCAGGGCATGGCCCAGACGACCCGCAGGACCCACCAGTTCAACGGCCCCTACTCCGACAACTGGCAGGCGAGCGACCAGACGGAGTACGCCGACCTGGTCTGGGCGCCGTGCGGCGAGGAGCGCAACCTCAACGTCAACAGCGAACTGCGCGTGTACGCCGGAACATCGAGCCCGCAGGCCCTGAGCTTCATGAGCATGGATTCCACGGACGGCAGCGTCAGCACGGTCTACCACTTCGCGTGGAAGGAATGTCCCGCGGTCTGACACGGCGTGAGCCCCGGAACCAGCACATCACGGTCAGGAGTGACAACGATGTCCCCTTCCCTGCCCCGCACCCTGTTCACCGGTGCCGCGGTCGCGGCGCTGATCGTCACGGCGACCCCGGCCGGAGCCGCCGGCCCGACCCCGCAGATCATCGCACCGCCCGACAAGATCGTGATCGAACTCGCCACGGTGAACGGGTCCGGCTGTCGGGAGGGCACCGCCGAAGTGGCCGTCGCACCCGACAACACGGCCTTCACCGTCACCTACAGTGACTATCTCGCGCAGGTCGGGCCCGGCGCGCCGCCGACCGGATTCCGCAAGAACTGCCAGCTCAATCTACGGGTCCACGTTCCCTCGGGATTCACCTACGCCATTGTCCAGGCCGACTACCGGGGATTCGCATTCCTCCAACCGGGAGCGTGGGGCCAGGAGAAGGCCAACTACTACTTCCAGGGAATGCCGCAGACCACCCAGCGCACCCATCAGTTCAACGGCCCGCTCAATGACAACTGGCAGGCGACCGACAGGACGGAGTACGCAGATCTCGTCTGGGCGCCGTGCGGCGAGAAACGCAACTTCAACATCAACACCGAACTGCGCGTGAACGCCGGCACGTCCAATCCGCAGACCGCCACCAGCTTCATGACCATGGACTCCACCGACGCGAGCGTGAGCACGCTCTACCACCTCGCCTGGCAGGCCTGTCCGGCACCCCGCCCGCGTTCGAACTAGGACGCGCGCGTCGGGCTCGTCGAGTTCGTCGGGTTCGCCGGCCGGGCCCGAAGGACCCGACGGCCCGTCGTCGGAGGTCGCGCCGCGTGGGAGACCTCCGGCCACGTCGTCGTGCGCCGCGCTCAGGCGGCGCGCCGCAGCCGCGCCGGGAAGTGGGCGCGGGCCTCGGGCAGGTACATCGGGACGACGGCGGCCGCGGCCAGCAGATCGGGCAGGGCGTTCACGACGCCCCACCACACCGGGTCGATCCCGTCCATGCCGAAGTCGCCGACCCGGATGAGGAGGAACGCCGCACCCACGACCGTCAGCACCGCGCGGGCCCAGCCGCGCCCGGCCCGCATCCGCGCCGCCACGGCCAGCCAGCCGGCCACGAAGACGGCCAGCACCCCTCCCGACAGGACGAGTTGGGTGATCGCACCGCTGCGCCCGGCATGCTCGGTCAGTTCGTCCAGACCGGTGGGCGCCACCACGAACACCCCCAGCACCCACACCAGGACCTCGGCCGCCACGGCCGTCAGCGTGAGCGCCCACGCCGCCTCGATCTGCCTCGGACGCCTCGCGCCCGCGCTGCTCGTACCGGTGTTCATGACAGCCTCCTTCCGGCGTACGCCCCGTGAGAGTGCGAACGGTACGCCGAGGTTCCCTCCGGCCCCCGTGCACGTGATCGGTTAGTTTGACGGGATGTCCGAACTGCGAACCGAACGTCTTGTCCTGCGCCAATGGCGGGAATCCGACCTGGGCCCCTGGGCGGCGATGAACGCCGATCCCGAAGTCCGCGCACACTTCGACGGCGTCCTGACGCGTGAGCAGAGCGACGCGTCCGCGGCCCGCTTCCGGGCCGCCATCGAGCAGCGCGGCTGGGGCTGGTGGGCGGTCGAGGTACGGGCCACCGGCGAGTTCATCGGCTTCACCGGTCTGGACCCGGTGGACGAGGGCATGCCGTTCACCGGGGTGGAGGCCGGCTGGCGGCTGGCCCGCCCGGCCTGGGGACACGGCTTCGCCACGGAGGCCGCCCTCGGGGTCGTGGCCTTCGGTTTCGACACCCTCGCGCTGCCGGAGATCCTTGCGGTGACCACGGCCGGCAACCTGCGCTCCCGGGCGGTGATGCGCCGTATCGGGATGACCCGTGACCCGGCCGACGACTTCGACGACCTCACCGTGCCCGACGGCCCGCTGCGCCCGAGCGTGGTGTACCGCCTGTCACGGCGAACGGCCACGTGACGACGGTCGAACAGGTCGCCCCGAACGCGCCGCACGGACCGGCGTCAGGGGGAGACGGCGCCCGGCGCGCCGCCGCGCCGGACCGTCAGGCGCGGGCCGTCGGTGACCGCGTCGATGACCGGTGCGGTCTACAGGCCTTGGACGCGTTGTGCCGCGCGGACGCCCTGGGCGGACCGGCGGCGGAACTCGGGCTCTTCGGCGAACTCTCCGGGTCGGCCAAGGGGCGTCCGGAGGGTCCGCAGTGCGCGGTGCCCACGGTGCGGTGGCGGGTCCGAAGGCGCTGACCTGCACGGGAGGCGGCGACGGCGGTCCGGGGCCCGTGCACGGCCGCGGCCTGCGGCGGGTTACCGTGTCCCTTCATCCGAGGGGGAACACAGATGTCGCAGAACACAGGGTGGGCACAGCACCCGGGACCGCCGATGCAGCCGTGGGGAGGCGGCTGGGTGCCGCCGTCGGCGCCCGCACCGGGCGTCATACCGCTCCAACCGCTCAGCGTGGGCGACATACTCGGCGGTGCGTTCTCGTCCTTCCGCCGGCACTGGAAGCCCCTGGTCGGCATCATGGTCGCCGTGCAGGGCATGGGGATCCTGCTCGTGGCCGTCGCGACCGGCATCGCCGTCGCGGTCGCACAGGACCGGCTGGCCGCCGTCTTCGACCTCGCGCCGGGTGAGAGCGCCACCGACGAGGACGTGATGGGCCTGCTCCTCGCCTTCGTACCGGTCGGAGTGCTCCTGCTGGCCACGGTGACCGTGGGCGCGGCGCTGATCAGCGCATTGGGCCCGGCCGTGATCCAGGAGGCCGTGCTCGGCCGTTCCGCGACGTTCGGCGCGATGTGGCGCCGTTGCTGGTCCCGGCTGCCCGCGGTGCTCGGCACCGTGCTCCTCGCCGGGCTGATCGCGGGCGCGCCGATGCTCCTCGTGTACGCGGTCGGCGTCCCGCTGGTCATCATGTCCGTCTACGGATCCGGCCCGCCGGCCGCCCTGTTCCTGCTGGTCCTGGCCGTCCTGGTCTGCCTGCCCGTATCGGTCTGGCTGGCCGTGCGACTCAGCCTGGCGCCCGCCGCCGCGGTGTGCGAGGGGCTCGGCACCGTCGCTGCGCTGCGGCGCTCCTCCCACCTGGTCAAGGACGGCTGGTGGCGCGTGTTCGGCATCACCATGCTGGGATACCTCGTGGCGGGGGCCGTCGGTTACGCCATCCAGATGCCCTTCGGCTTCGTCGGCATGGCCGCGTTCCTGCCGAGCATGATGGCCGCGGGCGACCCGGACCCGGACGTGGCGGTCGTCGGTCTCGTCGTGTACGTGATCTGCATCGTCGTCGGCGGTCTGATCAGCGGGCTCTTCCAGTTCGGCTTCCCGCCGCTGGTCACCGCGCTGCTCTACGTCGACCTGCGGATGCGCAAGGAGAACCTCGCGGAGTCCCTGATCGCCGCGGCGGCCCCGACCACGGTTCCGGCCGCGGCCCCGACCGCGTCCGCGCACGGCGTCGCCGATCCGGCGGGTCCGGCGGGTCCGGCGGGTCCGGCCGACCCCACCCCGCCGCCGGCCGCCCCGGCCCCTGACCAGACGTGACATCCCCTGCTCCGCAGGCAGGATGACCGCCCGTGGACCGGGCCCTCGACCCCGAATCGATCGGTGGGGACGGCCCGGTTCACCGGCCGATGTGGCGTAAAACATCGAACGCATGAGGTCTCGCCCAGCCCCTCCGGGGTCATTTCCTGAACTCTGAAGTCGATCTCCCCGGCGCGGGCATCGACAGGATCGAGCGGGGGCATCGGCGGGATTGTCAGTACAGCGACGACAGATTTTTTCGTCAACACTTTTCACAAGGATTGAAGAAACCCCGAGTTCACAGCTCCGACATCCATCTGACGCACCCTCCGGTCTTCGTTTCGTGAACGCGCAAGCCCTTGACGGGCTCTCCGGCGGGCAGTTCACTCACGCTTCGATCCCCCGGATCCACGACGTCAGGAGCACTCCGCATGCCCCTCACCCCCACAGGCCGCACGCTTCTCCCGCGCCCCGGGCCGTTTCTCGCCGCGGCCCTCGCCGCCACGCTCGTCGCCGCCCTCCTGGTGCTGCTGCCCGGCAGCACCACCGCCCAGGCGGCGCCCGTCCTGCTCTCGCAGGGCAGGCCGGCCACCGCCTCCAGCATCGAAGGCGCCGGCACCCCCGCCTCCGCCGCCGTCGACGGTGACAACGGCACCCGCTGGTCCAGCCAGTTCGCCGACCCCCAGTGGATACAGGTCGACCTCGGCGCCACCGCCCGGCTCAGCCAGGTGGTGCTGCGCTGGGAGACCGCCCACGCGCGGGCCTACCGGATCGAGCTGTCGACGAACGGCACCGACTGGACCACCGCCTACTCCACCAGCGCCGGGCCCGGCGGCGTGCAGACCCTCGACATCACCGGCACCGCCCGCCACGTGCGGATGTACGGCACCCAGCGCGCCACCGCCTGGGGCTACTCGCTCTGGGAGTTCCAGGTGTACGGGACCACGGACACCGGGCCGACCCTCCCCGGCGGCGGCGACCTCGGCCCCAACGTGATCGTCTTCGACCCCTCCACCCCCGGCATCCAGGCCACGCTCGACCAGGTCTTCCAGCAGCAGGAGTCAGCGCAGTTCGGGTCCGGCCGCTACCAGTTCCTGTTCAAGCCCGGCACCTACCACGGCCTGAACGCCCAGATCGGCTTCTACACCTCCATCTCCGGCCTGGGGCTGAGCCCCGACGACACCACCATCAACGGTGACGTGACCGTCGATGCGGGCTGGTTCAACGGCAACGCCACCCAGAACTTCTGGCGCTCCGCCGAGAACCTGGCCCTCAACCCCGTCAACGGCACCGACCGCTGGGCCGTCTCCCAGGCCGCGCCGTTCCGCCGGATGCACGTCAGGGGCGGCCTCAACCTGGCCCCGAACGGCTACGGATGGGCCTCCGGCGGTTACATCGCCGACTCCAAGATCGACGGCCAGGTGGGCAACTACTCGCAGCAGCAGTGGTACACCCGCGACAGCTCGATCGGCGGCTGGTCCAACGGCGTCTGGAACCAGGTCTTCTCCGGCACCCAGGGCGCACCGGCCCAGGGCTTCCCGAACCCGCCGTACACCACCCTGGACACCACCCCGATCTCCCGCGAGAAGCCCTTCCTGTACCTCGACGGCAACGACTACGAGGTGTTCGTGCCCGCCAAGCGGGTCAATGCGCGCGGCACCTCGTGGGGCAACGGAACGACCCCTCAAGGCAGTTCGATTCCGCTGAGCCAGTTCTACGTGGTCAAGCCGGGCGCGAGCGCCGCGACGATCAACCAGGCGCTGGCCCAGGGCCTGCACCTGCTGTTCACCCCCGGCGTCTACCACGTCGACCGGACCATCCAGGTGAACCGGCCCGGCACCGTGGTCCTGGGCCTCGGCCTCGCCACCATCATCCCGGACAACGGGGTGACCGCGATGAAGGTCGGCGACGTCGACGGGGTGCGGCTGGCCGGGTTCCTGATCGACGCCGCTCCCGTCAACTCGCCCTCGCTGCTGGAGATCGGTCCCGCCGGCACCACCACCGACCACGCCGCCGACCCGACCACCGTTCAGGACGTCTTCATCCGCGTCGGCGGCGCCGGCCCGGGCAGGGCCACCGTCGGCATGGTCGTCAACAACCACGACACGATCGTCGACCACACCTGGATCTGGCGGGCCGACCACGGCGACGGGGTCGGCTGGGAGACCAACCGCTCCGACTACGGCTTCCGCGTCAACGGCGACGACGTTCTCGCCACCGGCCTGTTCGTCGAGCACTTCAACAAGTACGACGTGCAGTGGAACGGCGAACGCGGCCGGACGATCTTCTTCCAGAACGAGAAGGCGTACGACGCCCCCGATCAGGCGGCGATCCAGAACGGCTCGATCAAGGGCTATGCGGCCTACCAGGTGGGCGACTCGGTCGACGTCCACGAGGGATGGGGACTGGGCAGCTACTGCTACTACAACGTCGATCCGACCATCCGTCAGGAACACGGCTTCCAGGCACCGGTCAAGCCGGGCGTGAAGTTCCACGACCTGCTGGTGGTCTCGCTCGGCGGCAACGGCCAGTACGAGCACGTGATCAACAGTACGGGCGCCCCGACCTCGGGCACCTCGACCGTCCCCTCCACCGTCGTCTCCTTCCCCTGACCCTCGTCGGCGCACTGACTGCGGGGCGGCGCCGGCCGCCCCGCAGTACCTGCGCCCCCGCGCCCCGGTCAGCGGTCCCGGTGGGCGGCGATGATCCCGGCGTACAGGCGGCCGCTCGACTTGACCGTGCGCCGCTGGGTGGCGTAGTCGACGTGGACCAGTCCGAAGCGCTTGTCGTAGCCGTAGGCCCATTCGAAGTTGTCCAGCAGGGACCAGGCGTAGTACCCGGCGACGGGCGCGCCCCTGCGAGCGGCACGGGCGCAGGCGGCGAGGTGGGCGGTGAGGTAGGCGGCCCGCTCCGGGTCGTGGACGGTGCCGTCGGGGGCGACGGTGTCGGGGTAGGCGGAGCCGTTCTCGGTGATGTGGACGGGCCCGGCGCCGTACTCCAGGTGCAGGCGCATGATCAGGGTCTCCAGACCGCCGGCGTCGACCTCCCAGTCCATGCCGGTGCGCCGGACACCGGGACGGGAGACCTGGCGGGCGTACGGAGCGGGGCCGTCCGGGTCGGCGGTGACGACCTGCGGGAAGTAGTAGTTGAGCCCGATCCAGTCCAGGGCAGCGGCGATGACGTCCAGGTCGCCCGCCCGCTCGGGGAGGTCGACCCGGTAGACCTCGCGCATGTCGGCGGGGAACCCCCGGCCGTGGACCGGGTCGAGCCACCAGCGGTTGACGTGCCCGTCCATGCGCCGCGCGGCATCGAGGTCGGCGTCCCTGGGGGTAGCGGGGTCGACGGTGGAGAGGTTGTTGACGATGCCGATCCGGGCGCCCGGGGCCGCCGCGCGGACGGCGCCGGAGGCGAGTCCGTGGCCGAGCAGGAGGTGGTAGGAGGCGCGTACGGCGGCGGTCAGGTCGGCCAGCCCGGGAGCCATCCGGCCCTCCAGGTGCCCGATCCAGGCGGAGCACAGCGGCTCGTTGAGGGTGGCCCACTGGGTGACGCGGTCGCCGAGGCGGGCGGCGACGAGCCCCGCGTACGCGGCGAAGTGCTCGGCGGTGTCGCGCACGGGCCAGCCCCCGCGGTCCTGGAGGACCTGAGGCAGGTCCCAGTGGTAGAGGGTGACGGAGGGCTGGATCCCGGCGGCGAGGAGGCCGTCGACGAGGCGGTCGTAGAAGTCCAGCCCCTTGGCGTTGACCGGGCCGTCGCCGCCGGGGACGACGCGCGGCCAGGCGACGGAGAGCCGGTAGGCGTTGGTGCCCAGCTCCTGCATCAGGGCGATGTCCTCGGGCCAGCGATGGTAGTGGTCGCAGGCGGTGTCGCCGGTGTGGCCGCCGTCGACGGCTCCGGGGACGCGGGAGAAGGTGTCCCATATGGAGGGGGCCCGGCCGTCCTCGGCGACCGCGCCCTCGATCTGGTAGGCGGAGGTGGCGGTGCCCCAGAGGAAGTCGCGGGGCAGCGCACCGACGTCGACGGCGTCCCGGCCGGTCGTGGGAAGGCTTTGGGGGAGGGTCATTTGACGGCTCCTGCTGTGAGGCCGGCCACCAGGTACTTCTGCAGCAGAAGGAACCCGGCGACGACGGGGATGCTGACGACGAGCGAGGCGGCCATGATCTGGTTCCAGTAGACGTCGTTCTGCGTGGAGTAGCCCTGCAGGCCGACGGCCAGGGTGCGGGTGGCGTCGTTGGTCATGACGGACGCGAAGAGGACCTCGCCCCATGCGGTCATGAAGGCGTAGACGGCGACGGCGACGATCCCGGGGACGGCGGCCGGCACCACGACGCGGAACAGGGCGCCGAGGGGGCCGCAGCCGTCGACGGAGGCCGCCTCGTCGAGGTCGCGCGGCACCGAGTCGAAGTAGCCGATCAGCATCCAGATGGAGAAGGGGAGGGAGAAGGTGAGGTACGTGAGGATCAGCGCGCCGCGGGAGCCGTAGAGGGCGATCCCGGTGGCGTTGCCGAGGTTCACGAAGATCAGGAACAGGGGGAGCAGGAAGAGGATCCCCGGGAACATCTGGGTGGAGAGCACCGTCAGGGTGAACAGGCGCTTGCCGCGGAAGCGGTGGCGGCTGACGGCGTACGCGGCGAACACGGCGATGACGACGGACGCGGCGGTGGCGGTGCCGGCCACGATCAGCGAGTTCACCAGGTACTTGGCGAGCGGGACGGTGTGCCAGATGTCGGCGTAGGGGCGCAGGGTGAGCCCGCTCGGAATCCAGCGGAACCGTCCGGCGACGTCCTGGAGCGGTTTGAGGGAGCTGGTGACCATCACGAGGACGGGCAGCAGGGTGAAGGCGGCGAGCAGGGTGAGGAAGACGGCCCGCACGGCCCGGAACGAGGCCGGCGGGTCGAGCGGGCCGCGGCCGCGGCGGCCGCTCCCGGGGGAGTGCGTACTAGCGGGCATCGGCGTCCTTCCGGCCGCGACCGGTCAGGAGGAGGTATGCGGCGGTGACGAGGAGCAGGAAGAGCAGCAGCAGGACGGACATCGCCGAGCCGGTGCCGAAGTTCCAGGTGACGAAGCTCGATTGGTAGATGTGGAGGGATATGAGGTCGGCGGCGTCGGGGGCGGCCCTGCCGAACAGCAGGAAAGGGGTGTTGAAGTCGTTGAAGGTCCACAGGAACAGGACGAGGACCAGGACCTGGTTGACGGCACCGAGCGAGGGCAGGGTGATGCGGCGGATCTGCTGCCACACGCCCGCGCCGTCGAGGGCGGCGGCCTCGTACAGCTCCCTGGGGATGTTCTGGAGGGCGGCCGTCACGATCAGGAAGGCGAAGGGCCAGCTCTTCCAGATGGAGACGGTCAGCATCGCCCAGAAGCTGTTGTCCCCGATCAGCCAGAAGGTGTGCTCGGCGCCGCCGAGGCCCAACTGGTCGTGGAGGACGTGGTTCACCAGGCCGTTGTCGCGTTGGAACATGAACGCCCAGGTGATGACCGCCGCGTAGGCGGGCAGTGCGTACGGGACGAAGAACAGTGCGCGCAGCAGCCCGCGGCCGCGGAAGGAGTGCTGGGTGAACACGGCCGCCGCGGTGCCCAGCAGCCAGCACAGGGCGACGGACAGGACGGTGAACAGGCAGGTGGTGACGAAGGAGTCGAGGAGGGCCCTGCCGACGGGCCGGCCCACGTCGACGGAGAGTTCGTAGTTGTCGAAGCCCGTCCACGGGGCCCGGGACCAGTCCCGGATGAAGAACTGGGTCAGCTTGCGGAAGCTCATCAGGATCCCCATCACCATGGGGACGAGGTGGACGAGGAGTTCGAGCAGCAGAGCGGGCAGCAGGAGCAGGTAGGGCAGGGAGGCGCGGCGGAGCCGGGCGGGGCGGCGGGATCCGCCGCCGGTCCGGCGGACGCGCGCGAGGACGCCGCCGGTCCGGGCCGTGGGGGTCCCGGCGGTGGCCGTGTGGGTGGTGCGGGAGCCGGTCCCGGCCGGGACCGTACGGGGCGGGGAGGTCATGGCCGGCGGCTCAGTTCGCCATCTGCTGCTGGGCCTTGGCGAGCTTCGCCCTGACCGAATCGGTGGTCACCGGCCGGCCCGCCGCGGCGTCGGCGAAGAGCTCCTTGACGGCCGTGCCGACGGTCGTCTCGAACTGCGACTCCTCGGGCACCTGGGGGAGCGGGGCGGCGCTGGTGGCGAGGGTGTCGCGCAGGACGGTGAGGTCCTGGTCGGCGAAGGCGGGGTCGCTCTGCGCGGCCTTGACGGGGGGGATGGACCCGTAGGTCCTGTTGAGGATCTTCTGTTCCTCGTCGCTCGTCATGAACCCCACGAACTTCAGGGCGCCGTCGAGGTTGTCGGTGTTCTTGAAGACGGCCATGTTGATGCCGGCGACCATGGAGTTGACACCCGTGCCCGTCCCGGGGACGGCGCCGGCCGGGACCGGGACGGGGGCCGTGCCCCAGTCGCCCTCCTTCATCCCGTGTGCCTTGAACGAACCCGCCGCGCTCTGCCACAGCACCATGGCGGTCCGGCCGCCCGCGAAGTCCTGGAGGGACTGGTTCTTGTCGTATTCCGCGTTGCCGGGCGCGACGATCTTCGCCTCGGCCATCAGGTCGACGTACTGCTTGACGGCTGCGACGTTGGCGGGGGTGTCGAAGGTGGGCTTGCCGGCGGCGTCGAAGAAGGACCCGCCGTGCTGGCGTGACAGGACGAAGACCTGATGGACGTTGTTGGCGAGGTTGGCGCCCTCGGCCCCCAGCGCCCACCTGGCGCCCTGGCCGCCGTTGCCGATCCTCCGGCCGGTCTCGAGGAGTTCGTCCCAGGTGGCGGGCGGCTTCTCGATGCCCGCCTCCCGGAACATCTTCTTGTTGTAGTAGAGGGCGTAGGCCATGGAGTAGAGGGGGACGGCGGCCGGATCCTGGCCGGCCGCCCCGGCCGAGCCGATCGCGGACGCCACGAAGCGGTCCCGGCCGCCGATGGCCCGGAAGTTCTCGGCGTTCCAGGGCAGCAGCGCCCCGGTGGCCTGGAGCGAGGCGGACCAGGTGTTGCCGATGTTCAGGACGTCGGGGCCCTGCCCGGAGGCGGTCGCGGCCAGGATCCGGCTCAGCAGGTCGGACCAGGGGATGACCTCCAGTTTGACCCTGATGCCGGTCCGCTCCTCGAACTTCTTCAGCTCCGGGCCCAGGGCGGCCTGGTCGGCGGCGATGTCGGCCCCCTGGTTGGAGGCCCAGTACGTGAGTTCGTCGGGGGCGGAGTTCGAGCCCGCGCCGTCGGTGGATCCGCCGCCGCACCCGGTGGCGGTGGCGAGCAGGGCGGCGGCGGTGACGACGGCGGCCGTGGCGGTTGATGAGGATCTGCGCATGGGGCTGGGTCCCTTTCGACGGGTTCGTCCAGGTCTTAATTTAGGACGTGAGTTAAGCGGCGTGGAAGGGTCGCGTCAAGGGGTCGCGCAAGGGTATGTTGCGAGCGGAGTCACGCGGACGTGACGGTGGAAGGGGCCAGATGACCACAGGGCGTGGCGGACGCACGGTACGGGACCTGCGGCGCGGCAATCGCAGTGCCGTGCTGCAGCGGCTGTACTTCGGGGGCCCGATGAGCCGCCAGGAACTCGGGCCGGCCACCGGGCTGAGCTCCGGGTCGGTCAGCAACGTCGTCGGCGAACTCGTCGCGGACGGGCTGCTGGAGGAGGCCGGGATCGTCGACTCGGACGGCGGCAGGCCCCGCACCCTGCTGCGCGTCCGCCCCGGCAGTGCGTACATGATCGGCGTCGACGTCGGCGAGACCCGGGTCCGCGTCGAGCTGTTCGACCTCGCCCTGACCGAACTCGCCCGTACCGAGATGCCGTTGCTGCCCCGCGGCTGCTACGACGTCGGCCCGATCGTCGAGCACGTCGCGGCCGGTATCGCCGGCGTGCTGGCCGACGCTGGCATCGGCGCGGACCGGTTGCTGGGCGTCGGTGTCGGCGTACCCGGCATCGTCGACCACGACGCGCCCGGCGGATCCGTGGTGCACGGCCAGACCATCGGCTGGGAGGCGGTCCCCCTGGAGCGGCTGCTGCGGGCCACCGGGGCGCTGCCCGAGGAGGTGCCGTACCTCATCGACAACGGCGCGCGGACCCTGGGCCAGGCGGAGATGTGGTTCGGCGCCGGGCGGGGCGCCAGGGACGCGGTCGTCGTGCTCTTCGGCTCCGGCGTCGGCGCGAGCCTGATCACGGACGGCTCGCCGGACGGCGGTACCACCGGGGGCACCCCTCTGGAGTGGGGCCACCTGACCGTCTCGGTGCGCGGCCGACGCTGCCGCTGCGGCGCGCTGGGCTGCCTGGAAGCCTATACGGGCGCGGAGTCGCTGCTGGCCCGGTGGGCCGAGCGCGGCGGCCCCGCGCGGCCCGGGGCCGTGGACGAGGAGACGGCTCTCTCGGAACTGCTCGCGGCGGCGCGGGCGGCGGATCCGGTGGCCGTCGAGCTCCTGGAGGAGACGGCGGAGTACCTGGGTGCGGGCCTGTCGGACCTGGTCAACCTGTTCCAGCCGGAGCGGATCCTGATCGGCGGCTGGGCGGGGCTGCTGCTCGGCCCGTACCTCCTGCCCGCGGTCCGGGAGTACGCGACCCGCTACTCCCTGCGCCACCCTGCCGGACGGGTGACGGTGGGTCTCGGCGCGCTGGGACCGGATGCGGTCACGGTCGGCGCGGCCACGCTCCCGTTGTCCGCCTTCTTCGCCACGGGCGGCCGCCGCCCCGCCCCGGAGCCCGTCGCCGAACCCCCGGCCTGGCGCACTGCCCTGTCGACCCGGGCCGGCGGAGCCTGAGGGCGAGGTACTTCCGGGCCCTGCCGGGAGCGACGCCACGCGCGCACGGCCGATCGAGGGGACAATTGCCCCATGGCTGACACAGGGCCGTCGTCGGACGGCGTCGGCTCTCCGGGCGAGGGGCGCTACGGAGAGCAGGTCTTCCGGCCGGACCAGGGCGGCGAGGGCGACCGGATCGACCTTGGAGCCCTCACCTACGACGACACCACCATGGCCCGGTTGCGCGCGCTCGGGGTGGGGCCCGGCTGGACCTGCCTGGACGTGGGGGCGGGCACGGGCACGATCGCGCGCCGCCTGCTGGCGGAGGCGGGTGTCGCGGAGGTCCTCGCCGTGGACCGCGACGTCCGGTTCCTCGCCGCGCGGCCCGTGACCGGGCTGACCGTGCTCCAGGCGGACGTCACCGCCGACGGCTTCGCCCCGGGCCCTTTCCGGCTCGTCCACGCCCGGTTCGTGCTCATGCACCTGCCCGCCCCGCAGCGCATGGTCGCCGGACTGAGCCGGCTCCTCGCCCCCGGCGGCGTGCTCGTCGTCAGTGACGCGGTCGACCTGACCACGGACTCCGCGCCGGGCACCCCGTACACCCGCGCCATGCGGGCCATGTGGCGGGGGCTGCGCGACACCATCGGTACGGATGTCTCACAGGTGCCCCGTCACCCCCAGCTGCTGCGGGCGGCCGGGCTGGAATCCGTGGCGGCCGAGATCCACGTACCGCCCCTCCTGCCGGGGAGTCCGATCAGCAGGTTCTGGGCCGACACCTGGGAGCGGGCGCGTGGGGCCATGGTGGCGACCGGTCTCGTCGACGACGGGCAACTCGACGAAGCCGTGCGCTACCTGGCGTCCCCGACCTGCACGGGCCTGTCTCCCGGCATGCTCACGGCCTGGGGCTGGAAACCGGCTCCCTAGTGCTGTGGCCGGAAAGGTGTGCCGTGCCGGGCGTCCCGACCCGGTGAACCTTTCCGGTCACAGCACTAGCGGACGCCTTGCCGATCGTGCGGTGCGGGGGCATCGACTGCGGGGGCGGGGCCGCCTATGATGCCGACGCCCCATCGCACCTCGAACAGACATACCTATACGGGAGTCGGCGGCATCCGGGACTCGTACCGGAACCGGCCGCGGCGCCCGACGAGTTCGGAGGTCCTGTTGAGCACAGCCTTACGCACCCCGCGCAGACTGGCGGCCCTGGCCATCGGCCTGGCGGCCCTCCTGGCCGCACCTGCCGGCCCGGCCCTCGCCGCGTCGCAGACCGCAACCGCCGCCGTGGCCGCGGATGTTGCGGCCGCGCCGGTCGTGGCCAACCCCGGTAGCCAGGTCAACCTCCAGTGGGACGCGGTCCGCCTGCAGATGACGGCCACCGGCGGCGTGGCGCCGTACACCTGGTCGGCCTCGAACCTGCACCTCGGCACGACGATCAGCCCTTCGACCGGCCTGATCTCGGGCGTCGTGCGCGGCAGCGGAACCCGTACGGTCACCGTCACCGTCCGGGACGCCGCGGGCGCCACGGCCTCGACCAGCTTCACCTGGCGCGTCATCCGCGACGCCTGCCCCCGCTGCTGACCCCGGGCCGGCCCGGCCCGCCCCTCCGCGCCGCCCGATCCTCGGGCAGGATACGCACGTGCAGACGACCATGGAGCTGGTGGAGAGGGCGGCCGGGCTGGCCCGCCGCGGCGGTCGGCGGATCCTCGGCGTCGCCGGGCCGCCCGGCGCCGGGAAGTCGACCCTGGCCGCCGGGCTGGCCGAAGCGCTCGGCCCGCGGACGGCCGTGGTCGTGCCCATGGACGGATTCCACCTCGCCCGGGCCGAGCTCGACCGGCTGGGGCGGGCCGACCGCAAGGGCGCCCCGGACACCTTCGACGCGGCCGGGTACGTGTCCCTGCTGGCGCGCCTGCGCGCCTGCGCCGGATCCGGCGGAGTCACGGTCTACGCGCCCGCGTTCGACCGGACCGTCGAGGAGCCGATCGCGGGCAGCATCCCCGTTCCCCCCGACGTCCCGCTGGTGATCACCGAGGGCAACTACCTGCTGCACGACGCGGGGGAGTGGGCCGGGGTGCGGCCGCTGCTGGACGAGGTCTGGTACTGCGCCCCGGACGAGGGGACGCGGGTGCGACGCCTGGTCGAACGGCACGTGCGGCACGGCAAGGATCCCGCCCTCGCACGTGCGTGGGTGGCCCGCTCCGACGAGGCGAACGCCCGCCTCGTCGCCGCCGGCCGCCACCGCGCCGACCTCGTCGTCGACCCCGGCTGACCGCACCCCGAACGGCGGCCGGCGCAGCCGGGCGTGGGCCCGGGCGTGGCGGAATCGGGTTGTCCGAATCCACTGTTAGGGTGACGTGTGCTCGTCAAGGCGGGCGTATTTCGGTTCCTGACATTCCAACGGGGTCAAAACGTGAAGTTTCGTCATGTCCGCGCCATAGCCGTCTTCGGCATCGCCGTCGTCGCGCTCACCGGTGCCCGCGGTTCCCACGGCGCCAGCTGCGGCGGAAGCAGCCACTCCAGCTCCAGCTCCAGCAGCTCCGGCGGCAGCAGCGGCAGCACCACCAGCGGCAGCAGCGGCAGCGACAGCACCAGCGGTACGAGCAGCAGCTCCGGCGGCACCACCACCACCGGCGGTACCAGCAGGGACAAGGCCGAGCGCGACATCAGGATCGACAGCTGCAAGCTGGACAGCTCCGGCAAGAACCTGGTCGCCCGGCTGACCGTCACCAACAGCGGTTCGCTGGACCAGACCTACAGCATCACCATGAAGTTCAACCCGGCCGCCGGTTCCAGCGCGGTCGCGGCCCAGGCCCGGGTCACCGGACTCAAGGTCAAGGCCGGTGCCTCCCAGCAGACCGAGGCCACCGCGCCGTACACCGGCAAGGGCGACGGCAGCGAGTACAAGGAATGCGTCGTCTCCACCGCGTCGAAGAGCTCCCTCTGACACACGGCTGACGTCCCGGCCGGCCGCCACGGGCGGCCGGCCGGGACTCCCGCGTCAGGCGAGGTCGAACCGGTCGAGGTTCATGACCTTGTCCCAGGCCGCCACGAAGTCACGGACGAACTTCTCCCGCGCGTCCTTGCACGCGTAGACCTCCGAGATGGCCCGGAGCTGGGAGTTCGCACCGAAGACGAGGTCCACGGCGGTGGCGGTCCACTTGGGTTCGCCCTTGCCGCCGACGTCGTGCCCCTCGAAGACGTTCTCGTCCGAGGCCGACGCCTTCCACTGCGTACCCATGTCGAGCAGGTTGACGAAGAAGTCGTTGGTCAGCGTCTCCGGCCGGTCGGTGAACACACCGTGCGCGTTGCGCCCGAATCCGGTGTTCAGGGCCCGCATACCGCCGACCAGCACCGTCATCTCGGGCGCCGTCAGGTTCAGCATGCTGGCACGGTCGAGCAGCAGGGTCTCCGGCGACAGCTTCTCACCCGCAGGGAGGTAGTTGCGGAATCCGTCGGCCTTCGGTTCGAGCACGGCGAACGACTCCACGTCGGTCTGTTCCTGCGTGGCGTCCGTGCGTCCCGGTGCGAACGGGACCGTGATGTCGTGCCCGGCGTTCTTCGCGGCCTGCTCGACCGCCGCGCACCCGCCCAGGACGATCAGGTCGGCGAGCGAAACCTTGGTCCCGCCGCCCTGGGAGCCGTTGAAGTCCCGTTGGATCCCTTCGAGGGTCCGCACCACCTCGGCCACCTCGGGCAGGTCGTTGACCTCCCAGTCCTTCTGCGGCGCGAGCCGGATCCGGGCGCCGTTGGCCCCACCGCGCTTGTCCGTGCTGCGGAAGCTGGCCGCGGACGCCCAAGCCGTGGTCGCCAGTTGGGAGATGGTCAGGCCCGAGGCGAGGATCCGGCCCTTGAGGGCGGCGACGTCACCGGCCGAGACCAGCTCGTGGTCGACCGCGGGGACGGGGTCCTGCCACAGCTGCGGTTCGGGGATCCACGGGCCGAGGTACCGCGAGATGGGCCCCATGTCGCGGTGCAGCAGCTTGTACCAGGCCTTGGCGAACGCCTCGGCGAGCTTGTCCGGGTTCTCGTGGAAGCTCTTGGAGATCGGCGCGTAGACCGGATCCACCTTCAGCGCGAGGTCCGTCGTCAGCATCATCGGCGCGTGCCGCTTGGCGGGATCGTGCGCGTCCGGCACCGTGCCCTGCGCCGAGGGGTCCTTGGGCGTCCACTGCTGCGCCCCGGCCGGGCTCCTCGTCAGCTCCCAGTCGTATGCGAACAGGTTGTCCAGGTACCCGTTGTCCCACTTCGTCGGCTCGCTCGTCCACGCGCCCTCGAGCCCGCTGGTGATCGTGTCGACGCCCCGGCCGCTGCCGTACGAGTTGTGCCAGCCGAGGCCCTGCTGCTCCAGCGGGCTGGCCTCCGGCTCCGGACCGACGTACTCGGGGTCGACCGCGCCGTGACACTTGCCGAACGTGTGGCCGCCGACGATGAGCGCGACGGTCTCCTCGTCGTTCATCGCCATGCGCCCGAACGTCTCACGAATGTCCCTGGCGGAGGCGATCGGATCCGGATTGCCATTGGGTCCTTCGGGATTGACGTAGATCAATCCCATCTGCACCGCGCCGAAAGGACCGGTGAGTTCCCGGTCGCCGCTGTAGCGCTCGTCCCCGAGCCAGGTGTCCTCGGAACCCCAGAAGACCTCCTCGGGCTCCCAGATGTCCTCGCGTCCGAAACCGAATCCGAAGGTCTTGAACCCCATTGATTCCATCGCGCAGTTGCCCGCGAAAACCAGAAGGTCGGCCCAGGAGATCTTCCGGCCGTACTTCTGCTTGACCGGCCAGAGCAGACGACGCGCCTTGTCCAGGCTCGCGTTGTCCGGCCAGCTGTTGAGCGGGGCGAAGCGCTGCGCGCCGGAACCGCCGCCGCCGCGGCCGTCGGCGATGCGGTAGGTACCGGCGGCGTGCCAGCTCATCCGGATGAAGAGCGGCCCGTAGTGGCCGTAGTCGGCGGGCCACCACTCCTGCGAGGTCGTCATCACCTCGAAGACGTCCCGCTTCAGCGCGTCGACGTCCAGGGTGGCGAACTCTTCCGCGTAGTCGAAGTCCTCACCCATCGGATTGGCCTGGGGCGAGTTCTGGTGGAGAACCTGAAGGTCCAGCTGGTTCGGCCACCAGTCCCGGTTCGTCCTGGGACGAGTGGGAGCGGGGGTCGGGGAGGGGATTGCGGGGTTCTCGCTTTCGCTGCCGGACACGTCCGTCCTTCTTCCTGTCTCGGTGCTTCCATCTGCTGGATGCTCGCTCTTGACGGCGTCCGTATGGTCGCGCACCGCGGACCGCGGGGCTGAGAGAACACGCAGGGCGCACTCGCCCAACCAGCATTACCGGTATCCCGTGCGCACGGGAAAGGAGGGAAAGGCGGAGATCGTACGATCATCGTTATCGCTCCGCCGCCGTGGAAAGCGCCGGCGGCCATTGCCTGCCGGTAATCTGTAGCTCGCATTCAGGGGTGGCGGGGCCCGCCCAGTTCCTCAGTCCTTCGTCCCGACGATCATGAACCGGTGAGCCGAATGAGTGACCTGCTGGAGCGGCTGCGGGGGCGCGGCTGGCGCATGACGTCCCAGCGACGGGTCGTCGCGGAGGTCCTCGACGGCGAGCACGTGCACCTGACGGCCGACGAGGTGCACGCCCGCGCGGCCCTGCGCCTCCCGGAGATCTCCCGGGCCAGCGTTTACAACACCCTGGGCGAGATGGTCGCGCTGGGCGAGGTCGCAGAGCTCTCCGCGCACGGCCGGGCCAAGCGCTACGACCCCAACGCGCACCGCCCGCACCAGCACCTGGTGTGTTCCGGTTGCGGGCTCATCCGTGACGTCCACCCGACCGGTGACCCGCTGGCCGGTCTGCCGGCGCAGGAGCGTTACGGCTTCGCGGTGTCCGAGGCCGAGGTCGTCTACCGCGGGCTGTGCCCCTCCTGCGCGGGCGGGCCGACCGGGCCGGCGAGCGCCTGACCACGGAAGGTACCCGTCCGGCCACGGCCGAGCACGAATGGCCGGCTACCACTCGGGATGGACGTCATGGCTGTCGTAGCGGTCGCCGGCGGCGGTGATCCACGGCCGGAAGCGGCCGGGACCCCTGCCGTCATGGGCGTAGGTGACCGGCTCCCGCGTGTCGTCGGTGACGACGACGGCCCCGGCCCGCTGGGCGCTGCGCAGGGCATGCGTCCAGTGGCGGCCGCGGTGGCCGGTGCGGTAGTCGGGGATCTTGCACTGGGTCATCTCGGTTCTCACCGTCCGGTCGGTCGGTCATCGGATCCGGACAGGGCGCCTACCCCGTTCGGCCGGGTCCGAACGTCGCCGTCCGGTCGGCCGGCGGTCCCCACGGGCCGGGGGCCCTCTCGTGCCGGTGCCGGGATTGCGCCAGAGTGATCGTCCGCACCTCCCGCGCATCCGACAGCACCACTACCCATGGAGTTCCGACGTGGCCACGACCTCCGAACCGTCAGGGACGACGCCCGCCGCCCCGCCCGCAGAAGCCACCGCCGTCCGGATCGAACGGGACGGACCCGTCACCACGGTGATCCTCGGGCGTCCGGGGGTCCGCAACGCCGTCGACGGCCCGACGGCGGCCCGGCTGGCGGACGCCTTCCGCGCGTTCGATGCGGACGAGGACGCGTCCGTCGCCGTCCTGTGGGGTGAGGGCGGTACGTTCTGCGCGGGCGCGGACCTGAAGGCCGTCGGGACCGACCGCGGCAACCAGGTGCTCGCCGAGGGCGACGGCCCCATGGGCCCCACCCGGATGGAGCTGACCAAGCCGGTGATCGCCGCGCTCAGCGGTCACGCCGTGGCCGGCGGGCTCGAACTTGCCCTGTGGTGCGATCTGCGGGTGGCCGAGGAGGACGCCACCCTCGGCGTGTTCTGCCGGCGCTGGGGCGTGCCGCTGATCGACGGCGGGACGGTGAGGCTGCCCCGCCTCATCGGCGAGAGCCGCGCCATGGACCTGATCCTGACCGGCCGTCCCGTGACCGCCGCCGAGGCGTACGCGATCGGGCTCGTCAACCGCCTCGTAGCACCCGGCGAAGCCCGGCGGGCGGCGGAACGCCTCGCGCACGAGATCGCCGGGTTCCCGCAGCTGTGCATGCGGCACGACCGGCTCTCCGTACGGGAACAGCACGGGCTGGGGGAGCGGGAGGCACTGGCCGCCGAGTACCGGCACGGCCTCGTGCCGCTCACCGCCGGCGAGACCCGGGCCGGGGCCGACCGCTTCGCGGCCGGGGCCGGACGCCACGGCTCCTTCACCGACTGAGCGGCATGGGCGGCGGGCCCACCGCCCGGGTGCCGAGGGGCATCATGGCCTGTGTGAACGTGTCCCCGGCCGCCGGCGGCGGAGCCGGCGTCCCAGGCTTCCTCGGCGTGGCCCCCACGCCCCGTACCGCCGTGGTCTGGCTCCCCCCGGCCGGGCTGTGGCCCGCGATCCAGGCCGTCCGGGCCGAGCACGACCCGCAGATCCGCCGCTGGCCCCCGCACGTGAACCTGGTCTTCGGCTTCGTTCCGGAGGCCGACTTCGCCCCGGCCGCGCCGGTGCTGGCCGCCGCGGCGACCGGCATCGAGCCCTTCGACATCCGGCTCAGCGGAGTGCGGGCGTTCCGGCACCGCGCCTGCGCGACGGTCTGGCTGGACCCCGCCGCGGCCGGCCTGGCCCCGTGGAGGGCGCTGCGGGAGAGCCTGGTGGAGCCGTTCCCCGCGTGTCGCGGCCGGTTTCCGGCGTTCACACCGCACCTCTCCCTCGGTCGCACCCACGATCCGCGCGGCCTCGCCGCGGAGTGCGCGGCCCGGCTGGGCGCCATGGCGGCACGGGTGGACGAGGTCGTGCTGCTCTCCCGCCGCGGTGACGGACCCATGCGGCCCCGTGCCGTGATCGGCGTCGGCACGGGCACCGTCAGGTGGTCAGCGCCGTGAGCCCGGACCCGCAACCGCGGCCTCGTCCTCGCTCCCGCCACCGCTCGAGCCCTCGGGGACGTGGGGCAGGACCTCACGCAGGCGGTCCAGGAGGGCCCGCGCCGCAGGGCTCGCGGGTCCTGCGGCCGGCCAGGCGAGCACTCCTGCTCGCCTTCGGCCGCAGGCTGCCGCCCGGCAGGCTCCGCGGCGAACGGAGCGGCCGCTTCACCGCGACCGCCACCGCTTGACGGTGAGCCGTACCCGGCGGGTCAGAGCGTCGGGGCGGGACGGTCCTCGCGCGGTGCGCGCCGCACGTCGACGCGGGTGAACCACTCGGTGGAGATGATCCGTTCGCGGACGTCGGCCGGGAGGCGGGACAGGATGCCGGGCAGCGAGCGCTCCCGCGCCACCTCGCTGCGGTGGGCGAGCACGGCGGACCACTTCTCGTGGAGCCACGGCCGCACGTCGACGGCCGCGTCGACGTGCTCGTCCGGTGCGCTGAGCAGCTTCTTGCCCACTCGGGTGAGGAGGGGGCCGAGTTCAGCGATGCCCGAGTCCGGGTGCGTGGCCAGGTGCACGGCCCGCGGCTGCCACGGCTCGCCCGCCTCGGGGTAGAGGTGCCCGAGGCCCGCGGCGTGCGCGGCGAGGAGGACCACCCGGTGGGTGTGCACGTGGTCCGGATGGCCCGTCAGCTGCCCGTACGCGTCGTGGGTGACGACGACTTCGGGCCGGAACTCCCTCATGTGCCGCACCACCTGGCCGACGGCCTCGTCGAACGGCACGTCCAGCAGGCGCGCCCGGCCGGGGGCCGACCCGGGGACACGGGCGTCGGCGTGGCCGAGCATACGGGGCACGCCCGCGCCGAGGATCCGTAGGGATGCGGCGAGTTCGGCGGCCCGCGGACTGTCCGGCGACCACGTGGTGGTCACCACGCCCGTGCGCGCCCCCGAGGCGGCATGCCGGGCGAGGACTCCTCCGGCGACCAGTGCCTCGTCGTCCGGGTGCGCGAAGACGGCGAGCAGGTCCGGCAGGGTCATGGCGCGCCTCTCGGACAGGGATCCGGTCGGGCGGACGCGTCCGCCCGACCGGTAACGTACCCGCTCACCCGGTCGGCCCGGAACGCACGGGGCCAGCCCGGGCCGGCCGGGGTCCGGCCGGCACCGGGCCGGTGTCCGCGTGCGGGGGCTGGGTCAGGACTGGGGCGGCGGGGGGTTCCCCTGGTCGCGGCGCAGCTGCTCCTTGAGCCTGTCCTGGGCCATGTCGACCTGTCTGCCGTACTTGCCCTGGGTCCTGCCGTCGACGTAGTCACCGGCCTTGTCGATGCCCTGGTCGGCCTGGCTCTCGTGGCCGCGCAGCATCTGCTTGAGCTTGTCCATCATCGACACGACGGTCTCCTTTGCGTCCGTCCCCCACGGCCAGGGTTGCCGATGATCGACCGGACCGCATCCGCGAGGCGCTGACCTGGACGGATACCGTCGCCGTCCACCGAGGACGAGCGGTCAGAGGCCGGCGGGACGCGATCCCCGGCGGACGGCATGGACGAGCAGGCCGAGCAGCCAGGCCTGGAAGACGTACGAGAACACCAGGGCGGCCCAGATGGTCCCGCCGGTCTGTGCCCAGGCGCCCAGCGAATTGACCACCGAGAGCAGCAGGGCCCCGGTGGGGACGGCCAGCATCAGGGCGAGCACCCCGGCCACCTGATCGCCTCCGTCGCCGGCGCCTATGAGCAGCAGGAACGCGGCCGCGCCGAGGTACGCCCTCGACAACCAGTTGCCGAAGGTGATGCGGGCGAAGGCGCGCACCGGTCCAGAACGCATGGGACTCCTCGTGATGTCCGGGTGGGACGGGGCCGTGGGAGCCCCGGTGATCGCCATGGTGGTGCAGCCCCGCCCGCCTGGTCAGAGCGCGCGTACTCAGTACGCGTACTCAGATCCCGCCCCGGGCGTCGGCAGCCGGCGTCGGCAGCACGGCCGACGCGCTGCCAATCGGCAGGACAGGGGGCTCGGCATGGAACGATTCTCCGCATGACAGAGAGCATGAGCCCGTACATGTCCTCGCCGCGGGTCACCGTCCTGGGGGTGCAGCCCGGCGAGCCGCCGTTCCGGATCGTGGAGATCGACGGGGAGATGGTCCGTATGGCGACATCCATGACCGACGTGATCCTGGCTGCCGCGGACGCGGGGATCACCATCCACGACCTCGACGACCCGGACGTGGTCCGCTGGGTCGGCGGCGGGAAACTCACCTGGCGACTGCACTAGGAAGGTGTGCCGGGCGGCTGCGCAGGCCGTCGCCCGCTTCCAGGTCACGCGTACCACCGAGAAAGGATCGGTGACCCGGGTTCGGCCGACGTGCAGGCGCGCGTACGGCTGCCACCGCGGGTGGGGCGGT
This sequence comes from Streptomyces sp. NRRL S-378, assembly GCF_000720645.1. Classification (NCBI taxonomy): domain Bacteria; kingdom Bacillati; phylum Actinomycetota; class Actinomycetes; order Kitasatosporales; family Streptomycetaceae; genus Streptomyces; species Streptomyces sp. NRRL S-378. The sequence goes on from NZ_JOBX01000012.1 coordinate 82,038, forward strand.
GAGCGCGCGTGCGCGGGCGGGCGCGGGGGGTTGCCGATCAGGTGGCGCGTCCGTAGCGGACCGCTTCGCTCCAGATCTGCTCCAGACGCACGGTGGTGCCGGGGCGGGGAGCGTGCCAGATCTTATTGTCGCCGGCGTAGATGCCGACGTGGCCCATGGTCGCCCCTCGGGGGAAGAAGACCAGGTCACCGGCCGTTCGATCGGCCTTGGGGATGTGGCGGGTGTGCTCGTACTGCTGGTCGGCCGTGCGGGGAAGGCGTTTGCCGGCCTTCTTGAACGCGTAGAGGGTGAGCCCCGAGCAGTCGAAGCGTTTGGGTCCGGTGGCGCCGTAGGCGTACGGCGAGCCCTGTTTGGAGGCGGCCACCGCCACGGCTCTCTCGCCGTACGACGGTGTTGCGTGAGCCAGGTCCGTGGGGCCGGTCAGGGCGCCGGCCGCGAGGAGCAGTATGAAGAAGAAGGCGCGTGCTCTGGGGCAACAGCACATCGGAGAAGTGCCCTTGAGGGCCTTTCGGAAGTCGGTCCTGGAGCAGGACATCGTGACACCTCCGCAATCGGTTGGCAGGCGACGATTCAGATCAGCGGCCTGGTCCTGTTCTCGGTGGCAGTCGTCTTGGCTCTGACGGCGGACCAGTTTTCCCGGACGTCCCGCCTCGGCCGCATCGGACACGAAGCGATTTGTCGCGATTTTGTGTTCGATTCGAGACGATAGGTAGGACGGATTTTCATACCGGGACGGCGCGGTGCCGCGGCCACCGCCGATGTGCTGAATCGGGGCGCCGGCAGGCATCGGCCCGCCGCGGAACGGGCACCCAGCACGGGTGACCACGACCGACCTGCTTCCGGCGCCGCCACCGCACGCCGCGGCCCGCCGGGCCCTGCTCGCTGGTTCGGCCGGCAACCTCGTCGAGTGGTACGAGTTCGGCGTCTACGGCTGTTTCGCCACCGTCATCGCCGCCAACTTCTTCACCGCGCACGGGGGACCGGGGACGGGAAGGGCCGCGGAGGGCCCGGGGGGTGGTGTCGAGGCGCTGGTCGCCACGTACGCCTCGTTCGCCCTCGCCTTCTTCTTCCGGCCCGTCGGCGCCCTCCTGTTCGGCCGCATCGGCGACCGCTTCGGCCGCCGTCCCACCCTCGTCCTCGTCATCGGCCTCATGACGCTCGCCACCACCCTGATCGGGCTCCTGCCCACGCGCGCCGACATCGGTGCCGCGGCCCCGTGGCTGCTCACGTTCCTGCGCGTCGTGCAAGGGCTGTCCGCCGGAGGCGAGTTCGGCGGCGCGGTGTCCATGATGGTGGAGTACGCGCCACCGGGCCGCCGCGGCCTCTACGGCGCATGGCAGTCCTTCACCGTGGCCCTCGGCCTGCTGGCCGGCGCCGCAACGGCCGCCGCCCTGGCGACGGTCCTGCCCGCCGCGGCGCTGTACGCGTGGGGGTGGCGGATCCCGTTCCTGCTGGCCCTGCCCCTCGGGCTGGTCGCGCTGTGGCTGCGTACGGCGCTGGAGGAACCACCGGGCGCTTCCCCGCCCGCGCCGGGCACGGCCGGGACGGCGGACGAGGCGACGGCCCCGGCCTGGACGACCACCGTACGGGAGCAGGTGCGCGCCGTCGGGCTCGGCATCGGGAGGATCATGGGCTGGTCGGCGGCCGGGTACACCTTCCTCGTCGTCCTGCCGTCCCACCTGCAGTCCGCCCTGGGGGCGTCCTTCCGGGACGCCCTGCTGGCCACCACCCTCGTCAACCTCGGCTTCGCCGCGTCGATCCTGCCCGCGGGCCTGCTCAGCGACCGCGTCGGGCGGCGCCCCGTCCTGCTCGGCGGCGCACTCGGCGTCGCCGTGTCCGCCTTCCCCCTCCTGCACGTGCTCCAGTCGCCCGGGGCGTCCCCGCAGGCCAGGGCCGCAGCCGTGCTCGCGGCCGGCGCGCTGGTCGGCCTGCTCGCCGGACCCGGACCGGCCATGCTGGCCGAGATGTTCCCACGACGCGTCCGCTGTACCGGACTCGGGCTCTCCTACGCCCTCGCCAACGCCGTGTTCTCCGGCTGCGCGGGGCTCTTCGTCACCGCACTCACCGCCCGGACCGGAAGCACCGCCGTCCCCGCCCTCTACGCCGCCACCGCCTGCGCCCTCAGCGCGCCGGCGCTGCTGACCCTGCGCGCCGACGACCACCGGGAGCCGCTGCGATGAGGGTGATCGGCCTGATGTCCGGGACCTCGTACGACGCCGTCGACGCCGCCGCCTGCGACCTCGGGCACCGGCCCGGGGACGGCGCACTGCACCTCACCCCGCTGGGCATGGTCAGCGAGCCCTACCCGGCGGACCTGCGGACCGCGCTCGCCGAGGCCCTGCCCCCCGCCGCCACCAGCCTCGCCGACGTATGCCGGCTCGACACCCGGATCGGGCAGGCCTTCGGCCGGCTCGCCGTCCGGGCCGACAGCGAACTGTGTGCGGGCCGGGCCGAGTTGGTCGCCTCCCACGGGCAGACCGTCTACCACTGGGCGGCCGACGGGCAGGTGCACGGCACCCTGCAGCTCGGCGAACCCGCCTGGATCGCCGAGGCCACCGGCCACCCCGTCGTCTCCGGATTCCGGCCCCGGGACGTCGCCGCCGGCGGGCAGGGCGCGCCGCTGGTCAGCCTGATCGACCTGATGCTGCTGCGCGGCCGCCCCGGCGTACCGGCCGCCCTGAACATCGGGGGCATCGCCAACGTCACCGTCGTGCCCCAGAACGCGGACCCCGTGGCCTTCGACACCGGCCCGGGCAACGCGCTCATCGACGCCGCCGTACGCGAACTGAGCGGCGGGCGCCTCGCGTACGACGAGGACGGCGCTCTCGCGGCCTCCGGGCGCGTACACGAAGGCCTGCTGCGACGCATGCTCGGCGAGCCGTACTACCGCTTGCCGCCGCCGCGGACGACGGGCAAGGAACTCTTCCACGAGGGGTATCTCCGGTCCAGCCTGGCCGAGTTCGGGCAGATCCCGCCGCAGGACCTGGTCGCCACGCTCACGTGCCTCACCGCCCGGACCGTCGCCGACGCGCTGCGGCCGCTGGGAGCCACCGAGGTCTTCGCCTCGGGAGGCGGGGTGCGCAACCCGACCCTCACGGCGATGCTCCGTGCCGAGCTGGCCGGCACACGGCTGCGCACCTCGGAGGAGCTCGGGCTGCCCGCCGCCGCAAAGGAGGCGTACGCGTTCGCCGTGCTCGGGTACCTGACGCTGCACGGGCTGCCGGGCAACGCGCCCGGCTGCACCGGCGCCGCGGGCCCCCGCGTCCTGGGCTCGATCACCCCGGGCAGCCGACCGCTCCGGCTGCCCGCGCCCCCGCCGGTCGCCCCCTCCGCCCTCTGCGTACGGGACACCCTCTGCTTACGGGCGGCCGGTGTCGACGTGCGCACATGCGCGGGCCCTTGAGGGGTGCCCGGTCAGTCCCTGCGGCTGACCGGCGAGACACCTCCGCGGGTCCCTTCGACGACGCGGTGCCCGCTCCCGGCCGCCTCACGGAACCCGTTGCGTGCGCGTCGGCAGCGGACGCCGCCGCGGCAGACCGGTCACTCCCGGCACGCGGTTCGCACAGCTCCCCGGCGCGGAACTCGTCGAGGGCCGTCCCTCTGAGAGCCCGGCCGGGGGCCGTCACCGTCACTTGCCGACGATCTTGCGCACGTTCTCGATGCTGCCGCAGTCCGACGCGAGCTGCTTCTCCCGCTCCGCCAGGAAGGCGGCGCCCAGCTCGGCCCGGCGCTCGTCCGGGACGCTCTCCCGGGCGCCGTTGAGGATGGTCCGTTCCTCCTCGTCCAGGTGGTGGGTGATCGCCTTCACGAGGTCCTCCAGGCGTTCGTCCCACTCGTCGGAGCCGACGTCGTCCACCTCCAAGAGCTTCAGCAGGGCCTCGTTGCCCTCGGCGTGTTCCTCCTCGCCGTGCTCGACCTCGTCGTCGTCGACGCCCCTGAAGCGTTTGAGCGCGCTGTAGACCTCGGCCTCCTCGGCCTCGCCGTGTGCGATGAGCAGCGCCGAGAACTGGTCCCTGGCCGCCTCACGGTCGGCCTCGACGCTCCGCATCCGGCGGAACAGCTCCTCCATCGTGCGGTGGTCCTTCAGGATCGCCGCCACCACATCCTGCTCCTTGCCCTCGCCCGCCATGCGACATGCCTCCGATCGATCGGGTCCGGTCGTCAGACGCCTGCTCAATCGGGGCGACCTGAAACCCTCCCCGGCGAAAGGGACCCGGGTCAGCGGCGGAGCACCTTGCGGGACACCACATTGCCCAAGAGCTGCGCCGACTGGACGAGGGCGATCAGGACCAGCACCGTCACGACCATCACCGAGGTGTCGAAGCGCAGGTATCCGTAGGTCATCGCCAGGTTGCCCACGCCGCCTCCGCCGACCGTGCCGGCCACCGCCGAGAAGTCGATCAGTGCCACGAGCATGAAGGTCAGCCCCAGTACCAGCGGGCCGAGCGCCTCGGGGACGAGGACGGTGAGCAGGATCCGCAGGGGGCTCGCGCCCATGGACCGGGCCGCCTCGATCACCCCGGGTTCGACGGCGAGCAGGTTGGACTCCACGATGCGGGCGACCCCGAAGGTCGCAACGACCGTCATCGGGAAGACCGCGGCGTTGGTGCCGATCATCGTGCCGACCACCTCGCGGGTGACCGGGGCGAGGGCGACGATCGCGATGATGAACGGGACGGGCCTGATGATGTTGATGAGCGTGCCCAGGACCGCGTGCACGAACCGGTTGGGCAGGACACCGCCCTTGCGGGTGGCGTACAGCGCGAGCCCCACCGCCAGTCCGCCGACGGTCGACAGCGCCAGCGTGATCAGCACCATGTAGACGGTCTCGCCGGTGGCGTCGAGGACCTTGGGCCAGAAGGTGCTCCAGTCGGCCTTCATCGGGCACCCGCTTCCACCCGGGCGGGTACGGACAGCCCGGCGACGACGGCGTCGACCGCCGCGGGCTTCCCGCGCAGTTCCACGGTCACGCTGCCCAGGGGCCGTCCCCGGACCTCGCCGACACCGCCGTACACGAGCGTGAAGTCGACCCCGTGGAGCCGCACGAGCTCCGAGAGACCGTCCAGGGCGGGGCCGCCGTCGGCAACGGGCAGTGTGACCAGGCGCCCCGGGTGGCGGGCGCGCAACCGTTTCAGGAGCGCGGCGTCCGGCTCGCTGTGCCGCTCGGAGCGCACGAAGGCGGCGGTGGTCGCGTGCCGGGGCCGCGCGAAGACCTCGTACACCTCGCCGCTCTCGACCACCCTGCCGTCCTCCATGACGGCGACCCGGTCGCACAGGGTCCGTACGACCTCCATCTCGTGGGTGATCAGGAGGATCGTGACGCCCAGCTCCCGGTTGACGCGGCCCAGCAGGGCGAGGACCTCGCCGGTGGTCTGCGGGTCCAGGGCGGAGGTCGCCTCGTCGCACAGCAGGACCTTCGGGCGGGTGGCGAGCGCGCGGGCGATGCCGACGCGCTGGCGCTGTCCGCCCGAAAGCTGTTCGGGGTAGCGCCCGCCGTGCCCGGCCAGGCCGACGAACTCGAGGGTCTCCTCGGCGCGGGCCCGGGCCGAGGCCCGGTCCATGCCGGCCAGGCGCAGCGGGTAGAGCACGTTGCCCAGGACGGTGCGCGAGCGGAACAGGTTGAACTGCTGGAAGATCATGCCGATTTCGCGGCGGACGGGGCGCAGCCGGCGCTCACCGAGCGCGGACAGGTCCTGCCCGTCCAGCAGCACACTGCCCGAGGTCGGTTCCTCCAGGCCGTTGACGAGGCGCAGCAGTGTGGACTTCCCCGCACCGCTGTGGCCGACCACGCCGAAGACGGTGCCGGCCTCCACGCAGAGGCTGACGCCGTCGACGGCGCGCGCCCCGCCCGGGAACTCCTTGGCGACGTTGCGCAGTTCCACGGCGGCGGTCATCGCTTCAGCTGCTTCTGGATGCGGGCGACCTCGGCCTGGAGGTCGGCGGCGGGCAGCTCGACGTGGTGCGCGGTGCCGTTGCTGGTGCGGCGGACCTCGTCCTGCACGGCCCGGGAGGCGTACAGCTCCACGATCTTCCGGTAGTCCTCGTTGTCCTTCTGGTCCGCGCGGGCGGCGATGACGTTGAGGTAGGGCACGGACTGCGGGGCGGCGGGGTCGTCCTTGTACAGGGCGGTGTCGGCCTTGATCCCGGCGAGTTCGGCGACGCCGTCGTTGATGACGGCTGCATCGGCGTCCTGGAGCGTACGCGGGGTCTGCTGGGCGTTGACCGGGGTGAGCCTGAGGTGCCGGGGGTTGGCGGTGATGTCGTCGGGGGTGGCGAAGAGGCCCGCCTCCGGACGCAGTTCGAGGAGCTTGGCCTGCTCCAGTACGCGCAGTGCGCGTCCCTGGTTGGCGGGGTCGTTGGGCAGGGCTATCTCGGCCCGGTCGGGGAGGTCCGCGAGCTGCTTGTGCGTGCGGGAGTAGAGGCCCAGGGGGACCACGGTGGTCGCGGCGATGGGGGCGATGTCGGTCTTGTTCTCGGTGTTCGACTGGGCGAGGAAGACCAGGTGCTGGAAGGCGTTGAGCTCGATGTCGCCCGCGCTGAGGGCCTTGTTGGGCAGCGAGTAGTCGTCGAACACGACCGTCTCGACGGTGAGGCCCTCCTTCGCGGCCTCCTTGGCGAGGACGTCCCACTCCGGCGAGTCGCCGGACACTCCGACCCTGATGCGGTGGGCTTCCCCTCCGCCGACGCCGCAGCCGGACACGAGGAGCGCGAGGACGGTGGCGGCGGAAGCGGCGATGAGGGTACGCCGACGCGGCAGTGCAGAAATCATTGTGTGATCCATGTGCAGAGGGTGAGCCAAAGGAAGGGATGGGTGGATCGTAGATCGAATCGGCCTTATCGCCTTCGAATGTGAGGTTCTGTTCATGAATGTGCAATGAAGGGAAGGTCAGCCCGGAGGGTTTCGGGTACGGGGACGGGTGGATCCGTCAGGGCCGGATGGGCCACGGCGCGCCCGTGCGCGGCCGTGCCTGCCGGGGCGTCACCTCGGCTCCTGCCATCGTGGGCCACCGCGCTCGTGTCTCCCCCTGGAGGTTTCCGCCGTGTCCCCACGCCCGTACGGCCACTCCCGCCGGATCCGCCCGTCGCTGCGCCTGGCCGCCGCGACCGCGGTGTGCGGCGCCCTGCTCGGCGCCTCCGTACTGCCGGCGCAGGCCGCGGCGGACCGCAACCCGCCGCCGGACCGCGGAGCGGCCCTCCGCCAGGAGCTGCGGGAACTGGTCGGGCGCCCGGACGGACCCCCCGGGGTCATCGCCGTTCTGCGCGACGGGGACCGCACCAGGGTCTACCGCGCGGGCGTGGCCGACGTGGAGAGCGGCCGGCCGCCGAGGGCGACCGACCACATGCGGATCGCCAGCGTCGCCAAGGCCTTCAGCGGAGCGGTGGCCCTGAGCCTCGTCGACCGCGGCCGGCTGCACCTGGACGACACGATCGGCGAGGTGCTGCCCGAGCAGCCGGAAGCGTGGCACGAGGTGACGCTGCGTCAATTGCTCAACCACACCAGCGGACTGCCGGACTACTCGGCCTCCCAGCCGTTCATCGACATCGTCAGCGAGGACACCCGCCACCACTTCGACTCCCGGCGCCTGCTGGAGTTCGTGGCCGACGAGGACCTCGAATTCGAGCCGGGCAGCCGCTACCTGTACTCCAACTCCGACAACATCGCCGTCGCGCTGATGGCCGAGGCCGCCACCGGACGCCGGTACGAGACGCTGCTGCGTGAGCTCGTGTACCAGCCGCTGGGACTGACCGACACCAGCCTCCCCCAGGGCTACCGGCTGCCCGAGCCCTTCCTCCACGGCTACCAGATCGACCCGCAGGAGGGGCCCGTCGACGTCAGCGAGGCCGTGAGCGCCTCGGGGGCCTGGGCCGCGGGCGGCATCGTCTCGACGCCGAAGGACCTGACCGCCTTCATCCGGGGGTACGCGGGCGGCGCCCTCCTCTCGGAGCGCACCCGCCGGCAACAGTTCACGTTCATCCCCGGCGCCCTGTCCCAGCCCCCCGGCCCCGGCCGCACCGAGGCGGGCCTGGCCATCTACCGCTACACCACCCGCTGCGGCACGGTGTACGGCCACACCGGCAACACCCCCGGCTACACGCAGCTGGCGGCGGCCACGGCGGACGGCGAGCGCTCGCTGACCTTCTCGATCACCACCCAGACCTCCCTGACCAACAACCCCGAGCTGCTCGCGCGGGTCCGGGAGATCCAGGAGGACTTCGTCTGCGCCCTGCTGCGGGGGTGACCACAGCGGGTGCGCAGGGCCGCGCGCCCTGCGCACCCGCCACCCGGGCGGCGTAACCTGGTCGGACCGCCACTTCACGCGCGCGCCGGGACCGCGGTGCGCACCCCCGTACACCCCGCCGCGAACGATCCAGGGAGGCGGCGAGTGACCGATCCCTTCGGCTTCCTCAGGATCCCCCGCGAGCCCGTCCCGGCCCGCCCCGTCGAGGAACGGCTGGGCGACTGGCGCGAGGTCCACGCGGGCCAGGCGCTGCTGCCGCTCGTCTCCCGGCAGGCCGACCGCTGCATGGACTGCGGAATCCCCTTCTGCCACACCGGCTGCCCCCTCGGGAACCTCATACCCGAGTGGAACGCGTACGCCGCCCACGCCGACTGGCGCGCGGCCTACGACCGGCTGCACGCCACCAACAACTTCCCGGAGGCCACCGGACGCCTCTGTCCCGCCCCCTGTGAGGACGCCTGCGTCCTCACGATCAACGCGGACCCGGTGACCATCAAGAACGTCGAGCAGACGATCGTGGACGAGGGACTGCGGCGCGGCTACATGACGCCGAGCCCGCCGGAGCGGCACAGCGGCAGGACCGTGGCCGTCATAGGCTCCGGGCCGGCCGGGCTGGCCGCCGCGCAGCAGCTGACCCGGGCCGGGCACGCGGTCACGGTCCACGAGCGGGCCGACCGGATCGGTGGCCTGCTGCGCTACGGCATTCCCGAGTTCAAGATGGAGAAGGCACACCTGGACCGCCGGATCGAGCAGATGCGGGCCGAGGGCACGGTGTTCGTCACGGGACAGGACGTGGGCGGCGCCGAGGGCACGGCCATGGCGGGAGCGACCGATGCCGCCGCGCTGCGGGGCCGGTGCGACGCCGTCGTCGTCGCGGTCGGAGCCGGCGAACGCAGGGAACTGCCCGTCCCCGGCCGCGAGCTGCACGGAATCCACCAGGCCATGGACTACCTGACCTGCGCGAACCGGGTCCGGGAGGGCGACTGGGCGCAGTCGCCCATCACGGCCGAAGGCCGGCACGTCGTCATCGTCGGAGGCGGCGACACCGGCTCCGACTGCTTGGGGACCGCCCTGCGGCAGGGCGCGATCTCGGTGGTCCAGCTCGACATCAACCCGGAGCCCGGCCCGGACCGCACCGCCGAGGAGCCCTGGCCGGTGTACCCGAAGACGTACCGGATCTCCCACGCCCACGACGAGGCGCGCGGGCGCGAGGGCCGCGATCCGCGGCTGTTCGCCTGCGCCACCCTGCGCTTCGACGGGGACGCCTCGGGCCGGGTACGGGCCCTGCACCTGACCGCCGTCGAGCCGGTGGGCCGCAGCCCCCTGGCGGGCACGGAGCGGGTCCTCCCGGCCGGGCTGGTCCTGCTGGCCCTCGGCTTCTGCGGCCCTGAGCGGGCGGGCGGCCTGCGCGAACAGCTGGGGCTGGAGCTCGACGAGCGCGGCAACTTCGCGCGGGACGCCGGCTTCGCGGCGTGCGGCGGGCGCGCGCCGGGGGTGTTCGTGGCGGGCGACGCGGGCCGCGGGCAGTCACTCGTGGTGTGGGCCATCGCCGAGGGCCGGGCGGCGGCCGCCGCCGTGGACCGCTACCTCACGGGCTCCACGTGCCTCCCGGCCCCGGTCGCCGCCCACGACCGGCCGATGACGGCCCTGGGCCGCATGCGCTACGGGGACTTCTGACGCAGGACCTCCGGACGCGGACCTCGCGACGGCGGCGGTGGAAACGGCACGCTCCGGCCGGCCCGAGGGGCCGGCCGGAGCGCGGGTCACTGACGGCGGGGCGGCTGCTCAGCCCGCGGCCAGGAGCGTGAGGGTGTCGATCACGCGGTTCGAGAAGCCCCACTCGTTGTCGTACCAGGCGACGACCTTGACGTGGCGGCCCTCGACGCGGGTGAGCTCCGAGTCGAAGATCGACGAGGCGGGGTTGCCGGTGATGTCGGAGGACACCAGCGGGTCGTCCGAGTACTCCAGCACGCCGGCCAGCGGGCCCTCGGCCGCGGCGCGGTACGCCTCCAGGATCTCCTCGCGCGTCACCTCGCGGGAGACGGTCGTGTTGAGCTCCACGATGGAGCCCACCGGGACCGGTACGCGGATCGAGTCGCCCTGCAGCTTGCCGTCGAGCTGCGGCAGCACCAGGCCGATCGCCTTCGCGGCGCCCGTGGAGGTCGGGACGATGTTGACGCCGGCCGCGCGGGCGCGGCGGGGGTCGCGGTGCGGGCCGTCCTGCAGGTTCTGCTCCTGCGTGTAGGCGTGCACCGTGGTCATGAAGCCGTGCTCGATGCCGGCGAGCTCGTCGAGCACCGCGGCCAGCGGGGCGAGCGCGTTGGTCGTGCAGGACGCGTTCGAGACGATCGTGTGCACGGCCGGGTCGTAGGCGTCGGTGTTCACGCCGTACGCCAGCGTGACATCGGCACCGTCCGAGGGGGCGCTGACCAGGACCTTCTTCGCTCCCGCCTTCAGGTGGGCGCGGGCGGCGTCCGCCGACGTGAAGCGGCCGGTGGCCTCCAGCACGATGTCGACGCCGAGCTCGCCCCACGGCAGCTGCTCCGGCTCGCGCTCGGCCAGCACCGTGATCCGGCGGCCGTCGACCACCAGGGTGTTCCCCTCGACGGTCACCGGGCGGCCGAGCCGGCCGGAGGTGCTGTCGTACGCCAGCAGCCGCGCGAGGGCCTTCGGCTCGGTGAGGTCGTTGATGGCGACGACCTCGAGGTCACTGTCGCGTTCGAGCAGCGCGCGCAGCACGTTGCGTCCGATGCGGCCGAATCCGTTGATGGCGATGCGAGTCATGAGCGAGTCCCTTTCGTTCGCCATCAGGTTCGCCGCCCGCGCCCGCCCGTGACAGCGGCGTGATCGCCACTGTTCAAAAGGATCTCGCCAAGGCGGGGTGGCGGGATCCTCACGGCCCTATTCACCCTTCGTGAAGGTGCGCCGGTACTCGGTCGGGGTGGTCCCCAGGATCCGCTGGAAGTGCAGCCGCAGGTTCGCACCGGTGCCCAGGCCGACGTCGGCGGCGATCTGCTCGACCCCTCGCTGGGAGCGTTCGAGCAGCTCACGGGCCACGTCGACGCGGGCACGCATGACCCACTGCATCGGCGTGTACCCGGTGTCCTCCGCGAACCGACGCGAGAACGTACGGGGCGACACCCCGGCGTGCCGGGCGAGGGACTCCAGCGTCAGGGGCTCCCCGAGCCGGATCAGCGCCCACTCGCGCGTGGCGGCGAACCGCTCGCCGAGCGGCTCGGGCACGCTGCGCGGCACGTACTGCGCCTGACCGCCGCTGCGGTACGGGGCGGCGACCAGGCGGCGCGCCGCATGGTTGGAGGCGGCCACGCCGAGATCGCTGCGCAGGATGTGCAGGCACAGGTCGATGCCGGAGGCGGCGCCCGCCGAGGTCAGGACGCTGCCCTCGTCGACGAACAGGACGTTCTCGTCGACCCGGACGAGCGGGTGCTTGGCCATGAGCGCCCGGGCGTAGTGCCAGTGCGTCGTCGCGCGTTTCCCATTGAGCAGGCCCGTCGCGGCGAGCGCGAACGCGCCCGTCGAGATCGCGGCGAGCCGTGCGCCCCCCTCGTGCGCGGCGACCAGCGCGTCGATGACGGGCCGCGGAGGGTCCTCACGGTCCGGGAAGCGGTAGCCGGGGACGAAGACGATGTCGGCCCACGCGAGGGCGTCGAGGCCGTGCGTCACGTGGTACGACAGACCGTCGCCGCCGGCCACCAGCCCGGGCGCCGCGCCGCACACCCGTACCTCGTAGGGCATGCTCGCGCGGGTGGTGAAGACCTGGGCGGGGATGCCGACGTCGAGCGGCTTCGCGCCTTCGAGGACGAGGACGGCGACGCGGTGGAGACGGGAGGCTGACACGGGTCGAGCCTACGCGGGACCCGGGAGCGGGTGTTCCGCCGGGACGGCCGCCCCCGGTGCGGTATACGTCCCCTGGGGATCGCCCGATCTCCACGAAGGGAGTGGTTGCCGTGGAGCGAACGACCTGCTGCGTGGTGGGGGGCGGCCCGGCCGGAATGGTGCTGGCCCTGCTGCTGGCCCGCGCCGGGGTGGAGGTGACGGTGCTGGAGAAGCACGGCGACTTCCTGCGCGACTTCCGCGGCGACACCGTGCACCCCAGCACCTTGTCGCTGCTGGACGACATCGGCCTCGCCGAGCGCTTCGCCCGGCTGCCGCAGCGCCGCGTCACCACGGTGCAGCTGCCCATCGGACCGGACCGGTCCCTGGTCACCGTCGGGAACATCGGCGCCCTGCGCGGCACGTACAACTACATCGCCATGGTGCCCCAGTGGGACCTCCTCGACCTCCTCGCCGACGAGGCGCGCCGCGAACCCACCTTCCACCTGCGCATGGACACCGAGGCGACCGGTTTCCTCATCGAGGGCGGACGGGTGAACGGCGTGCGCTACCGCACTGCGGACGGCGCCACCGGCGAACTCCGGGCCACCCTGACCGTGGCCTGCGACGGCCGCGGCTCACTGGCCAGGGCCCTGCCAGAACTCGGCCTGGAACACTTCCCGTGCCCCATGGACGCCTGGTGGTTCCGCGTGCCGCGGCACGAGGACGACCCCAGCGGGCTCGTGGGCGGCCTCGGCGACAGGTTCTTCACCGCGCTCATCGACCGCGGCGACTACTGGCAGTGCGCCGCGCTCATCCCGAAGGGAACCGACGCCGAGCGCCGCGCCGAAGGCCTGGAGCGCTTCATGACCCGCTTCGCGGAGGCAGCGCCCTGGCTGGCCGACCGGACCCACGCCGTCACCTCCTGGGACGAGGTGAAACTGCTCGACGTACGACTGGACCGGCTGCGCCGCTGGCACCGGCCCGGTCTGCTGTGCATCGGCGACGCCGCCCACGCGATGTCCCCCGTGGGCGGCATCGGCATCAACCTCGCCGTGCAGGACGCGGTCGCCGCGGCCCGCCACCTCGTGCGCCCGCTGCGCGAGGGCAGGGTGGGACTGTACGACGTGCGCCGCGTCCAGTACCGCCGCTGGCCCACCACCGTGGCGACCCAGGGCCTCCAGCGCCTGGCCCACGCCCAGGTGTTCGAGCCCCTTCTCGCCGGCCGCACCGCGTTCGGAGACCCCCGAAGGGCCAAGCGGATGACGGAACTCATCACCGAATCACCCTGGCTGAACCGCGTCCCGGCGTACTTCATCGCCTACGGCGCCCTCCGCGAGCGTCCCCCGGCCGAGTCCCTGCACTGACCGGCGTCCCCGGCCCGGTCCCGCGGTCCCCCGGCGGTCCGCACGACGGGGTCGTGGGGACCGCCGGGGGCGGTGCGGCTACTGGGCCATCTCGTACGCGCCGGAGAGGGCCTCGACACGGGCCCATACGCGGGCCGAGCGGGCCTCGTCGACGACCGGGCGGCGGACCGCCTCCAGAGCCCAGGTCTGCTGCTCCGGCGTGCTGGAGTCCTTGCCGTGCAGTTCCACCGCGTGCTGGGAGAAGTCGCGCACGAGCACCGAGAACAGCTCGTCCAGCACGGATTCGTCCAGATCCGTCAGGCGGGCCTGCTCCAGGATCAGCTGTCCGTGCACGACCAGGGCGAACAGCTGTCCCACGGAGAGGAGGAAGTCCAGATCGCGGCCCTGCGCCTCGTCCGGTGCCATGGTCGCCGCGAACTCGGCCAGCGCATCGGCCTGTTCGCGCAATCGTGCGACGTTCGGCACGGCCGCGTAGGCGTCGTACGCCGGACGCCAGTCGTGGAACCGCACGGAGCCCAGGCCGCGGGCCGGACCCTGCCGGAACAGGAAGTCGTCGTCGGCCGCGTCGAGGCGCGTCGGAACGGGCTCGTACTCGGCCGGCGCCAGCAGGTGGTTGCGCATGAACTTGAGGATCAGCGCCAGGTTGACGTGGACCGTGCCCTCCAGCTTCGGCAGCCCGCGGATCTCGACGGCGGCCTGGGCGAAGTAGTTGTCCTTCTCGAAGCCCTTGGCGGCGATCACGTCCCACATCAGGTCGATGACCTTCTCGCCCTCCGTCGTGACCTTCATCTTGGTCATCGGGTTGAAGAGCAGGTAACGGCGGTCGTCGGGGCCGGCGGAGCGGAAGTAGTCGACGGCGCGGTCGCTGAACAGCTTCATCCCGACGAGGCGGACGTAGGCGTCGGCCAGCTCCCGGCGCACGTGCGGGAAGGCTGTGACGGGCCGGCCGTAGAGGATCCGGTTGTGCGCGTGCGTGACGGCCTCGTACATCGCGTGCTCACAGATGCCGATGGAGGCGGTGCACAGGTTGAACTTGCCGACGTTGACGGTGTTGAGCGCGGCGTCGAAGGCGGCGCGCCCGGTGTGCAGGACGTCCTCGGCGGTGACCGGGTAGTCCTCCAGGCGGAACTCGCTGACGTACTTGGAGGAGTCGACGACGTTCTTCACGAGCCGGTACGCCGGGTGCCGGCTGTCGGCGGCGAAGAAGACGTAGCCGTCGGGGCCCTCGACATCGGTGCGGCGGCCGAAGACGGAGACCAGGCCGGCGGCGTTGCCGTTGCCGATGTAGTACTTGGAGCCGCTGGCGCGGAAGCCGCCGTCGCCGGTGGGCGCCAGCAGCATGTCGGTGGAGTAGATGTCGGCGCCGTGGGTCTTCTCGGACAGGCCGAAGGCGAACACCTCGCCCTCCGACAGGAGTTGCGCGGCACGCCCGCGGGCGGCGGCGTTGTCGCTCTGCCAGACGGGGCCGAGCCCGAGGACGGTGACCTGCCAGGCGTACCAGTAGTCGAGGCCGTAGAAGCCGAAGATCTCGTTGAGGGCCGCGATCCGTGCGGTGTCCCAGCGCTTGTCCGGCTCGTCCTCACCGGCGGCGGAGGCCGGGGTCAGGAAGGTCGCGAAGAGCCCCTCCTTGGCGGAGAAGGCGAGGAAGTCGGCCAGCCAGGCACGGGTGCGGTAGTCCTCGATGATCCGCCGCTTGCCGCGGGCCTCGAACCAGTCGACGGTGGCGCGCAGCAGCCTGCGGGTCTCCGGGTCGAAGTGGGCGGGGTCGTAGGTGTGCGGGTGGAACAGCAGAGGGTCGGACACTGCGGATCACCTTCCGAGGGGTCGGAGTCGAGGTTCGCGCGGCTGCGCGGAGGGAGGAGGAGAGGATGAGGGGGACGGCCGGGTTGCGGCTCAGCCGTTCACGGGCGGCGCCGTCCGGCCGAGCCGGTGGAGGGTGGCCAGGACGTCGTCCAGCCAGGCGATCGTCATCCGCTCCTGAGCGATCCCCCCGCGCAGCACGACGTGCTGGAGTTCCCGGCCGGCGTCGAGCGGGGCCGGGGCGTCGGGTCCGGTGAAGTCGCGCAGTTCACCGGCGAGATAGCGGGCGAGGCGGTCGCGGTGCGCCTGCTGGTGCCGTTCGACCTCGCGGATCAGGGAGGCCGGATCGTCGAAGGCGGCCCCGCGGATCTTCACGGCCAGGTCGTGCCGCAGGCTCTCGGGCTCGATCGGCTCGTGCAGCCACTGCGCGAGGGCGGCCCGGCCGGGGGCCGCGGCCGAATACTCCTTCTTGTCCGGCCGGCCCTGCTGCGGGACCGTACGGACGGCGAGCATGCCGTCGCTCTCCATGCGCTTGAGCACGCGGTAGATCTGCTGGTGCGTGGCGGTCCAGAAGTAGCCGATCGACCGCTCGAACCGGCGGGCCAGCTCATAGCCGGAGCCCGGCTTCTCCAGCAGGGAGACGAGGATCGCGTGTTCGAGCGCCATGCCCCGATCCTGCTATGCAACTCGTTGCATAGACAAGCGGCGCCGCCCAGGTGAGACGCGGCTCACCCGGCGCGGCGCCCTGTGGACGGGATCAGGCGGTGGCGTCGGGGATCCAGGAACCGTGGATCATGGCCGGGACCCGGCGCGGCAGGTGGATGGTGGCGACCGGGGGGACCGTCAGGTCGGAGGAGTCCAGGACGAGCAGCTGCGAGGCGTCCGCGTTCAGGTCGCTGACCACCGTCAGCAGGTACCCGGCGTCCTCCTGTGAGGCGTCCGCGCCCTCGGCGGGTACGAACACGGCCTCGCTCGGGAGCCGGCCCGCGGCGAACGGCAGCAGCTGCCGGGCGCCGGTGGTGCGGTCGTACTTGACGAGGGTGTGGGCGGCGATCCCCAGGTCGTCCGGGAAGGCGAGGGCGTACTGGTAGCGGTGCTCGATGCCGAGGAACGCGTCGTTGATCGTGGGGAACTCCACGGTGAGGTCGTCGGTCACCTCCTCCTGGACGGATCCGGCCGCCAGGTCGACGGTCCAGCGGGTGCTGCGCGAACCGGAGTTGGGTTCGGCCCCGCGGTCCTCGGCACCGACCCACCAGTTCCACGAGCGCCGCCAGCCGTCCCGGCCCACGCTCGGGCCCTCGACGACCACGCGGCCGTACCGGTCCTCGTAGGCGTTGGCGAAGTGCATGCCGTAGCCCTGCCCGATCTCGATCCAGCGGATCTCACGGGCCCGGCCGCCGGTGCCCGCCGCGGTGCGCGGCATGACGCCGACCCGGGAGATCTGCTCGTCGTCCCAGCCGTACGGGATGCCCGAGTGCTCGGTCGGGTCGAAGGTCACGGAGCCCTCCAGGAAGACCACGTAGTGCTCGGTGAGGGCGAAATCGTGCTTGAGCGCAGCGCTCGCGCCCGGCACTTCCTGGCTCTCCAGCACTTTCCCGTCGGCGGAGGCGACGTGATGGATCAGGTACGGCGGGAAGGGGGAGGAGGCGAAGAAGTGCAGCTCGCCCGTGACCGGGTCCTCCTTCGGGTGGGCGGTCATCGCCGAGGTCAGCTTGCCCCCGAAGTCGTAGGCCCCGACGGTTTCCAGATTGGCCGTCAGTTCGAAGGGCAGGGCCGCTTCGCTCAGGGCCAGGAGCCGGCCGGCGTGTTCGATGACGTGGGTGCCGGCCGTGCTGGCGGTGAGGTCGGGGCCCTTGTCGGTCATGTAGGGGGCGCCGTCCAGGGCGGGGGTGTGGACCCAGCGGTTGCGGTACCACTCGGCGCGGCCGTCGCGGAGCCGGATGCCGTGGACCATGCCGCTGCCCTTGAACCAGTGGGTGGGGGTGATCCCCGGCTTCGGGTTGTGGCTGTTGCGGATGAGGCGGCCGGTCAGCTCGGGCGGGATGGTGCCCTCGACGGTGAGGCCGGTGGCGGTGATCTCGTCGGCGACGGGGGTGTAATGGCCGGTCAGGTAGGGCTTGGCGGTGCTGCTCATGGCGGTCTCCTCGACTCTCGGGCGACGGCGGAACGGAACGGAGGGGGAGCAGGGCGGTGCGGGGTGCCGGGCGTGGGGCGTGGGGTCGTGCGGTGCGGGCGTCAGTCCCGTCCGGCGGCGGCGCGGGCCGCGGCGTTCGCCACGGCCTGGGCTCCCGCCGCCGCCTCGGCCTCGGCGGTGGTCTGCAGAGCGGCGAGCCAGGCCTCCAGCGACTGCCGCAGCACGTGTTCCATCTCGGCCCGGCGGGCCTCGACGGGCGCACCGCTCCAGGACTCCTCCGTGCGGACCGTCACGACGCCCGGCGCCGTCTCCCGGAACGTCCAGACGTGGATGCCGTCGATGCCGTGCGCCGGGCCGCCCCAGACGATCCGCTCACCGGGAACGACCTGGTGGACGGTGGAGGTGATGTCGAGGCCGTGGGTGAGCCAGCGGAACGTGGTCCCGGGTACCAGCGGGCCGGCGTACTCCACCCGGTCCACGTCCGCGTTCCAGTCGGCCCAGGCGGCGATGTCGGTGTGCAGGTCCCAGACGGTGCCGAGCGGGGCGTGCACGGTGGTCTCGACACGGACGACGACGGGGGCTTCGGCGTCGACCGTGGTGGGGTGCGTGGTCATGGCAGGTGCTCCTTCGGTTGCGGTGAGGTGATCAGCGGGTTCGGCAGGCCGTACGGCGGACGGCGGGTGGCGGGGGAGCGGGGTCGGGGACGTGGCCGTCGGTGGGGTGGGGCGTGCGCACCGGCCGGGTTCTGCGGGCGAGCAGCGGGGTGAGGGCCGCCCCCAGGCCCAGGACGGCGGCCGAGAGGAGGAAGGCGCCGCGGTACCCCTCGGTGAGGGCCGCGGTGTGCGGCAACTCGGCGGACGCGGCGGCGGTGCGGGTGGCGGCGAGCGTGCCCAGGACGGCGAGGCCGACCGCCCCGCCGATCTGGCGGGTGGTGTTGACCA
Source organism: Streptomyces sp. NRRL S-378 (assembly GCF_000720645.1). Classification (NCBI taxonomy): domain Bacteria; kingdom Bacillati; phylum Actinomycetota; class Actinomycetes; order Kitasatosporales; family Streptomycetaceae; genus Streptomyces; species Streptomyces sp. NRRL S-378. Next base: position 100,354 of record NZ_JOBX01000012.1, read on the forward strand.
GCCCGCCGGCCAGTCCCGCGGCGGCGGGCTCCACCCCGCTGACGGCCGCCCCGGTGAGCTGTACGAAGGCCACGCCGAGGCCCGCTCCGACGAGGAGCACGGGGCCGAGCAGGTGGGTGAGGAAGGTGCCGTCCGCCGTGATCCGGGCCAGCCACAGGAACCCGGCGGCCTGCGTCACCAGGCCGGCGAGGAGCGTGCGGTGCGGCCCGATGCGGCGGGTGAGGACGGGCGCCAGGCCGGAGCCGAGCATGTTCGCCGCGGCCAGCGGGAGTTGCGCGAGTCCCGCCTCCAGCGGCCCCGCGTCGAGGACCTGTTGCTGGTAGAGGGGGAGGAAGAAGAACAGGCCGACCCAGACCGCGCCGACCAACGCCATGAGGAGGTTGGCCGGGCCCACGGCACCGCGGGTGAGGAACCCCGACGGCAGGAGCGGGGCAGCGTGGCGGCGTTCGACCAGGACGAAGAGGGCGAGCAGGACCGTCGCCGCGGCGAGGGAGCCCAGGACCAGGGGGTCGTTCCAGCCGGATCGGCCCGCGGCCGTGAGCCCGTACACGAGCGACACCAGGCCGGCGGTGACGGTGAGCGCCCCGGCCGCGTCGAGCCGCGGACGGGGCCCGTCGGCCACCTCCTTCGGATCGGCCGGTACGACGCGCACGGTCGCGGCCAGGACCAGCGCCGCGCCGATGCCGGAGACGTGGAACACCCAGGGCCAGCCGGGGCCTTCGGTGAGGATCCCGCCGAGCAGCACCCCGGCGGCGCCGCCCGCCCCGGACACCGCGCCCCAGACCCCGAGGGCCTTGGCGCGGGCCGGCCCGGGCGGGTGGAGCCGCATGACCAGGGAGAGGGCGGCGGGCGCGAGCGCGGCGGCGCCGACGCCCTGGACCGTGCGGGCGGTGACGAGCATCCAGGGCGCGCTCGCCAGCCCTGCGGCGACGGCCGCCACGGCGAAGAGCGCGAGGCCGGCCACGAGAACGCGGCGTCGCCCCAGGAGATCGGCCGCCCGGCCGCCGAGGAGCAGCAGGGCGCCGAAGGCGAGGCCGTACGCGGTGACGACCCAGGACATGCCGGCGTCGGACAGTCCGACCCCGTCGCGCACGGCGGGAAGGGCGACGTTCACGATCGAGGTGCTGAGGGTGACCGCGAACTGGGCGGCGGCCAGGGCCGCGAGGGTCGCCGTGGGGGTCTGACGGTGGGGCGGTGTGGCCAGCATGCCTTCTCCTATGTGTGGTTGACCACTCACTCGTTGCTCGAAAGAAGGGCGGACCGCGCGGGTCCGCCCGGCCGTCGCCCGTCAGTAGTGCCGGATGCCGGCCGAGAGCGTCCGGGACCAGGGCGCGTCCACCTCGTGCGCGTCCAGCGACACGAGCAGGTGACAGAGCATGCCCGTCGCGAAGAACTGCTGGACGTCCGCCTCCGCCGCGCCCGACGCGCCGCGCACGTACTCCACCATGCGGGCGTACCCCGCGCGCACGGCCTCCCGCACGGCGGCCTCGGAGACGGCCGCCGCCTGGGCGTGGGTCAGGACGAGCAGCAGGTCCTTGTCGGCGATCAGGTGGGCGTACGTGTCGCCCATGCTGTCCAGCACCGCCTGGGGGCTGCTGCCCCGCGCCTGCGCGGCGCCCTCTTCGAGGCTGGCCCGCACCCGGGAGAAGCAGCGTTCGACGACCGCGGTGAACAGCGCTTCCTTGTTCGGGAACAGCCGGTAGACATAGGCCTGGGAGATCCCGGCGGCCTTGGCGACCTCGGTCGTCGTCGTGCCGAAGTAGCCGCGTGCGGCGAAGGCCCCGATGGCCGTCCGCAGGACGGTCTCGCGGCGCTCTTCGGCGGAGGAGAGTTGGCGTCGTCGTTCCGTGGTCATGTGAGTAATAAACCACTCACACTTTCGGCTGTCAACAGGCCAACAGGCCAACAGGGGACCCAGGCCAACAGGCCAACAGGGGACACCGACCCCGCGTTCGAGCAGGTCGACATCGACGGCGGAGTCACGGCGATCGAGCGCGGCGGCCGCCTCCCGCCCGTACCGGTCGCGGTGCTGAGCAAGACCGAACCTTCGCCGCGCCGCCCGGCATGGCCGAGGACCTCCTGGCGAAGCTGGAGAAGGCCTGGCCCCCGGCCCAGCGGGCGCTGGTGGCCCTGCGGCCGCAAACCCCTCACCTGCCGGCCGCCGGCAGCGACCCCTACGTCCTGGCGATCGCGGCGGTCCGCCTGGTCGCGGGCCGGCCCGCGGCCGTGCCTCGGGCGGAACCGTCGCTGCGGGTCCCGGCAGGATCGCGGGCGGGTTCTGTCAAGTCCCGAATGGTCGCGACATGACGCCGCCCGGGTGCGGGGGGCTTACTCGGGGGACGGGCTCACCCTCATACGTGACCCCATCGGCGTCGCCGGTGAAGAGACGTCCCGTCCGGGGCCTTCTTCGCCGACTTCCGGTCCGCGGCGCCGGTTTCCGAGATTCCCCTCCGGGATGTGGAGGCGTCGACGGCCAGAAGGAGCGAGCGCATGCGAGTCACCATCGTTGTCCCGGTGCCCCGTGTCAGGGGGCGAGTGTCATGAGTCCTCCGTCTTCTTCGTCCGAGCACCCCGTCGGCCCGCCGCCCGGTCCGCTGTCGGGCAGGGGCTCGCAGCCGCAGCCCGTGCCTGCGGCCGAGGCCCCGCCGCCGATACCCCCACCGCCTCCGTCGTACCCGTCGGGGTCCTCCGTGCCTCCGGCCGACAGTGGGGGCGGGCGGCCACGGCGCCGCTGGCGTTCGCGCAGGACGGTGGTGAGCGCGAGCACGGCGGCGCTCGTGGTCTCGGCGGTGGTCGTCGGCTTCACCGTGCTGGGCGGCAACACCGCGGCCGGCGGAGAGGTCTTCCTGGAGGCCGCCGCGGCAGCCGGTCCCGATCCGTTCACCCCCTCGACGGCCACGGCGTCACAGGAGACCGGTGGCGGCGCGGCCGGGACCACCGGGACCGTGCAGGGCGGTACGGGCGGCGCGCGCACCCTCGAGGTCGACGGCGGCCACCCAGGGCTCTACGGAGGTACCCGGAACATCGCGAGCTGTGACGTGGAGAAGCAGATCAAGTTCCTCGGGGAACACACGGACAAGGGCAACGCCTTCGCCGCCACGCTGGGCGTCCGCCCCACGGGGATCCCGGCCTACCTGCGGTCGCTCACGCCGGTCCGGCTGGGCTGGGACACGCGGGTCACCAACCACGGGTACAAGAACGACGCGCCCACCGGCTACCAGGCGATCCTGCAGGCCGGTACGTCCGTACTGGTCGACGGGCGCGGTGTACCGCGGGTCCGGTGCGCCTGCGGCAACCCTCTGACGCCGCCGGTCGCGGTCCGGGGGAAGGCCCGGATCAGCGGGCAGGAGTGGTCCTCCTTCCGGTCCGCCGAGCTGGTCGCGGTCAGGCCGGCTGCGAAGCCGGTCAAGGCCGTGACGGTCTACGACCCGGGCCGCAAGGCGTGGTACGAGCGCCCGAGCGGTGCGGCGCGGGGACGGTCCGACCGCGAGGTCGAGCCGCCGCCGGGCCGGACCGCGGACTCGCCGTACCCGGCCCTGCCGCCGGCCCACGGGGGAACGGTCCGGACGGACACCGAACCGGCGACGGACCCCGGGCGCCCCGACCCGGCCCCGGGCGTCGCCCCGGGCCGGGCCCCTGCCGGGGAGCCGCGCGGCAGGCCGAGCCCGAGCCAGGACAAGTATCCCGGCCCGGAGCCGGAGAAGAGACCGGGCACGCAACCGGGGGAGGCCCCCCGCAAGGAGCCGGAGAAGGGATCGGGCACGGGCCGGGACAATCACCCCGCGAACGTGCCGGAGCAGGGTTCAGGAACGGCTCCGCGTGAGCACCCGGGCAAGGCACCCCGGCCCGTACCGCACGACCCGGAGGGGGTGCCGGAGAAGGACACGGGCCGCGGGTCGCAGGAGCCGGGCGGCACGCCCGACAAGGCCCCCGGCCGAGGGGCCGACCAGGGCAAGCACGACCCTTCCGGAGACGGTCCGGGCCAGGCCCCGGGCAAGGGCTCCGGCGACGGTACGGGCGAGGGCCGGGGCGACGGTACCGGCCGCGCCCCGGGCAGGGTCCCCGGGCGGGAGTCCGGCCAGGACCCGGGCAGGGGTTCCGGCGAAAGCCCGGGCAAGCCCCCGGGCAACGGGTCCGGCGAGGGTACCGGCCAGGTCCCGGGCAAGATCCCGGGTGCCCCGGAGGACGCCCCGGGCCAGGAGACGGACAGGGCTCCCGACCAGGGATCCGGCCACGCGCCGGGCAAGGCGCCGGGCAAGGGCTCCGGCGACGGGTCGGGCACGGCTCCGGGCGAGGCTCCTGGGCAGGGCTCGGGCACGGCTCCGGGCAAGGCTCCCGGTCAGGGCACTGGCAAGGTTCCCGACCAGGGCTCCGAGCACGGTTCCGGCAAGTCGCCGGGCAAGGGTTCCGGCGACGGCCCGGGCCAGGATCCCGGCCAGAGGCCCGGTCAGGCCCCGGGCAAGGTTCCGGGGCAGGGCTCGGGCACGGCTCCGGGCAAGGCTCCCGGTCAGGGCACTGGCAAGGTTCCCGACCAGGGATCCGGCCACGGCTCCGGCACCGCTCCGGGCAAGGGATCCGGCCACGGCCCGGGCCAGGGGCCCGGCCAGGGCCCGGGCACGGCGCCCGGCCAGGAGACCGGCAAGGCCCCCGGCCAGGGGACTGGCAAGACTCCCGGCCAGGGGTCCGGCAAGGGGTCCGGCAAGGGGTCCGGTCAGGGCCAGGGGGAGACGCCCGGTCAGGTCCGGCCCGGAGGGCAGGGGCAGGGGAGCGCTGACGGGACCGGGTCTCCTCAGGCCGGTACGGGCGGCGGGGACGCGCGCCGGCCGTCCGGCCCTCGGCCGGGGAGCGAGCGGGTCCAGGACCCCCCTGTCCAGGGGGGTTCGCAGGAGCAGTCGGGCCGGTCCGACGGTTCCCGGGGCCGGGAGGAGGAGCCGTTGCTGAGGTAGCTCGCACGAATCCACTGCCACTGCCACCCCAGAACCCCGGCCCGGACCCCAGCGCGCCACGGTCCGGGCAGGGTCGACAGGGTTCACCGCACGCACTCCGAAGGGAGGAGATATGACGCTTTGACTCTCTTGCCCATCCTTCACCCCGCTCGTCACGAATCCGTGGTGACGCTCCAGATGGTGAAGGAGCAGAAGAAGCCCAATGCTTGATGAACCAGACGAAAGGGAGGAGGTGAGCCCGATGACCGCTTCGCCGCACATGAAGCGTCTGGTCGTCGGAGTCGCATCCGCCGGGCTGCTGGCCGGTGGCTCGCTGCTGGGCCTGTCCGCTACGGCGAGCGCCGCCCCGACGGCGACGCCGTCGACGGTGCCCTCTGCGCTCACCGGCGACCGTGATCACGACCGTGACCGGGACAACCGCCAGGACCGCTGGAACCGATGGGACCGCCACGACGGCTGGAACCGCTGGGACCGCCGTGACCACGATCGGTGCACCTGGGTCAAGGGCCACTGGGCGCCCGACAAGTGGAGCAAGGGCCACTGGGAACGCACGTGGCACCCGGGCAGCTGGCACCACGGTTACCGCGACCACCACGGCAACTGGCACGACGGCTGGTGGAGCAAGGGCTACTGGAAGCAGCACTGGGTGCCCGGCCACTCGGTGAACCACTGGGTTCCCGGGCATTGGAACTGCCACGACAAGTGGTAGCGCCGACCCGGGCGCGGCGGGGGGTCCGGGGCCCGTGCCCCGCAACCCCCGCCGGTCCACCCACCACGATCAGGAACCAGGCCTCGTCCTGGACGCCGCACTCGCCACTGCACCCCGCACGCGGCCGTCAACCGTTCACCACCCCCTCCCGCCAGGGCGGCAGACCGCCCGGGAAGCCCGCCGCATGGCGGCGTGGCTGATCGCAGTCCACCCCGCGGGCTGTCCGCACGCCACCGCCCCACCTGCGTCGACACGCTGAATTGCTCCGATTGCCAAAAGTCCGGCCATCCGCACGCACGTCCGCTACGAAGAGGTCTTGGACACACCACACGGCCCCGCTCCCAGGACAAGGACTCGGACCCCCATGCGATGGACACCCCGCCCCCGGCCGGCCGCCCCAGGCCGCCCATCCCCCTTGTCGCCGCAGTCACAGCCGCACACGCGCCCGCAGCCGGAGCCCGCCCGGTGAACCAACCACTCCCGTTCGGGCCCGGTCGTACCGGCCGGGCGAGTCACGCCGGCCGCAGTGACCTCGCCGAGGTCATGGCCGAGGTCGCCCGCGGCGACAAACAGGCCTTCTCGCTCCTCTACGACGCCCTCGCACCCATGGTCTTCGGGATCGTGATCAGGGTCGTACGCGACCGGTCCCAGTCGGAGGAGGTCGCACAGGAGGTGATGATCGACCTGTGGCGGCAGGCCGCCCGCTACCGGTCCGACGCCGGCAGCGTCACCGCGTGGGCGGCGACCATCGCCCACCGGCGGGCCGTCGACCGCGTCCGCTCCGCCCAGGCGTCCGCCGACCGGGAACAGGCCCGGGCCGCCCACGAGCACCAGACGGCGTTCGACGAGGTCTCCGAGCAGGTCGAGACCCGCCTGGAGAGCGAACAAGTACGCCGCTGCATGCGCGGCCTGACCGAACTTCAGCGCCAGGCCGTGACCCTGGCCTACTACCGTGGCCTGACCTACCGTGAGGTCGCCGAAGCCCTGCGCACACCGCTGCCGACCATCAAGACACGCATGCGCGACGGGCTGATCCGGCTCCGCGACTGCATGGGGGTGACCACATGAAGCAACACCACTCCGACCTCCACACCCTTGCCGCCGCCTACGCCCTCAACGCCCTGGACCCCGCCGAGCGGCAGGCGTTCGGCGACCACCTGCCGCAGTGCCAGGCGTGCCGCGAGGAGGTGGCCGAGTTCGAGGCCACCGCCGCGCGTCTGGCGGACGCCGCGGCGCAGAACCCGCCGCCCCAGATGAAGCAGCACGTCATGGCCGCCGTCGACGGCGTACGTCAACTGCCCCCGCGCGTCCCCGACACCACGCAGCCGACCGGCGCCGGCCGCGCGCTGCGGCGTCGCGCCGTACCCCTCGCGCTGGCCGCCAGCGTGGTGGCGGCCGCGTCGTTGGCCGGACTGGCCGTCTGGCAGAACCAGCAGAGCGAGCAGTACCAGCAGCGGGCGCTCCGGGCCGAACGGCGCCTCGACGACGTCAGCGCCGTCCTGGCCGCGCCCGACGCCCGCGCGGCGCACGGCAGGGCCAGCAACGGAGCGCTCACCACCGTCGTCGCCTCGGAGCGGCAGAACAGGGCCGTCTTCACCGCCGCCGGGCTGCCCGCCCCCGCGGCGGGCATGACGTACCAGCTGTGGCTCGACCACGACGGCACCATGCGTCCGGCCGGGTTCATCCGCCAGGACGGTACGGTCCTCCTCGACGGGGACACCGCCGACGCCGGGGCCGTAGGACTCACGCTCGAACCCGCAGGAGGCTCCCGCCGTCCCACCACCGCCCCTCTGCTCCTGATGGCCCTGCCCACCTGACGACGCCCGTCCGCCTCGGCACCCCCTGCGACCCGCCGTTCCACGGTCACGACGCATCCGCACCCATCCGCCCGCCCGTCCGCTGCGAATACGGGTGAGCGACCGCACCCAGCGGCGCGTCGAACGGCGGGAGTGCTGAGGTGGAACACCGGAAAGCAGCGGTGATCGGCGCCGGGATCGCAGGCCTGACGGCCGCCCACGTCCTGGCGCGCTCGTACGAGGTCACCCTCTACGAGGCCGAAGGCCGCCTCGGCGGCCATGCCCACACCCATGAGCTCACCGGCCCGGACGGGCGGCCCATGGGTGTGGACTCGGGCTTCATCGTGCACAACGAACGCACCTATCCGAACCTGCTGCGGCTCTTCCGGGAGCTGGGGATCTCCACCCAGGACGCCGAGATGAGCATGTCGGTACGGTGCGACGGCTGCGGCCTGGAGTACGCGGGCGCCCGCGGCCCGGCCGGCCTCTTCACCGGCCGGGCGGCGCTGCGGGGACGCTACCTGGCCCTGCTCGCGCAGGTACCGCTCTTCCACCGCAAGGCCCGGCGGCTGCTCGCAGACCCGCCCTCCCACCACGTCACCCTGGGCGACTTCCTCCGGGAAGGCCGGTTCTCCCCGTACTTCGTCAGCCACTTCGCCCTCCCGCTGGTCTCCGCGGTGTGGTCGTGTCCCGCACGCACCGCGCTGTCCTACCCGGCCGCCCACCTGTTCACCTTCCTCCAGCACCACGGCCTCCTGTCGGTCACGGGCTCCCCGCAGTGGAAGACCGTCACCGGAGGCTCCGCCGCCTACGTCGAGGCCGCGGCCAAGAGCGTCCACCGGGTCCGTACCTCCAGCCCCGTGCAGACCGTCCACCGTGCCGCACGCGGCTCCGGCGCCTGGATAACCACCGAGAACGGCGCCACCGACGGCTACGACGCCGTCGTGATCGCCACCCACCCCGACCAGGCCCTGCGCATGCTCGCCGACCCCACCCCGGACGAACGGCGGCTCCTGGGCGCGTTCACGTACGAGCCCAACCCCACGGTCCTGCACACCGACACCGGCCTCCTGCCCCGCTCGCCCCACGCCCGCGCCTGCTGGAACTACCACCTCCCGGCCTGCGACCCCTCCACCGAGTCGGTCCGCGTCAGCTACGACATGCGCCGCCTGCAGAACCTGCCCGACGGCGCCGACTACGTGGTGACCCTGGGCGCAGACGACCGTGTGGACCCGGGCCGGGTGGTGCGCCGGATGCACTACGAACACCCCGTCTACACGCCCGCCTCGGTCGCCGCACAGAAGGAACTGCCGCGCCTGAACACCGCCGTGACCGCCTACGCCGGAGCATGGCACGGCTGGGGCTTCCACGAGGACGGCTGCCGCTCCGGCGCGGCAGCCGCCCGCTCCCTCGGGGTGCGCTGGTGACCGGGGAAGCGGCGCCCGCCGCCGCGCTGTACGAGTGCCTTGTCGTCCACACCCGCACCGCGCCGCTGCGGCACGACGTCCGGCACCGCACCTACCTGTGGTGCGTGGACCTCGACCGGCTTCCGGTCCTGCCCCGCCCGCTGCGCCCGCTCGCCCGGTTCGACCCGCGGGACCACTTCGCGGGCCGCGCCCCCACGATCCGGGCCGGCCTGGAGGAGTTCCTCGCCTCCCGCGACATCGACATCGAAGGCGGACGCGTGGTGATGCTCGCCCACGCCCGCGTCTTCGGCTTCGTCTTCAACCCCCTCAGCGTCTACTGGTGCCACGACGCGTCCGGATCCCTGGTCTGCGTCGTCGCGGAGGTCCACAACACCTACGGGCAGCGGCACTGCTACCTCCTGCACCCGGACGCGGGCGGCCGGGCGAGGGCCGAGAAGCGGTTCTACGTCTCTCCGTTCTTCCCCGTCGAAGGCCACTACCGGATGCGGCTGCCCCTGCCCGGGGAACGCCTCGACCTCACCGTGCACCTCGACACCGAGGCCGGGCGGCCGTTCACCGCCACCGTACGGGGACGCGCCCGTCCCGCCACGGCCCGCGCCCTCCTGCGGGCAGCCGCCCGCAGGCCCTGGTCGACCGCCGCCGTCTGGGCGGGGATCCGCTCCCACGGCATCCGCCTGCTCCTGCGCGGTCTGCCCGTACAGCCCCGCCCCCGGCACACACCGCAGAAGGGAATGGTCCCGTGACCCACCCGGCCACCACGTCCGACCACCAGGCACGGCTGCCCGCCCCTCAGGCCGGGCCCCCGCAGCGGGCTGACCCCGCACGCTGGCCCGACGTGGCCCGGCTCCCGGCGGGCGGCCAGGTCCGGACGGCCGTCGCCGCACACCTGGTCGGCCGGGCCCTGAGGCAGCTCCCGCTGGACGTGCGCACCGGCACCGGCAGGGGAACCGGCACCGGACGCGCCACCGGACCGGCACGGCGTCCGGACCTCACCCTCCACGACCCCGACGCCTTCTTCCGGCGCATCGGCAGCCACGGCCTCATCGGCTTCGGGGAGTCCTACATGGCCGGCGAATGGGACAGCGACGACCTGCCCGGTCTCCTGACCGTCCTCGCCACGCACGTCGACGACCTGGTCCCCGCCCCGCTGCGCGGCCTGCGACCGCTGTGGGTCACCGCCCGGCCCGGCCGTGACCGCAACACCCGGCGCGGCGCACGCGAGAACATCCACCGCCACTACGACCTGTCCAACGACCTGTTCGCCTCCTTCCTCGATCCGACCCTCACGTACTCCGCCGCCGTCTTCACCGGCTTCCCCGCCCGGTTCGAGGACCTCCCCGCCGCCCAGCACCGCAAGATCGACCGCCTTCTCGACCTCGCGCACGTCACGGACGGCACCGAACTGCTGGAGATCGGCACCGGCTGGGGAGAACTCGCGCTGCGCGCCGCCGCCCGCGGAGCCCGCGTCACCACCCTCACCCTCTCCACCGAACAGGCAGAACTCGCCCGGGCCCGGATCCACGCCGTCGGCCTCGGAGACCGCGTCGACATCCGGCTGTGCGACTACCGCGACGTCGAGGGCCGCTACGACGCCGTCGTCAGCGTCGAGATGATCGAGGCCGTCGGCGCCGAGTACTGGCCCTCCTACTTCGCCACCCTGCGCGCGGCGCTCCGCCCCGGCGGGCGCATCGCCCTCCAGTCGATCACCATGGGACACCGGCAGATGCTGAACACCGCCGCCACCCACACGTGGATCAGCAAGTACGTCTTCCCCGGCGGTGTGATCCCCTCCCGCCGCGCCATCACCGAGCACGCGGCGGCGGCCGGCCTGCGCACCGAGTCCGACCTCGGGTTCGCCGAGCACTACGCCCACACGCTGCGCCTGTGGCGGGAACGCTTCACCGCGAACCGGCAGACCGTCACCGACCTCGGCTTCGACACCGTCTTCCAGCGGCTCTGGGAGTTCTACCTGGCCTATTCGGAAGCCGGATTCCGCTCCCGCTACCTCGACGTCCGCCAGATCGTCCTCACCGAGAGGAGCCCGCGATGAGCCCGGCCGGGCACGCCCCCGTCCCGGCCGCTGGCGCCCGGAACCCGACGGGGGAGCGGTCGTGAACGGCACGGCCTGGGGCGCCCTCGGCACCAACCTCGCGGTCTGCGCGGCCATCGCGGCGGCCGTGCTCCTCGCGGCGTTCGCCGCCGGCACCCGCCTGCGCCTGCACCGCGTCGTCGACATCGCCTGGGGCGCCGCCTTCAGCGCCGTGGCCGCCACCACCTACCTGCTGTCCGCCGGGCACGGAGACCCCGAGAGACGGCTGCTGGTCGCCGCGGCGACCGTCCTGTGGGGACTGCGGCTGTCCGCGCACATCGCATGGCGCTCCCGCGGCCACGGGGAGGACCCGCGCTACACCGCGCTCCTGGACAAGGCACGGGGCAACCGGACGTGGTACGCGCTGCGCACCGTCTACCTCCTCCAGGCCGCGCTGGTCTGGCTGATCTCCCTGCCCGTCCAGGTGGCCTCGTACGCGGCCGGCCCGGTGGGCTTCCTCGGCGTGGTCGGGCTGATCGTGTGGGCCGCGGGACTCGGCTTCGAGGCCGTGGGCGACCACCAGCTGGCCCGGTTCAAGGAGGACCCGGCCAACCGGGGCCGCATCATGGACCGGGGCCTGTGGAGCTGGACCCGCCACCCCAACTACTTCGGCGACAGCCTCGTATGGTGGGGTCTCTACCTGCTCGCCTGCACGAGCCCGTCGTCGGCCCTCCTGAGCCTGGTCTCCCCGGTCGTCATGACGGCACTGCTGACCGTCGGCAGCGGCAAACGCCTGCTGGAGAAGCACATGGCCGGCCGTCCCGGCTACGCCGAGTACGCCGCCCGCACCAGCGGATTCCTCCCCCGCCCACCTCGCCCGCCCCGTCACCCCCGCAACGCAGGAGATGAGACGTGAACCAGCAGCCGTCACCGGAGACCGCCGACGACCGAGGCGGCGACGCGGACCGGGAACGGCCCGACCAGGCCCTGACGCCCGCCCCGGGCCACCGGCTGTCGCCAGGGGCGTCCGCCGCGGTCCTGCTCCTGCACGGCGGCCGGGTGGACGCCCTGCGACCGCCGACCCGGCTGAACCTTCCCGGCCTGCGCATGCGGCCCTTCGCGACGGCCCTCACGCGCGCCACCGCCCACCCCGACGTACTCGTCGCCCACGTCCGCTACCGCCACCGCGGCTGGAACGGCCGGCACGCCCATCCCGTCGCCGACACCCGCCGCGCCCTGGACGAACTCCGCGCCGTCGCAGGACCGGTCCCCGTCGTGCTCGTCGGGCACTCCATGGGCGGCCGCGCCGCCCTGCGCGCCGCCGACGACCCGCAGGTCCGAGGAGTCGTCGCGCTCGCCCCCTGGTGCCCCCCGGGCGAACCCACCGCCCATCTGCGCGCCCGCGCGATCGTCGCCCTCCACGACGAGAACGACCGCGTCACCCGGGCGGCGGACACCTGGTCCTACCTCACGCGCGCCCGGAAGGCCGAAGCACGGGTCCACGGGATCAGGATGCCCCGCGGCGGCCACGCCATGATCGGCGATGCCAACCTGTGGCACCGGATCACCGCCGGAGCCACCGCGGCGCTCCTCGGGCTGGCCCCGTTCCCCGCGGCCCTCGCCGGCCTCGCGGACACCGACCCGATCACCACCGGGACGCCGTGGCAGCAGGGGTGATCACCGCGCCCGTCCCCCCGGCACGGTCAGCGGGGCGGATCCCGTACCCGTCCGGCTCAGCGCACCGGGCCACCAGGCGCGAGGACCGATGTCGATGACGAGGGCCGGTACCAGCAGGGAACGGACGACGAGGGTGTCCAGCAGGACGCCGAAGGCGACGATGAAGGCGATCTGGACGAGGAACGCCAGTGGGATCACCATCAGGGCGGCGAAGGTCGCGGCGAGGACGACACCGGCGGAGGTGATGACCCCGCCCGTGGTGACGAGACCCCGCAGCACACCCTCGCGGGTGCCCAGGGCCAGGCTCTCCTCGCGTACGCGGGACATCAGGAAGATGTTGTAGTCGACGCCGAGCGCGACCAGGAACACGAACCCGTAGAGCGGTACGGACGCGTCCGTCCCACTGAAGCCCAGCAGGTGTTCGAAGACCAGCGCGGACACTCCCAGCGTCGCGAGGAAGTTCAGCGCGACCGTCGCCACCAGCAGGACGGGTACCAGCACGGAACGCAGGAGCGCGACGAGGATCAGCAGGATGATGCCGAGCACGACGGGGACGATCAGGGTGCGGTCGCGGGCCGAGGTCTGCTGGGTGTCGAACTGCTGGGCCGTGTACCCCCCGACCAACGCGTCCGCCCCGGCCACCGCGTGCACGCGCTCCCGCAGCTCCTGCACCGCCCGCTTCGCGTCATCGCTGTCGGCCGCCGCCTCCAGCGTGGCGTCCAGCCTGACGCGCCCGTCCACGACCAGCGGGGTGCCCGTGCCCGGCCGGCCACCACCCGCGGTGACGGGCACGACCGTGGCCACGCCGTCCGTGCCCTCCGCCGCCGCCCGCACCTCCGCGGCCCGGCCGGCGGCCGCGATGACGACGGCCGGATTGCCCGAGCCGCCGGGGAAGTGCCGGGCTAGGGTCTGCTGGGCGCCGACCGAGGGCGCGTCATTGACGAAGATCTCGTCCAGCGGCACGCCCTTGGACGACAGCGCGGGGGAGAAGCCGGCCAGCACCACCAGCAGCACGGAGGTGGACACCCACACGCGTCGCGGCGACCGGTCGATCAGGCCCGCGACACGGCGCCACACCCGGTGCCCCTCGGCCGAGCCGTCGGCGTCGGCCGGCCCGGGCACGGCGGGCCAGTAGGCGGTGCGGCCCAGCAGGACCAGGACGGCGGGCAGGAAGGTCAGGGAACTCAGCACCGCGCACACGATCCCGATCGCGCCGACCGGCCCGAGCGCCCGGTTGTTCGTCAGATCGCTCGCCAGCAGCGCCAGCAGCCCCAGGGCCACGGTCGCCGCACTGGCGGTCACCGCCCCGGCCGACCGGCGCACTGCGGTCAGCGCCGCGTCGGCCCGGTCGCCCCGTACCGCGAGCTCCTCACGGAAGCGCGCCGCGACGAGCAGGGCGTAGTCGGTCGAGGCCCCGATCACCAGGATCGACAGGATCCCCTGCACCTGCCCGTCCACGCGGACGGCACCCCGGTCGGCCAGCGCGTAGACCACCGCGCAGGCCAGGCCCAGCGCGAACACCGCACTCACGATGATCACCAGGGGCAGCAGCACGCTGCGGTAGACCAGCAACAGGATCAGCAGCACCGCCCCGAGGGCCACCCCCACCAACAACCCGTCGATGCCCGAGAACGCGTCGGACAGGTCCGCCTGGGTGGCCGCCGGGCCGGCGATCCCGACCGAGGTGCCCGGCACCCGCTGCGCGGCCTCCCGCACCTCGTCCAGGACCGCAGGCAGTTCCTCGCCCAGGTCGGGTGCGAGCGGCACGACGGACTGGACGGCGAGCCCGTCGGCGGACACGACGGCCGGTGAGGGCGGGGCGGTGATCCCCGGCCGGCCGGCGAGGTCCCCGACGGCCCGCGCGGCAGCCTCCTGCTGCCCGGCGGTCACCGGAGCGCCGTTCGCCGTCCACACCACGACGGCCGGGACGGACTGCGCCCCCTCGAACGCCTTCCGGGCCTCGAGGACCTTCGTCGATTCGGCGCTGCGCGGCAGGAAGGCCGCCTGGTCGTTCGTGGCGACCTCGCCCAGCTTCCCCGCGTACGGTCCGAGCGTCCCTCCGATGCCGAGCCAGACGAGCAGCAGTACGAGCGGAACGATCCAGCGGGCCCAGCGCGGTGCGTTTCTCAAAGCGAATCCCTTGGCCATGATGGGTGGGTCGGACGCTGGAGAGCATCCCTGCCGAGGGCCCGGCGGCTGCGGCCCCTCGCCCCCACTTCCGGTGCAGAACCCGATCGGGTTGCAGTCCTCCGTACGAATCGCCGCAGGCCCGCCCCACCGGGAACGTCGGCCCGGCGCGGCATGGTCGACGGGTCCGGCGGAGCGGGTCGCGGCCCGGCGCACCGCCTGCTCCGGGGGAGGGAGCGTCCGACGTGGGTGGCGACCGGCCGGGCGGCCCCGGTCGTGCGAGCCGTGTCACCGGCCTCCCCGGGCGTGTGGCGGACGCGTTCGTCCTCCGCCGGTTCCCGCGTCCGCAACGGGGTCCGCCACGCTCGGACCGGGCGTCGCACTGCCAAGGAAGGTCAGACGGAGGGAGCCGCCGTATCGGCGCAGTCCGGAACGGGCGACGCAGCCGCCGTACGGGTGAATGCCCCGGGTACCCGTCATCGCGTGCCTTTGGATGGGCCCGTACGCGGACGTACCGACCCCCAGCTCCCGGAGACCGGCCATGCGGAAGATCAAGGCGCAGCTGTTCATCTCGCTCGACGGTGTCGTCGAGGCACCCGATCAATGGCACTTCCCCTACTTCGACGAGGAGATGGGGGCCGCCGTCGACAGCACCCTCGGCCGGGCCGACACCCTGCTGCTCGGGCGCAGGACGTACGACAGCTTCGCGGCCGCCTGGCCGGGACGCGAGGCGGCGGGCGGCGAGGACGCACCGTTCGCGAAGGTGCTGGGCGACGCCCGCAAGATCGTGGTCTCGAACAGCCCGCTCGACCTCACCTGGCGCAACTCCGAACAACTGCGCGGCGGCCTCGTCGCAGGGGTCACCGCGCTGAAGGAGGCGCCGGACACGGACGCGCCCGTCTGGATCAGCGGCTCGGTCTCCGTGGTGCGCCAGTTGGTGGCCGCGGGAGTCCTGGGCGAACTGAACCTCCTGGTCCACCCGATCGCCGTGCGCGGCGGCATGCGCCTCTTCGAGGAGGCCCCGACCCCGGTCCCGCTGGAGCTGGTGTCCGCCGAGACCTTCACCACCGGTGTGCTGAACCTCGTCTACGCCGTGGCCGCCGCCCCCGGCGAGGCGACGTACGACGACGCCAAGACCCACCTCCCGCAGCACTGAGGGATGTCCTCCGGACGGAGGTGGACGCGCGGCCGGGCCTTCGTGGCCGCGGCCCTCGCGGGGTGTCTGGTCGGGCTGGTCGGCGGGGGATTCCGGTGGTGCCTGGAACACGCCGACCTGCTGCGCGCTTCCGTTCTGGAGGCCGCCGGGGGGATGGGCTGGGCGGGCCGTCTGGTCCCCGTGGTCCTCACCGCGTCGGGCGCCGCCCTGGCCTGTGTGATCGCCCTGCGGGTCCCGCACGCCGCGGGCAGCGGGATCCAGCACGTGGAAGCCGTGTGGCGGCAGGAGTCCGTGGCCCGCCCGGCCCGGCTGCTGCCGGCGAAGTTCGTGGGCGGTCTCGTCGCCATCGGCTCGGGTCTGGTGCTGGGAAGGGAGGGCCCGATCGTCCACATGGGTGCTGCGATCGGGTCCGGGGCCGGCCGGCGCAGCCGGCTGGACGCCGAGGACAAGCGGCTGCTGCACACCGCGCTCGGCGGGGCGGGCCTGGCGGTGGCGTTCACCGCCCCGCTGGGCGGGCTGCTGTTCGTCTGCGAGGAGGTGACCGGCACGGTGCGGCCCCGACTGGTCCTGCTGACGCTCATCGGCACCGTCACCGCGGTGGCCGCTTCCGAACTCGTCGTGGGAGACGCACTCGTCCTTCCCGTGCCGGCCGTCCCCGCCCCACCGCTGTGGATGCTGCCGGTCTTCCTCTTGTACGGGGTGACCGCCGGGGTGCTGGGCGCCGCGTACAACACGCTGGTCGTGGGGACCCTGGAGGCGTGCGACCGGCTGACCCGGGTGCCCCTCGTCGTCCGGGCGGCCGTCATCGGGGCCCTGGTCGGCGGGCTGATGGCCTTCGACCCGCTCCTGACGGGCGGCGGCGACCAGCTGAGCGAGCAGTTGCTGGCGGGCGGGAGCCCGGCCGTCGCGGCACTGGTGGTCTGCCTCGCCGTACGGTTCGTGGCCGGACCGCTCAGCTATGCGGCCGCGGTACCGGGCGGGCTGTTCGCTCCGCTGCTGGCCCTGGGGGCCCTGTGGGGGACGCTCACCCATGCGCTCGTCTCCCCGCTGCTGCCGGCCGGCGCGGCGGGTCCGGCAGCGTTCGCCGTGGTGGGGATGGCCGCGGTCTTCACCGGCGTGGTGCGGGCACCGCTCACGGGCATCGTCCTGGTGACGGAGATGACCGGAGCCGGTGTGCTGCTGCTGCCCCTGCTGACCGCCTGCTTCGCGGCGGCCGTGACGGCCGACCGGCTGGGGAGCGAACCCGTCTACGGCACCCTGCGGCGCCGGATGCTGGAACGCGCCTGAGGCGCGCCGGGCCTGCCCGCGGAGGGGGCGCAGGTAGGGAGCGGGGCGGCGGCCGCTACCGTCGTGCTCCTAGGAGGGAGCCCCATGCCCCGCACGTTCAGCGTCCATGACACCGTCGTCGTCGCGGCCGACCCGTCGACGGTCTACGAGCACGTCTCCGACCCCGCCCTCATGGGCCGTTGGAGCCCGGAGAACCTGGGCGCGACACCGGCCGAGGGACCCGGCACGGCGACCCGGATTGGGATGGTGTTCGACGGCCACAACAAGCGCGGTCCGTTCCGCTGGACCACCCGATGCACGGTGACGGCCGCCGACCCGGGTGAGGTCTTCCGGTTCAAGGTCCACGCCATAGGACTGCGCCGCCCGTGGCTGCGCGGCCCGATCGCCACCTGGGAGTACCGTTTCTCCGCCGTGCCCGGGGGCACCGAGGTGACGGAGACGTGGACCGACGACCGCCGCGCCTGGCCCGACCCGGTGGCCAACGCGTTCGACCGGATCGCGACGAAGGGGCACACCTTCGCCGAGTTCCAGCGGAAGAACATCCGGACCACCCTGCGCAACCTGAAGGCGCAACTGGAAGCCCACCCCACCACCGCACCCGGCTCGGCCGACTCCCAGTGACGCGAGCGGGACCGGTCCGCCGGACGGCGGACCGCCCCGCACGGTCGGAGCGCGCTCACCCGGACAGCTCGGCCCGCCACTCGCGCGGCCACTGTCCCGGGGGCGGGGGCGCCCCTTCGATGCCGAGGTCGCGCCGCGCACTCTCGTAGAAGGCGTCGCGCGCCTGACTCGCCAGCCGGTGCGCCCTGGTCCACATCTCGCCGTCGACCGCGTCCTCCCGTATCAGCAGCTGAATGGTCCAGATCGTCTCGTGCCAGCGCCGCGCCGCCGCGACCGTCGCCGCGTCCCCCACGAGGAGGACGGCCTCCCACTCCGTCGCGCGGTGGGACTCCGCGTCCGCGAGCAGGGGCAGGCCTTCGGCCGGCGCCAGCGGATCGACCACGTCCGAGTAGCCGAGGGAGGCGCCGATGCGTTGGGTGATCCGCAGCTGTGCCTTGAGCGCGTTGGCGTAACGGCCGTACGTCTCGAAGCGCTTCTCGTCCCACCGCTCCTGGCGTTGCCGCGTCCACCGCCGGCGCTCGGTCAGCGTCTGCACGGCGTAGGAGCCGAGCGAACCGACCACGACGCCTACGAGCGCAGGCAGTTGATCGAGCAGTGCCACAGTTCCTCCCCGAACCGTACGCCTGGTGCCGCGCGTTCGGCCTCGTGCCGCGGCACACAGCTCCTACCCCGATCCAGCACCGAGCACAGCCGTTCGATCCAGCCACGCGTGCCACGGCCGTCGCAGGTGCCGCCGCGGCCGCCCGGAGCCCGCCGGACGGCCACCCGGGTGACTTCTGTCCGCTGCGCGGCCCGGTACGGCCGCACCGCACGGGCGTCGGCGTGAGGATGCACGGGCCGGTTCCCCGTTCCTCCACGGCTGGAGTCATTCAGTGCTCGAACGCAAGCAGGTCAAGGGCCGTACGCAGGTCACCTTCATCCTCCCCGAGGGAACTCCGGACGGACCGGTCAGCGTCGTGGGGGACTTCAACCAATGGAATCCCGCCGCGCACCCCCTGGAGTCCCGGGGCGACGGCACCCGCGCCGCAACCGTCGCGCTGCCCGCCCGCAGTGCCCACTCGTTCCGCTACCTCGCCGCCGGCGACTACTGGTTCGACGACGAGCACGCCGACGCCCACGACGGCGCCAACAGCCGCGTCCACACCTGACGGCGGACGCTCCCGGCGGCGTCCCGACCCGACCAGCACCAAGGGGTGTGATCCAGTGAGCAGCCCGATCGGCCTGTCGGAGGACGGCCTCGCCGCCGTCCGGCACCTGAGGGAGCTGCGGGAGATCAACACCGTGGTCCTCCGCCGGGCGGACTCCCCGGACGCCGCCCTGGTACCGGAGTTGGAGGGCAACCTGACCCATGACGAGCTGGTGCAGGCACTCCCCTCCGACGAGCCCCGGCTGGTCGTCCACGAGCTGTCCTTCGCCAGCCCGCAAGGCACCCGGAGGAACGAGCTCCTGCTGGTCTTCTGGATGCCGCCGACGGCCGGTGAGCTGGAGGAGGCCTACGCGGCCGGCTTCTCCGCCCTGAAGGAGCAGCTCTCCGACATCCACGTCCACCTCACCGCCAGGCGCGCGGACCAACTGGCGTACCGAAGGCTGGTCGCCCTGGCCGGCTGAGTCCCGGACTGCGGCTGGGCCGCGTCGGCCCTCGCCATGGCATCACGCAGGTGCCGGGTGACGGCGACGTGGGCGCGGCCGCTCCCGTGGCCGACGGGCCGGCCGGCACGTCGCCGGTGGCGGCCGGACGGGGCGCACGGTCGGTGGTGCCGGCGTTCGGCTGCTTCGTGATCGCGAGGCTGCATGCCGTGCGGCGCAGGCGAGTTCCGGCCGTAGGGTGGAGGCCTACCGATCGAGGAGGGCCGGCGTGGCGAGCATAGTGATCGCGCAGACGACCGTGAACGACGAGGCGAAGGCCTACGAGATCGCGCAGGGCGCGGTGGAGGCCAGGCTGTCGGCCGCCGCCGATGTCGAGGCGCGCATGACGCTCTTCCACTGGGATGACGGCGACCTGCGACACGAACGCGGCTACCGGGTCTCCTTCACGACGACCACGGAGCGGGTCGCGGACCTGGAGGCATGGGTGCACGAGCGCCACCCGTACGACGTGCCCCAGTGGATCCTGCTCCCGGCCGCCGGGACCACGGAGGGATACCTCGCCCGGGCGGTGAAGGAGACCGCCTCGGGGCGGCACCCCTCGTGACCGAACGCCCCGCGCACCTCCGGGCGACGTCCGACGCCTACGACGCGGTGGTCGCCCTCTACGCGGACCTCGCCCGGGACTGGCTCGACGGCGCCCCGTTGGACCGCTCGTTCATCGCCGCGTTCGCCGACCTCGCGCGGACCGGCGGCGGGCCCGTGGCCGAGCTGGGATGCGGTCCGGGATACGTCACGGCGCACCTGCGCGACCTGGGGCTCGACGTCTTCGGCGTCGACCTCTCGCCCGGCATGATCGACTTCGCCCGCGCGGCCCACCCCGGCCTGCGCTTCCGCATCGGGTCCATGGACGCACTGGACCTGGCCGACGGCACGCTGGGCGGCATCGTGTCCTGGTACTCGGTGATCCACGTGCCACCGGCGGAACTCCCCGCCTACTTCGCGGAGTTCCGCCGGGTGCTGGCCCCGGGCGGGACCCTCCTGCTCGCCTTCTTCGAGGCGGAGGGCGGTCCGGTGGCGGCCTTCGACCACAAGGTGACGACCGCCTACCGATGGCCGGTCGACGACCTCGCGGAGACGGCCCAGGAGGCCGGGTTCGCAGAGATCGGGCGGATGCTCAGGGAGCCCGGCAGCGAGGAGCGCTTCCGCCGGGGCCACCTCCTGATGCGGGCCGAGGACCCCCGTCCACGCGACCGGACGTGAGCCCGAGCCACGCCGCCCGCGCGGCCGTGCCCCACGACCTCCGGGCGGCGGACCGGTGAAAACCACGTGCCCCGGCGGGCAGCCCCGTTACCGTTGCCCGCATGAACGTCAACGGCCCCAGCACCACCGCGACCGCGCGAGCGACCAGCTCGCCGGTTGCCGCCGCCTGACCTTTCCCCTCTCCCCGGCGACCGGAAACGGTCCGTCGGCCGTGCCGTGGCATCCCCGCCCCGGCCGGAGACCGCCCGGTCCGTTCTCCGGTGCCCCTTCCCCGCTGTGACGCGAAGGAGCCACTGGTCAGCACGTTCATCGAGTACTTCGAAGAGCGCGGACACCGCCGGATCCTCGGCTCGACGGAACACCGGTTCCGCCGCCTCCTGGAGCGCGGCCGGCACGTGCTCGCCCGCCCCCGGTTCCACGGCCCGCTGACCGAGGAGGACCTCCACCACCTCCACGACATCCACGGTCTGCCGCGCGACCTGGTCACGACCCTGCGGCAGCAGTGACCAGGGCGACGGGCCGAATCCGGCGGGCAGGGTGCGGGCCTGCTGCGCGCTGCGCTGTCATGGCTTCGCCCCGACCGAGCGGGTGCCCGCAGGCGCCCGCTGCCGTCCGCCGACCCCCTCCAGCGTAGGAACGATTCCTCCGCGGCGCCCCGCCGCTGCTGCAGGACGGCGGTGCGGCCCGCTCCCGGCGGCGGGAGACTGGAGACCGCAGCCCGGCCCCGGCTACCCGGCCGGCGGCCCCGACCAGACCGCGGGAGGATCCATGACCGCGCTCGGCGAGCTGATCGACATCGACGACAGGACCGTGCTGGTCCTCGGGCAGGAACTGGACCTCGCGCACGGCCGGCCGGACGTCGCCAACGCCCTGGCGCACCGGGCCGCCGACACACTGGTACTCGTCGACACCGGCGTCGGCCGGGCCTTCCGCGCCGCGCTGCGCACGGCGGCCGACCGGGTCGGGCCCTGGTCCCGGGCGCTCGTGCTGACCACGCACGGCCACCTCGACCACATCGGTAACAACGACCTGGCCGACGAGCTGGGCGTGCCCGCCGAGCACTACGTCCCCGCCGCCGACCTCGACCAGATGCGGGACCCGAAGTCCTACTGGACACGCTCCTTCCGGCGCATCGCCTGGGCGGCACCCCTTCCGGCGCCCGCACTGGCCGCCCGGGTGGTGTCGCTCTTCGCACCGATGCGGCCCTTCGCCGCCGCGACCCGGACCTACGAGCAGCGGCCCCTGGAGCGGATCCGGATCGGCGCGCTGCGGTTCACCGGCTGGACCTTCGCCGACGGGGCGGTCCGGGTGCTGCGCAGCCAGGGCCACTGCGCCGGGCACGTGATCGTGCACCTGAGGGACTGTGGCGTCCTGCACCTCTCCGACGAGGGCAACGGCGCCTGCGGCGCCATGGCCGACGCCGACCAGCTCAAGATCCAGACCGTGCTCGGCGCCGCCGCAGGCCTCTTCGAGCAGGAAGAGGCCGCGATCCTCACCGACGGGCACACCCTCGCCGTACGCCGCGGCGCCGACGCGGTGTCCCATCTGGACGGGCTGCTGGCGCAGGCCACCGCCCTCCACGGCGCGGCCCTCGGGCTGACCGGCGGGGGCGGGCAGATCCGGCCGAGCGTCTTCACCTCCCGCTACGCGGAGGCCGGCGCCGGACTGGGGGTGACCGGCGCCAACCTGAACCCGCTGTTCACCGCCATGATGGCGCTCAACCAGCTCAGCGAGCTGGGCCTCCGCCCGGAAGACCGCCGTACGGAAGACCGCCGCCCGGAACCGGCCGACGACGCCGACGCGCCCTGGTCCCGGCCCCCACTAGGACCGGCCGACGCACCGGACACGACCTCCTAGACCGCGCTGATGGCCGCCAGGTGCGTGGTGCCGTCGGGCAGGGCGGTGATACGGACCTGGCCGACGGGGAAGGGGTCCGTCCCGTTCGGGCCGGGAACGTGGCCGAACGGGGTCCAGGA
Organism: Streptomyces sp. NRRL S-378; assembly: GCF_000720645.1. NCBI lineage: Bacteria > Bacillati > Actinomycetota > Actinomycetes > Kitasatosporales > Streptomycetaceae > Streptomyces > Streptomyces sp. NRRL S-378. Next base: position 122,952 of record NZ_JOBX01000012.1, read on the forward strand.
GCCGTCCGGCCGCCTGACGCCGTGCCAGACCCGTCCGTCGAGCCCGACCGCCACGACCTGGGCCGAGCCGTCGGGCGTCCCCGCGATGCCGATGGCGCTGGCCCCCATCGTGGGGGTGGTGGCGCCCCGCGGGGCCCGGAATCCGGTCCAGGAGCCGTCCGGCCGCCGCAGCTGGTGGTAGACGATCCCGTCGATCCCGATCGCCAGGACCTGCGAGGACCCGTCGGGCATCCCGGTGATCGCCAGGGCGGGCCCGGAGAACGCCGGCGCCCCGCCGTACCCGGCCGGCCTGCTCCACGGCGTCCACGTACCCGTACGCCCGCGGACGCAGTGGTACATGGCACCGTCCGTGCCGTAACCGAGCACCTGGGCGGACCCGTCGGGCATGGCCGCGATCGCCACCTTCGTCGCACCCCAGCGGCTCGTGCCGGGGGAGCCGGGCACGGCGCGGAACCCCGTGAGACCGCCGTCGGCCCGCCTCCGCCCGTGGTGGACGGTGCCGTCCATGGCCGTCGCCACGATCTGGCAGCTGCCGTCGGGGAAGGCCGCGACGTCCGCGTCCAGGACGGTGAACCCGGCCGAGCCGTCCGGTCCCGCGACGCGCTGCCAGGGGCCGGTCGTCGCCGGACCCCGTACGACGGTCAGCCACAGGCCGTTGTCGGGCGCGATGCCGAGCACCACGACCGAGCCGTCGGCCATGCCCGCCACGGCGCACTGCACCCCGGCGAACGACGCGGCGCCGACGGCACCCGGCAGCGGCCGCATGCTGCTCCACGACCCGTCGGGCCGGCGTTCGGTGTGGAAGAGCACGCGCCGCTCCACGTCGTACGGGGGAAGCCGGGCGGAGTGGAACCACACCGGGTTGGTGAGGGCGACCAGTTGGTCGAGGGTGGTGGAGGCGGGCTCGGGCCGGCGCACCTCCGCGCGGGCGAACATCGACGCCTTGCCCCAGCCGCGCCACCTCAACCGGCCCCGGCCACTGCCGTCGATGCAGGTGGCGGCCATGATGCCCCACTCGGTGTGCAGGGTGGCGATGCTGTCCGGGGCGCCCGTCACGTCCAGGGTCACGTCGACGGCGTCGAAGAACGACACGGGCAGCTCCTCACCGGGCCCCGCGGCCTTCGCGCCGGTACGGGCCGTGAAGTCCAGGGTCACGGCCGCGGATTCGACGGCGTACGACCGTCCCCTGCGCAGCGCGTCCAGAACCGCGGGCCTCGACAGGGCGGCGGCGCGCACGACGTTGTGCGGCCGGCCGACGGCATCCGCGGGACTGTGGGCGTCGCTGTTCCCGACGGCGGCGACCCGCTTGCCGAGGCAGAGCATGACGTGCCAAGCGGCGATGTTGGCCGCGTCGTCCAGGGTCCACGGCCCGTTCCACACCTCCAGCGCGTCCACGCGGTCGAGGCCGAACTCCCAGAAGGACCCGGGTGCCGGAGTGAGCGGATGCGCGGCGATCGTCAGCCCGCCCAGGCTGTGGACGCGGCGGGCGTGACCCTCGAACACCCCCTCGTCCGCGGGGCCGTAGCGCCAGTCCACCCACTCGCCCTGCGGCAGGCCGACGGCCAGCCAGTGGCCGTGCCGGGTGGTGACCTCCTCGGCGTTGATCACCAGCAGGTCGGTCGGGACGTTCCCGTCCCACGTCACCCCGGTGGAGCTCGTGTTGTGGTCGGAGGTGGCGATGAAGTGCAGCCCCTCGAGGCGGGCGGCCGCGACGATCTCGTCCACCGTGCGCTGCCCGTCGGAGTGCACGCTGTGCAGGTGCAGATCGCCCCGGTACCAGCCCGGCCCGCGTCCGGCGACCGCCGCGGGCAGGATGTCGTACGGGGCCCGGGGCAGCGGGGGTCCCATGTGGAGGGTGACGTCGATCTGCCAGGCCATGCCGCCGGGGCTGCTGACCATGGGGCCCAGGATGACGGACCAGCGGCCGGGCCCGACCGGCCCGGGCACGTAGCCGGGGGTGGCGTCCGACGCGGCGAGGGTGAAGCCGGCCCGTGCGCCGCCCGACCAGCCCCGGAAGCCGGCCGGGTCGAAGATCCCGAGGTCGAGGATGCCGGCGGAGGCGTCGTGGGTGGTGGAGACGGAGATCCGCTGCACTCCGGCGGGGACGTCGAAGGCGACGTAGGCCCACTGATCGTTGCCGTAGGGGGAGTGGCCGTCGTAGCTGGTGGTCACCGTGTCGGTTCCCCGGCCCCGCGTCGCGGCGTGCGCGACCGGGGCCGGAACCAGTGCGGCGGTCCCGCCCGCGGCCAGCAGGGCCCCCCACCGCAGCAGGGACCGGCGCTCGACCCGGGGCCCGGCCCCGTACCCGTCGCTCGGACGGTGTTCGCTCGGCACAGCGGTGCTCTCCGTTCGCTCGGGACGGCATGGAGGAGTGCAGGTGCGTGCAGGTGCGGATGTACGGGTGTGCTGGGGACGGACGAGGGCGGGGCGCCGAGGCCAAGGGGCGCGTGCGGCCAGGGGGCGGTGCCTCGTGGGGTCGCGCCGAGACCGGCCCGACCGGGCAGGGCGCCCCCTAGCGGCGTGAGCGCTGGGCGTCGACGATCTGTCGCACGGAGCCGTCGACGTCCATCCGGGCCTGGATCCGCTCGGCGAAGCCGGGGAACTGCCCGGCTATGGCGCTGAGTACCCGCAGTTCCGGCGGTGCGACGTTGACCTCGCACAGGTCCCGGCGGACCGCGCGGACGACGCCGTCGGCGACCTGGCCCGGCGTGACCGTCCGGATGCCGTTCGGGGTGGTGGCACCGGTGGCCGCGAACATCCCGGCGTCGCGGACGAAGCCGGGTTGGACCAGGGACACCCCCACCCCGGTGCCCCTGAGCTCCTGGCGCAGGGCGAGGGCGAACCCGCGCAGCCCGAACTTCGTGGCGTTGTACAGGGAGGTCGATTTGGTCGCCGCCTTGCCGGAGATGGAGCCGACCAGCACGATGTGGCCGCGGCCGCGGTCCACCATGTGTTCGGCGAGCAGCCGGGACAGCAGGACCGGCGCCCGCAGGTTCACGTCGAGGGCGCGGTCGAGCTGCTCCTCCGTGTAGTCCAGGAGGTCGCCGCTGGCGGGCAGGGCGGCGTTCGCGACGAGGACGTCCGTGGCGGCGCAGGTCTCGGCGAGACGTACGACGTCGGACCGGACGGCCAGATCGGCGACCACGGCCCGGCCCCCGCAGGCGTCCGCGGCGGCCTTGAGGGCGGCTTCCTGCCGACCGGTGACGGTGAGACGTGTCCCCTGCGCGGTCAGGCGTGCGGCCAGGGCGGAGCCGATGCCTCCGGTGGCCCCGGTGAGCAGAACGTTCGATCCGGACATCTTCACGACGACTCCCGTACGGCGTAGCGGCGTTGCGGCGGTCCCTACTGTTCGTTCGAACGAACAGTAGGGACCGCCGCGTTGCTTGTCCACACCCCGGCCGGCCCCGGCCCCCGGGGCCCCGCGGGGGAGAACGCGGAGGTCCATGGGGCAGAATGCGGACATGCCCCACGCATCCGCCACCCGCCAGAGCATCATCGACGCCGTATTGCGGATCATCGGGCAGGACGGCATCGCGGCCGTCACCAACCGGCGGATCGCCAAGGAGGCTGAGGTTTCCCTCGGCTCTGTCACCTACCATTTCGCCACCCAGCACGAGCTGCTGCGCGAGAGCCTGCTGCACTTCGTGGCCGAGGAGACCCGGCACTTCACGGCGCTCGCCGACGAATGCTCCGACGAGCACTTCGACATCGGCCAGGCGGCCGAGGTGGTGGCTCAGGTCGCGGGCGGCAACGCCTTCGACAGCCGCCACATCGCGCCCTTCGAGCTGTACGTCCAGGCCGGCCGTGACGAACGGCTGCGGACCGCCGCGGCCGAGTGCTTCGCCGCCTACGACCTGCTGGCCGCCCGGATCCTGACCCAGCTGGGCGTGCCGGACCCCGAACGCCTGGCCGGTGTGGCCGTGGCCCTGGTCTTCGGGCAGCAGTTGCGCCGACTGGCCACCGGCGCCCCCGCCGGGGAACTCGTCGACACCTTGCTGATCCTCACGCAGTTCACGCCGGCGCCTCAGACCTGAAGGGCGCGGGAACGGGCCCGAGTCGGGCCCTGGTCAGATCGTGACCGGGCCGTGGGCGGTGGCGAACTCGACTGCGACCAGGCCCGGTTCCTCGTCCTCGACCCAGGTGACGTCGATCTGGTCGAGGGGGTGGTCGGCCGGCTCGCCGAGGAATTCGGCGATGGAGGCGGCGTCGCCCGCGATGGAGACCCCGTGGATGGTGGTGGAGGTGCGCGGGCCGGCGCTCGGGCGCTCCTCGTCGGGGACCAGCCACTGCAGGAAGTAGGGCAGTTGCGGGTCCTCCAGCAGTTCCAGCAGGCCGATCTGCTTCCACCTCAGGTCGAACCCGTCGGGGCGGACGCGGTGGCCCTCGGACGAGGTGCGGCCGAGGCGGGCCTCGACCGGGGCGATGTCGTCGACGGAGACCACCCAACCGAGCCAGCCGCCGCCCTCGGCGGCGCGGCGCGCGACCGCCTGGCCGAAGGGTGCGCGGTCGGCGGCGGGATGGTCGAGTGTGGTGACGACCTCGACGTAGGTGCCGCCGCTCAGCGGGAGGATGAAATTGCGGGTGCCGAATCGCGGGTGCACGCCCCCGTCCACGAACCCGGCGCCGAGGGCCGACCCGATCCACTGGACGGTCGAGACGAAGCTGTCGCGGGCCACCGCATAGGACACGTGATCAAGTCGCACCGCGCCATCATCACCCGACAACCTGTCCGCATCCCGACGCCACGCCCGCCGTTCCGGCCGCGTCCGCCGTGGATCAGCCGTGGAGGGGGATCGGCCATCGTCACACCGGCGGGGAAGGCCGAGCCGAAAGCGAGACAGCGTCGCTGCCGCCCTTGTCGAGGTCCTGGCCCCGCTCGATCAGCCGCCCATGCCGGCCGGGAGGTGCCGACCGAGCGCACCGCCCCCGTGGGGCCACCGTCCCCGTGGGGCCGCCGTCCCCGTGGGGCCGCCGTCCTCGCGGGGCCGCCGTCCTCGCGGGGCCGCCGTCCTCGCGGGGCCACCGTCCTCGGGGGGACGGCGGCCCGGCCGGACCGCTGTGCGGGGCGTTCTCAGAAGGTGTGTCCCACGTGTGCCAGGGCCTGCTTCAGCAGCACGGCGTGGCCGCCCGGCATCTCGCCCTGCACGGCCGCCGAGGCCGCTTCCTGCGGGCTGAACCAGACCAGGTCCAGGGCGTCCTGCCGGGGGCGGCAATCACCGGTCACCGGGACCACGTAGGCGAGGGACACCGCGTGCTGGCGAGGGTCGTGGAACGGGGTGATGCCGGCCGTCGGGAAGTACTCGGCCACCGTGAAGGGCTGCAGGGAAGCCGGGACCAGGGGCAGGGCCACCGGTCCCAGGTCCTTCTCCAGGTGGCGCAGCAGCGCGTCACGGATGCGTTCGTGGTGCATGACGCGGCCGGACACCAGCGTCCGGCTGATCGTGCCGTCCGTGCCGATCCGCAGGAGCAGTCCGATGCTGGTGACCTCGCCGGTTTCGTTCACGCGCACGGGAACTGCCTCGACGTACAGGATCGGCATCTGGGCCCTGGCCATGTCCAGCTCGTCACTGGTCAGCCAGCCGGGCGTAGTTTCGGTCATGTCAGCCATTTCTTGATCATACTTTCCGCAGTGGGCCTTGGCCCAGATCACGCGTCATCGGAAAACGACCGGCCGTCAGGCCGAGGTCATTGCCGCCGGTTGACGGGCCGTCATGAAGGACTGAGGGTCGTCCACCATGACCGAAAAGCTGCATTCGTGGAGACAGGGGCGCATATCCTCACTTCCCATGGCTACGGCGACGTATTCCTGGAGGCACGATGAGTGAGCGGCCGGTCCTTCTCCCCTACGCCGACCCGGACTTCCTCGCGAACCCCTTCCCGCTGTACCGGGAACTGCGCGAGGAAGGCCCCGTACGCCGCGTCGTCCTCGCGGGCGGCCTCGACGCCTGGCTCGTCACCCGCTACGAGGATGCCCTCGCGGCCCTGTCCGACACCCGCCTCAGCAGCGACGTGCGCGACGCCTCCGATCCCAGGCTCCTGGCCCAGCTCCCGGAAACCGAACGCGAGTCGATGCTGAGCAACATGCTCCGCAGCGACCCGCCCGACCACACCCGGCTGCGCCGACTGGTCTCCAAGGCGTTCACCGCCCGGAGGGTCGCGGAACTGCGGCCCCGCGTCCAGGCCATCACCGACCGGCTGCTGGACGGCATCGTTCCGGCCGGACACGCCGACCTCGTCGCGGACCTCGCGCTGCCGCTCCCCGTCACCGTCATCGGCGAACTGCTCGGCGTTCCGGTGGACGACCGGCACGACTTCCAGCGCTGGACCGACCGCATGATCATGCGGGGCGCCGAGCCACCGGACCCCGCCGTGGTGAACGAGGCCTGGCAGCACATGCGCGCCTACCTCACCGACCTCATCCGGGCCAAACGGGCCCACCCCGGCGACGACCTGCTCAGCGGCCTGATCACCGCCCGCGACGAGCAGCAGCGGCTCAGCGAGGACGAGCTCATCGCCATGGTGTTCCTGCTGCTGGCCGCGGGCTACATCACCACCGTCAACCTGATCGCCGGCGGCATCGCCATGCTGCTGGCCCACCCCGCACAGCTCGACCTCCTGCGCGCCGACCCCGAGCTGCTGGGCGGCGCCATCGAGGAGTTCCTCCGCTACGACGGCCCGGTCAGTCCCGGCATCGCCCGCTTCGCCCGCGAGGACGTCGAGATCGCGGGCGTGGGCGTCCCGCGCGGCGCGACCGTCCTGATCGCCTCGGCCATCGCCGACCGCGACCCGGAACGCTTCCCCGACCCCGACCGCCTGGACATCACCCGGCAGGACAACGCGCACCTCGCGTTCGGACACGGCGTCCACTACTGCCTGGGCGCGCCGCTCGCCCGGCTGGAGGGCCACGTCGCCATCGGCACCGCGCTGCGCCGGCTTCCCGGACTCGCCCTCGCCGTGGCACCCGACGAGATCCCCTGGCGGCCGGGCGGACTGCGCGGGCCCCTGAGGCTCCCGGTCACCTTCGACGCCGGTACCTAGCCGGTACCCGGCGCCGACCACGGCATACTGGAGGCGCCGGCGCTGGAGGCGGCGACCATCGACGGCTCGACGGCAGGCCGTGCCGGGCGCCGGCGAGGGAGGGCACGATGACGAGCCTCATTTTCGAGAGCGGGAACCTGGAGGCCACGGAGGCCTTCCTGTCCGCCGCGTACACCCCCATGCAGATCGGCGGACGCCCCGCGAACAGCCGGGCGCGGATCGCCCGTATCGAAGCAGGCGGGCTGAGCGTGGACCGCCTGTCGTTCGGCTACACGATGGGCTACGACGCGGGCTGCCTGGGAAAGGTGTGCCTGGTGTCGATGCACAGCGGCACCCTCGTGGACACCACCGACGGCCGCGAGGAGGTCTACGGCCCCGGCGAGACCTTCCTCCTCGCCCCCCACGACCGGCCGTACGCCGGGCAGGTGCGCGAAGCCCGGTACACGATCACGATGTTCGACCCCCGCCTGCTGGCCCGGGTCGCCCCCGGTTCCGGTGGCGGCGACGTGCGGATCACCGGAGCCCGGGCCGTCGGCCCGGCGGAGAACCGGCGGCTCGGCGCGGCCGTCGCCTACCTCCGCGACCACGTCCTCGACGAGAGCGCCGTGGCCGACGGCCCCGACGGGCTGCTGCTCTCGACGGCTGCCCAGCACCTGGCGGCCACGGTCCTGCACACCCTGCCGAACACCGCCCGCGAGGAGGCGGACGCCCCGCGGGACACGCGCGACGCACACAGCGACACCCTGAGCCGCGCCGTCTCGTTCATCGAGGCCAACGCTCACCGCGACATCACCCTCGCCGACATCGCCGCCTCCGTCCCGGTCACTCCGCGCGCGGTGCAGTACGCCTTCACCCGGCACGCCGGCACGACCCCGCTCGGCCACCTCCGGCGGGTCCGGCTGGCGCGCGCCCACGCTGAACTCCGGTCAGCGGACCCGTCGGGCACCGCCACCGTCGCCCGCATTGCCGGACGCTGGGGCTTCGCCCACCAGGGCCGCTTCGCCGCCGCCTATCGGCAGGAGTACGGCGTGCCGCCCTCCGTCACGCTCAGGTCCGGCTGACCGACTGCGCTCACCGCGCTGCGCCGGGCGGTCCGTCAGAGCCCGCCGACACGGAGAGGTCGAACAGCCGGTCGGTGCCCGTGATGCTCAGCAGACGGTGGAACTGAGGGCCGGGATCGGTGAGTGTCAGGGTCCGCCGGTTCGACTCGCACAGCGACCGCGCGAGGAGCAGGGCATTGAGCCCCTCGGAGTCGCAGAAGTTCATCCGCGAGAGGTCGACGACCACCCGCGTCGGAGCACCGGGAGCGGTGCACGCCTCCCGGAGCGCCGTGCGCAGGGGTCCGACGCGGTCGAAGTCCATGTCGCCGGTGAGGGTGATGACGCTGCGGTCGGCGCGCGTGGCGACCGTGACGCTGTGCGGACCGCGGGGGGACAGGGTATTCATCTCGTTCTGCCTTCGGGTGCGCGGGCGGACCTCGGCAGCAGTGGCCACCCGCCCCGACGCTATACGTGCCGGTGGCCGCGCACAGCCCCGTGGACGAAGGGACGGACGTGTTCGCTTGGTGGACAAACGGTGGACGGCCGGCCGGCCGGACGGCCGGACGGACGGCGGCGGACGGGCGAGCAGAGCGAGTACGCGGCGCATGACCTTCAGGACGGTCCGCGGCCCGGCGCCAGCCCGTCGGCAGGGCCGTCGGCAGGGCCAGGACCTCGTACGGGCGGCGTCCCGTCAGCGCAGCAGACCTGCCGGGAGGTACTCCCCGAGCGTCGCGGCCGGGGGCCGGCCGGTGGCCTGGCGGACCAGGTCCCACACCGGATCCTCGTCGGGGTTCGCCTCCGGTTCCGACAGGGACGTGCCGAGGCGGGTGGCCACGTCCTGGCGCAGGGCCGGCAGCAGGGCGTACAGGCGGTCACCGGGACAGGCGGTGGAGTTGAAGTCACGGTGGCCGTAGATCTCCGACGCGGGCAGACCGTACTGGTCGCAGATGTGGGCGCACAGGTCGGCGAGCGCCGCGTACTGCGCCGCGGGAGGGGCCTCGGAGGTGTAGGTGCCCTCGTTCTCGATCCCGATCGACACCGTGTTCTGCCCTACGCAGTGTGCCGCGCGCACCTGGCGCAGGCCGGAGTTCAGTTCGGCCAGGCTGTTGTGGCGGCCCTCCAGTACGAACGCGCCGCGGCTGACGGTGAAGTGCTGCCCGGTGTCGATCCAGCCCTGCGCGTCCATGTGGTAGGTCTGGATGGCCCGGGCGAGAGCGACGGCGCGCTGCCTCGAGTAGTCCGTCACGTTCGCCGTCGCCGTGTGGTGGACGATGATCCGCTCCGGGCGGTTGGCGAGGACGACGACGGGCTCGGACGCGGCCCGCGCCCCCCAGGCGGCGCAGCCGATGATGTCCGGCCCGGCGGCCGAGTACGCGCGCCCGGCCGCGGCGACGGGCAGCGCCCCAGCGGTGGCCAGGGCGAAGGCGCCCGTGAGGACGGACCGGCGGGTGTACCGGCTTGCGGTGGTGGCCGGCGGCTGGTGCGATGCGGGGAGGGTCATACGGTGCCCGTTTCCGTAGGAGGTTGCCCATTCAAGGGAGCCCGGCCTCCCGGGCCGCGCAGACACACCGAACGCCCCCCGGACTCACCCCGACCGGCCGCCGTCGCACGCCGGGCGCCCGCATCCGCCCCAGGAGGACCCACCGGTCAGACCGCGCGCGGCCTCCAACTCGCCTTCGCCGCACGGGACGACGTCCTCCAGCCGAACGGCCCGCGCGCCCGCCGCACCCGAGGCCCCCGCGGCCGAACTTCCCTGCCGCGGAACCGAGGACGCAGGACGAGGCACCGCGCTCGCCGAGCCGCTCCCGCGCGTGCTCGCGGAGGCGGGCCGGGCGCGTGACGGTCCCGCGGCCCCGACTCCCGTCCCGGACTGATGTTCCGGCGAGCCGGCACGGTCGTCGGCGGCACCACCGTCGGCCCGATCCCGCGCCGTCCGGCAGCCCGCGTCCCGTCCCGGTGAGGGGTGGCTCGTACGGCGTGCCGTACGGCGTGTCCGCCGCCGCTCGGCGAGGACGGCCGGGGCCGGCTGCCTACCGTGACCGCATGAGCAGACATCCATCGGTGCCGTTGGCCGGGTACGGCATCCGGTTCGCCCGGCCCACCGAGTCGGGCGCCGTCGCCGCGCTCCTGGCCCGGGCCTTCGCCGAGGATCCGGTCATGGCGTGGATGGTCCCCGCCGCCGACCGCGAAGGCAGGACCGCCCGCTATTTCCGTCTGGCCCAGCGTCAGCAGCGGCCGCGCGCGGGCGCCGTCCGGGTGGCTGCGACGAGCGACGGGCGGCTGCTGGCCGCCGCACTGTGGTCGGGGCCGGGGTGCTGGAAAACCTCCGCGGTGCAGGAGCTGGCGGCACTGCCCCAGTACGCGCGCGTCTTCGGCGTCCGAGGGATGCCGCGGGCCGGGGAGGTCCAGAACACCCTGCACGAAGCCCACCCGGACACGCCCCACTGGTACCTGCCGGCGGTGGGGACGGAACGGGGGCTCCAGGGACTGGGGGTCGGTTCGGCGCTGCTGCGCCAGCAGCTGGCCGAGTGCGACCGGCTCGGCCGACCCGCCTATCTGGAGTCCAGCAACATCACGAACATCCCCTTCTACGAACGGCTGGGCTTCCACGTCACCGCCGAGGTCCGCCTCCCCGGCGGCGGACCGACCGTGTGGCCGATGTGGCGCGGCTGACGTGCGCCGTCCTCGGCGTGTCGTGGCACCCGCCGCCCAGTGCCGTCCCCGCGCGCGCTCAGGTCTGGCATTGCCTGGTCGCCGCCGGAGACCAGCCGCTCCAGGGGGCGCCGCCGGCCCGGGCGTGCACGCGGATCTCGACCTTCACAGGGCCGCACACCCGGGTGCTGCTCCCCACTTCGAGAGGGCCGACGGACTCGCCGGCGCGGACGTAGGTACGCCCGCTTCCCAGCTTCTCCCAGTGACCGCCGTCGACGACGCGGAAGAAGGCTTCGTAGGCGACGTCCACCCCCTTCGTCCCGGTGTTGCGGGCCTTGATGTACGCCGTGATCTCGCGCGTGGGGAACCGGCCGGCGGATCCGCGCTCGGCGCTGATGCACCCGTTGACGGCCACCCGGCCGGTCGAGGTCCCGCCGCCGCATGCGATCGCCGCGGCGTCGGCGGTGGCGGGAACCGCCAGTACGGTCAGCGCGGCTGCGGCCAGGATCGTTCCGATGCGCCTCAGGTGCAATGTTCCGTGCCCTTCTTCGAGTCCGTCCCCTTGCACAGACCATGGCCCGTCCCGGGGGGAGAGCGGCAGGGCACGTTGGAACTTTCCCTCGAACGGGTGCAGGCTCCGTCAGGCCGCCTGCCGTTCGCCCTGCCCCGCGCGACGACGGGCGGCCCGACGCAGCTCGACGCCGCCGTCCCGCCAGCCGGTGGGGGCGGTCCAGTGGGGATGGGCATGCAAACGGCAGGACAGAACGATCAGCCGACGCCGCAGCGCGGTGGCGCCATCCTCGGAGGGCGCGTCGGCGAGCGCGGCGTACGTACGCAGCCACGCCTCCTGGAGGTCGACGAGGTCATCGGGAAAAAGGCGGAACGGTGGTCTCACTCCTCTATTCCAACACATGTTCGAATTCCTGTGCGACTGCGGAGCGTGAAAAGTTCGCAATCCGCTGCGACTGAGCGCGACAGGTGGCGCTGGAGCGTTGGCTGGTCGGCCTGCTGAGCGTTTGCGCCGGCTGGCAGAGGCCGGACCGAGCGGGACACCGGACCGCAGCGCGAGCGGCTGGTTGCGCCGACGGGTCGGCGGGACGGTGTCACGGGCACCTCGGAGACGCTGGCGCAGGCGCGTCGTCCTGCTGCTGCTCACGGCGGTGGTCGCCCTCGGCGCTTCGCAGGGTCGGTCGAGGCGACGCGGTGGCCTGTGGCGGCTCGATCGCCGGCATCGACATCGAGACGGCCGCGTACGCCGATGGCTGCGTGGTCACCACACCCACCCCGCGCGTTGGAGTTCGAGACCCCTCGGATCGGGTCCGTCGGCGTGCACCCTCAAGCCCTGGGGGCCTGCGCCGTTCCTACCGATGCCCGCCGCCGAGCAGCGTGACCGGCCGGTGACGGTCGAGCCTGGTTTGGGGCCGGAGGAGCTGATGCGAGGGTTGTGCCAGACCGCCGACCCGCTAATTTGGGGCAATCCGACGCAGAGGAGAGATCCGTGGGCAAGGTGGTCATGTACAGCTCGGTGTCGGTGGACGGCTTCGTCGCTGACGAGAACGACCAGCCCGGACCGCTGTTCGACTGGTTGTCCAACGGTGACGTCCCGTTGGACGAGAGCGGCGCGCTGAAGGTGTCGCGGACGTCCTACGACTACGTCCGGCCGTACTGGGACCAGATCGGAGTCACGATCGTCGGCCGCCACGTCTTCGACCTGACGGACGGCTGGGACGGGAAGCCGCCGGGCGGGATGGATCACATGGTCGTCGTGACGCACCGGCCGCAGCCCGGGGGCTGGGACCCCGAGGCGCCGTTCCACTTCGTCGACGGCATCGAGGCTGCCGTGGCCAAGGCACAGGAGCTCGCGGGAGACCGCTTGGTCGAGGTCGCCGCCGGCGACGTCGGCGGCCAGGTGCTGGCCGCCGGCCTGGTCGACGAGGTGCGCATGGACGTCGTACCCGTCGTATTCGGTTCGGGCAAGCGCTACTTCGGGTCGGTTCACGCGCAGCACCTGTTGGAGGATCCTGACGTGGTGGTTCGCGGCGACCGGGTGCTTCACCTGCGCTACCGGGTGCGCCGTTGACCGCTCTGAGCGGGCACGCGGAGAAGTCCACTGCGAACGGCGGAGCGTGCTGGTCGGCCTGCGAGGAGGTGGCAGCGGAGCCCGTCGCCAGGCTTCAGCACCATGACCGGTGATCGCGGATTCGCCTGCACGTCTTGCGGAGCCCACCCCCTGACGACTGTTTGCGGGCCACGCCCTCCACTCGGCGACACTGCCGGGCAGGGCGTGTGATCCGATCAGGTGCTGCATCGACGGGGGCGACACGGAGGTACGGGCTGCTGCCGTCCACATCCGTACCCACACTCCCATCGGTGTGGACCAAGTCCCTGCACGGCTTCGATACGCGCTCACCGGTCCATTCGAAGTACCAGCCGCCGCTCCTGCGGTCCTGCCACGCCCGCGTCCTCGCCCCGAAGTGGTCGTACTCCCACCCCCGGGCGGTCTGCTGGCGCTCCCGCTCACCACCCAACTGCGACGAACCTCGTACCGCAGACCGCCGAACCTCTGCTCGAACCCCTCGCACCGGATGATGAGATCCATGGCGGCGGGGACCAGTCGCCCGGCATGGTCCTGCACTTGCCAGAGCTCTATCGGTAACTCGAACCGGGCGGGGCGTTCCCATCAGCCCGTGCGGCGCAGGAATTCCTGGGCGCGTTCGGAGAGTCGGGACGGGTCTTCCAGGACGTGCATCCTGAACTTCATTCCCACAAGGAAGCTGAACCTGTCAGTTAGTCACCTTACGGTGCGGGTCCGGTGAGCCGTCCTCCTGCGGTGTCGTGTCCGCCGTCGGTCCGGGGTGCGGCCTCGCGGACCGCAGGGTCACGGCCGCGGCAGTCAGGCCCAGCAGTGCGATGCCCGCACCGGACACGAGCAGGGTTCCGGCCGCGCCGAGGCCCGCCACCAGCGGGCCTCCGAGCGCGGTGCCCAGGGGCACCGACAGCGCCCGGACGGCAGAACCCGCCGCCAGGGCCTGCGGCAGCAGCGCACCGGGTACCGAGCGTTGGAAGAGGGCGGTCGACAGGGACGAGTAGGGAGGCCACAGCAGACCTGCCAATCCGAAACAGACGACCGACACGGCGGTCGGGACGCCCAGGCCCAGGGGGAGCAGCAGCACACCGAAGCCGATGACGATGCCGGCCGTCGTGGGCCACAACCGCCATCGGCCGAGGAAGCCCGCGAGCACCGAACCCGCCACCGCGCCGATACCGAAGGCCGTGTAGTACGCCGCCAGTACACCGGCCGAGGCGCCCAGCCCGTCCGACACGTGCAGGGGGAGCGCCACGTACACCGGGCCGAAGAGGAAGAAGAACCCGAAGCTCAGTGCGAGGAGGCCGGACAGAGCGGGAACGCGCCGGATCACTGCGAAACCGTCCGTCCGCGAAGCCGCGGCGTCAGCCGGCTCAGGTTCCGACGCCGCGCCCCGGGGGACCGCCACCAGGAGGGTGACCGCCAGCACCAGGAACGTGGCCGCGTCCACGGCCAGGACCGTCGCCGGGCCGCCGAATACGATCAGCAGCGTCGCCAGCGGCGGTCCCACCACCGTGGCGATCGCCGCCAGCCCCGACAACACGGCGTTGCCCGCCAGGTGATGGCGCTGCGGCAGCACTCCGGCGATCAGGGTGTACACACCCGCCTGCCCCCAGGAATGCAGTACGGAGGAGACGGCCAGCAGCGCGACGTACCCCTCGATGCCGAGCGTTCCGAAGGCGTGCAGCACCGGGATGGTGCCCAGTGCGCCCGCCCGTAACGCCGCGTCCCAGGCCGCGAGTCGGGCAGGGCTGCGGTGGCGGAGGAGGCGGCCGAGCAGTACGGCGCCCAGCGCCCCGGGCAGGGTGTAGGCCGCTGCCGAGAGCGCCACCCAGACGCCGCGGTCAGCGACCGGCGCCAGCTCGATCGCCAGCCAGCCCACTGCCACCACCGCCATGCCGTCACCCAGCGCGGAGACGGCGAAGCCCGGCAGCACCGGCCGGAGCGTCGGGTGCCTGATCACAGGCCAGTACGGCGAAGAGCGCAACGAACGGCTCGGATCCGGACCCACGGGCCACCTCCACAGCGACAGAACCGACTCCGTGAGCCATGCCCCCGCAACGGCACGTCAGGCGGTCTTCGGCTGGGGGCGGAAACGTCACGCCAGGCGCGAACGGGCGAGCCGGGCCGGAGCGGGGAGAACCGTGGGCGTGGGCGTGGCTACAGGTCGATGGTGAAGGCCACCCGGTCGAGTCCGGGGCCGTCGTAGTCCGGCCTCACGCCCGAGGCCGTGAAGCCGAGCCGGGAGTGGAACGCCTGCGACGCCGTGTTCTCCGGGCTGGTGATGCAGTGCACGTGGCGGCGTCCGTGCGACCGGGCGAGCGCGAAGAAGGCCCGGTAGAGGGCGCGGCCGACACCCTGCCCGTGCAGTGCCGGGTCGACGCCGACGAAGTGCACGTAGGCGGTGTCGGGCTCTGTCTGCGACAGGAAGCCGACCAGGAAGGCGGCGACCCCGCCGCCGCCGTCGTGCTCGACCAGAAGACTCGTCGTGGTGAAGTGCTGGAAGTACAGCCGGGGCAGCAGCAACGCACGTTCCGTCGACCCGGCCTCTCCCTTGAGGCCGCCCCACCACCCGTCCAGTACGGCCAGGACGCGGGGATGGTCGTCGTCGGCAAGGTGGCGGGCCGTCAGTCCGGCGGGAAGATCATCGATCATCTGCGCAGTCTGCCATCCCGCGCTGGGGGCTCGGGGGCGCTCGCCGTGCTCCTCAATGGCGGACCTCCGTGGCCTCGTACCCGTCGAGCCCTGCCGTGACGAGAGCGGGGACGAGGGCGTGCAAGTACCAGGCGAGGTCGGTGAATTCCGGTGCTCCCGGGATGTGGCGACGGTCCATGGTGGGGGTGAAGGAGACGTCCGTGCGGCCGGGGGAGAACATGAGCATGCCGCCCGTCCCCGCCTCCGGGTGGTGGACGTTGAGGGCCACCGCGTAGGGCAGGTTCCCCGGCGCGTCCAGCAGGGCCAGAGCATCGCTCAAGCCCTCGGGCGTCGTGGCGTACCACTGGAACGTGTCGTCTGGAACATGTCGTCCGCGTCGTTGATCAGGTACGAAATGTGCCCGGGCGCCTCCTCCGCCGACCAGCCGGCTCCGGTCAGGGCGGCCGGCACCGCGCGTACGGTGGTCGGACACCTGAACGCGAAGTCGATGTCGGCACTTCTGGATCCCATCGGACCTCCGGGTGTGGTGGGCGAGCCCTTCGCATCCTCGCCGGTGGCAGCGCAGGCCCGTCGATCGGTTTCCGCCGGGACTTCTATCTCCAACCGTCGTTGTTTCTAGAATGGCCCCATGAAGGACATCGACGTGATCGCGGTGCTGCAGGATCCGGTGCGCCGTCGGCTGTACGAGTACGTGGCGGCTCAGGGCCGCGAGGTCGGCCGCAACGAGGCTGCCGAGGCGACCGGGGTGGCGCGGACGCTCGCCGCGCACCATCTGGACCGGCTCACCGAGGCGGGGCTGCTGGAGAGCGGCAGCCGGCGCCTGACCGGACGCTCGGGGCCGGGGGCGGGCCGGCCGGCCAAGGTCTACACGCGGGCCCAGGTCGAGCGGTCGGTCTCGCTGCCCGCCCGCGACTACCGCACCGCCGCCGAGCTGCTCGCCGAGGCCGCGGAGGAGGCAGGCCTGGATGCCGGGCTCTGCGCTGCGGCGCACCGCCGGGGCGAGGCCCTGCGTGGCGCGGCGGAGCCCTGCGGCGGCCTCGCGGAGGCCATGGAACTGCTGGCCGCCCGTGGCTACGAACCGCACCTGGAAGCCGGCGAGCTCGGCGAGGCTGACGAGGGTGACGAGGCCGGCCAGGGCGACCGTGGGGGCGTCGTGCGCATGCGCAACTGCCCGTTCCACGTCGTCGCCGAGCGGTTCCCGCCGCTCGTCTGCGGTATGAACCTCGCCCTGCTGGAAGGGCTGATCGGTACCGACGGCCCGGTCCGTGCCCGCATGGACGCCCGACCGGGGGAGTGCTGCGTGGTGGTCGAGGCTTCTAAAAACAATGAGCATTGACATAGAACTGAGGGGCGTGCTGGGATGAGGCCATGACCGAACCCACACAGGCCGCCCACCTCGCCCAGCTGAACGTCGCCACGCTTCTCCATCCCATCGACGACCCGCGCATCGCGCCGTTCGTCGAGGCGCTCGACCCGGTCAACGCCGCCGCCGACGGAGCGCCCGGCTTCGTGTGGCGCCTCGTCGGGGAGGGGGAGACCGACGCCACCGGACTGCGCCCGGCGGGCGAGGACGTCATCGTCAACCTGTCCGTGTGGGAGAGCCAGGAGGCGCTGTGGGACTTCGCCTACCGCAGCGGACACCTGGAGGTGATGAGGCGCCGCCGTGCATGGTTCCAGCGGCACGTGGAGGCCCACATGGTGCTGTGGTGGGTGCCCGCCGGCCATCTGCCGACCGTCGGCGAGGCGCTGGACCGGCTGACCGAGCTGCGGGAGCACGGACCGTCCCCCCGTGCCTTCACCTTCGCCTCCTCGTACACCGCCACCGAGGCCGCCCGGCACCTTCCGCCCACGCAGGCCGAGCAGCCCGAGCGGGCCGGAGTGCCCGAGCGGGCCGGAGTGCCCGCGCAGGCCGGAGTGCCCGCGCAGGCCGGAGTGCCCGCGCAGGCCGTACGGAGCCTGCGTCCGGAGCCGGCCGACGACTCGGCGGTGGTCTGAGCCAGGGCTCCCGCCCTCCCCGGGTCGCCCCGCGGTACGCGGGACAGCACGATGGGTAGGTGATGACCGTCCTGGTGGTCGGCGTGCCCGACGGCGAGCAGCTGGAGCTGCTGCGCTCGGGCATCCAGCGCAACCCGCACTTCCAGGTGGTTTCGCACGCCCATGACCCCGCGGTCGCTCTCGCGCACGCCCGTGTCCTGCTCCCCGACATCACCGTCCTGGCCCTGCCCGCCGGGCTCGAGAGCATCGACTCGGACCCGCGGGTCCTTCGGGTGTTCCGCGGGGTGCGGGATCTGGACCCGCCCAGCGGGGTGGTGCTGCGGACCGCCGCCACCCGGGTGCCCCGCGCGGTGTCCGGCCTCACGGTGGAGGGAGCCGTCCACATCGTGCGCGAGGGGGACCACGAGGCCCTGATGCGGGCCCTCCGTACGATCGGGCGGCGCCGTGCCAGCTGCGACCCCGACGAGATGCCCTGACCCGTCCACGCGACGCCCTGACCCGGCCGCCGCCCTCTTTCCGCCGGCACGGCGGCCGTTCCGGCACGGCGGCCGTTCCGGCACGGCGGCCGTCGCCCGGGCCCGGACAGGGGTCACCTGCCCGGGCCCGGGCATCAGCCCTCCGGGATCCCGTGACGTCGCGGAGGGCGAGGCGGCGCCTCAGGCGGAGGTCAGGGCCTCCAGGGCGGGGACCGTCTCGGCCGGGGTCGGCAGGGCGGCGTTCTCCGCGCGGAGGCGGCCGGCGCCCTCGCGCAGGGCCGGGTCGCTGATGAGCCGGGCGAGGAGCGCGGCATCGACCTCGTCGGAGGCGGAACGCAGGGCGGCGCCAGTGGCGGTGAGGGCGTCGGCGTTGATGAAGTGGTCGGCGCCCTGCGGCAGCAGGAGCTGGGGCAGGCCGGCCTCGAGGGCGGTGAGCAGGGTGCCGGAGCCGCCGTGGTGGACCAGCGCGTCCGAGGCGGTCAGCAGCTCGGCGAGCGGGACCCAGGGCAGCGCGCGCACGTTGTCCGGGAGGGTGCCCAGCGGCGCGAGGTCTGCATCGCCCACGGCGAGCAGGAACTCGGCGTCCACCGACGCGGCGGCCTCGATCAGGCGGACGATGGCGTTGACGCCGTCCAGTTCGCTGAGCACCGTGCCCAGGGTGACGGCCACGCGCGGGCGCGTGCCGCGGCGGAGTAGTCCGAGGGGGACGAAGCCGCCCCCGTTATACGGGAGGTAGCGCATCCGCAGGCCGCCCGGGTCGCCGCCGAGGGAGGAGGGGACGATGTTCAGCGCGGTGGGCTCGGCCGGGCCGTCCACCCCGTACGTCTCGTACGCCTCGGTGAAGTTGGCCGCGAGCCGGCCGACCATGTCGTGGCCGGAGGCGACGCCGAAGTTCTGGATCACCGACGGGATCTTGAGCTTGGCCGCGACCAGCGGGGCGGACGCCTGGAAGGAGTCGTAGACCAGGAGGTCGGCGCCCCAGCTGTCGGCGACCTCCAGCAGACCGTCCACGGTGGACCGGGACAGGAGCGCGAAACCGTGGGCCGCCCTGTCCAGGATCTGGTCGGAGGTCAGGTCGGTCGTGACGTAACGCACCTCCTCGCCCGTGGCCTGCTCGAACACGTCCCGGATGGTGCGGCCGTCGCCTATCTCGACGATCGGGAAACCTGCCTGGCGCAGCTGGTGCAGCGGCTGCGAGCCCGCGAACAGTACTTCGTGCCCGGCGGCGCGTAAGGCCTGCGCGGTCGGGATCATCGGAAAGAGGTGTCCGGCCGAGGCCGGGCCGGTGAAGAGGATGCGCACGGTGTCTCCTTGCCCATGGATCTGCCCGGTCGGGGACGAGTCGTGCGGGCCCGCCCCCGGTTCCCTCCGGTGAACTGACGGAAAGGGACCCGGTGTTCCCCGTCGGAGATCGATATTCGGACGTTCCACAGACCGGAGACTCCTGGGCAGGGTGCGAAGGGAGGTGCGGAACGGGTCTGGTGCGGAACGGGTCTGGTGCGGAACGGGTCTGGCCCGGAGCGCCCGAGACGGACGGGCTCCTGTCCCGGTCCGCGCCGCCCGAGGCACCCGGCCCCGAGGCACCCGCCCCCGAGGCACCCGCCCCGGAGGCGCCCGCCCCCGAGGCACCCGGCCGAGGCACCCGCCATGCACGAAAGGAGCGCGGCGACGGCCACGATCCCGAAGGCGCAGGTCTTCCGGTTAGTCCAGACAGTGCGCACGGCGGCCCCCCCCGGTACCTCAGATGGCGCGAATGGTGCGGTCGGCGCTGCGGTGTGCCCCTCGGGACGCCCGAAGTCCTCGTCAGGGGGACCGCCACGGCCACAGGACGTGGAGGAAACAACCGTTCCGGTCACCGGGCCGCGACGGCGATGCTGCCGGGACAGCCCTAGCATGCGGTGATGGAGATCCAAGTGGGCCGGGTGGTGGTACACGCCGTGGAGCACGGGGCCGGCCGGCCCGTGCTGGTGCTCCACGGCGCCGGCGTCGACCATCGTGAGGCCGAGGCCTGCTTCGAGCCGGCCCTCGACGGCGCCGCGGGACTGCGGCGGATCTATCCCGACCTCCCCGGAATGGGGCGGACCTCCGCCCCCGAGACCCTGCGCAGCGCCGACGACGTCGTCGACACGCTGCTCCGCTTCGCCGACGAGGCCGCGGGAGGGGTCCCCTACCTCCTCGTCGGCCACTCGGCCGGCGCGTACTTCGCGCAGGCGATGGCCGCCCGGCGCCCGGCGCGGGTCGCCGGGCTGGCGCTCGTGTGCCCGTTGCTGCCCGGAGTGCGCGACGTACCCGAGCACCGCCTGGTCGCCGGGTCGGCGGACATCGGTGACGACGACTTCCGGAGCTACTTCGTCATCCGGACGCCCGAGACGCTCGAACGCTACCGACGCTATGTGGCGCCGGCCGCGGCGCTCGTCGACCGGGCGGCCCTCGATCGGATCGCCGAGCACTGGACGCTCACACCCGGGCCCCCGCACGCGTATCCGGGGCCGACACTGGTCGTGGCGGGGCGGCTGGATTCGACGGTCGGTTACGCAGCCGCCGTCGACCTCGCCGACCACTACCCGCACACCTCGCTCGCCGTGGTCGACGACGCGGGACACGCCCTGCCGCACGAGCGTCCGGAACTCCTGCGCGCACTCCTCGCCGACTGGCTCGCGCGCGTCGAGCGCTCGCGCTGAGGCGCCGCCGCACGGCACTTTCAGGCCGTTCCTGCGGACCGGCGCCTACGGGGTGACAGCGCGCCGGTGTTCGGGGCATGCGCGGCAGTGGCTGCGATGTGCAGACCGTGCGACACACCAGCGAACAGGAAGGAACGGCCATGCTGATAACGGTCACCCGCTCCGGAGGCTTCGCCGGCGGCCTGGAGAAGCTCAGCGCACTCGACACCTCCGGGCGCCCGGACGCGGCGGATCTGGAGGAGCTCGCCCAGCGGGCCGTCGCTCCCGCACCCGACGGCTACCGCTACCGGATCACCGTCGACGACGAGGTGCTCGACCTCCAGGACCCCTGCCTGTCCGACGCCCAACGGACCTTGATCCGTACCGTCCTCGGCGTGGGCGCCTGACCGGACCACGTGGGCCGGGCAGCCCGGTACCCCGGGCATCCCGCGCCGGCATCGACCGGCCGCCCCGGCTTCGACAGGCTCCCACCGGGATGCCCGGATGCCCGGATGCCCGGACGCCCGGACGCCCGGACGCCGCCGCGGTGCCCGGACCCCGAAGGGCCGTGTCCGGCCGACGGGCGGCGTGCCCGGCCCCGCTGCACCCGGACGGGTCGCCCGCCGTGCCGGCGGGCGACCTCCGCCCTACGCTCGGGGCATGCCACGCCGCCCGATGCGCATGTCCGAAGCGGCCAAGGCCGCGCTGGCCACCGCCCTGCAGAAGCTGCGGACCGACCTGCAGGCCCCCTCGGGCTTCCCCGATACCGTGCTCGCGGCGGCCGAAGCCGCCGCCCGCGCGCCCCGGCTCCCCGACAAGGACGCCACCGACCTGCCGCTCTTCACGATCGACCCGCCCGGCTCGAAGGACCTCGACCAGGCCATGTACCTGGAACGGCGGCCCGGCGGAGGGTTCCGCGTGTACTACGCCATCGCCGACGTGGCCGCCTTCGTCACCGCGGGCGACGCACTGGACGCCGAGGCCCGCAAACGGATCGTCACCCTGTACCTCCCCGACGGGAAGGTGCCGCTGCACCCGCCCGTCCTCTCCGAGGGCGCGGCCAGCCTGCTGCCGAACCAGAAGGTCCCCGCCCTGCTGTGGCAGCACGACCTCGACGCCCACGGCGAGGTGATCACGTCGTCCGTGAGCCGCGCCCTGGTGCGCAGTACGGCCAAACTCGACTACGCGGCCGTCCAGCAGGCCATCGACGCCGGCACCGCCGCGGAGTCCGTCGCCCTGTTGCGCGACATCGGCACCCTGCGCGAGGCCGTCGAGGCCGAGCGGGGCGGCATCTCGCTCAGCCTGCCGGACCAGGAGGTCACCGTCGAGGACGGATCGTTCCGCCTGAGCTACCGTGCCGCCCTGCCCGTGGACGGCTGGAACGAGCAGATCTCCCTCATGACCGGTATGGCCGCGGCCAGGATGATGCTGGACGGCGGCCCCGGGATCCTGCGGACCCAGGAGCAGGCCCCGACCCACGAGGTCACACGGCTGCGCCACATCGCCCAGGGCCTCGGCATCGACTGGCCGCACCACGTCTCGTACGCAGAGCTGATCCGCTCCCTCGACCCGCACCAGCACCAGCACGCGGCCTTCCTCCACGAGGCGGCCGGCGCCCTGTTGCTGAAATCGGTCTACAAGTCCTTCCACGACCACGACCACGTCCCCGCACAGACCGTCCACGCGGCGATCGCGGCACCGTACACGCACTGCACGGCCCCGTTGCGGCGGCTGGTAGACCGGTACGCCGGTGAACTGTGCGTGGCCGCGAGCGCGGACCGGGAGCCGCCCGAGTGGGTGCTCGCCGCCCTGGCCGACCTGCCGGGCCGGATGGAGAGGGCGAAGGGGAACGCGGCGGACCGGCAGGCGGTGGACCTGGTGGAGGCGGCGCTGCTCATGGACCGGGTGGGGAGCACCTTCGACGCGGTGGTGATCGACACGGATGCGGAACGGGCACACCCGAACCCCCGTGAGGGCCAGGTGCAGCTGGCGGAGCCCGCCGTGCTGGGCAGGGTCGCCTCGGCCGCCGTGGACCTCGAACTCGGCGCGAGCGTCCGGGTCCGGCTCGAACGCGCCGACCCCGCCTTCCCCGACAAGAACAAGCGGGTCCTCTTCACCCTGGCGTAGCACCAGGACCGGGACCAGCACCAGGACTGGGGCCATGACCAGCACCAGGACTGACCGCCCGTCCGCCCGACCCGCTCGTGGGGGCGGGGGAGCGCCACGCTCCCGGCGGCGGGAGCGCCCGCTCCCGGAGACCCTCAAAGCAGGCTGGTTCATGATCACAGCCTGTAGCCAGCGGACCGCTACCGCACGGGTACATGTATTCAAGTTTCCGAAGGAGTCGACTCCAAGGGCGCTGGTGCCCGCGCCGACCAGCTCCGGCTCGAGTCACCAACAGCGACTATTTCTGCGTCTCCTTCTCAACCCCGGCCGCCGGGGCACCCTCGGCGTATCTGGTGCTGAGCCGAAGCGACAGAAGCGGTGTTGTCAGTGGGCTCTGCCAGGGTGTGCGTCGTGGATGAACTGGTGGAGCGTGTCGACGATCAAGATCGTGTGCTGGGGGTGGTGGTCAGCCGCCGGCAGGCCGTCCGGGAGGGTTGGCTGCACCGAGTCGCCGTGACGGTGTGTCGCGATGCGCGTGGACGGATTCTCGTCCACCGACGGTCGCAGCAGCTATCGCGCTTCCCCGGGCTCTATGAGGTCGGGGTCGGTGGCGCCGCAAGTATCGGAGAGTCCTATGAACAGGCCGCTGCGAGGGAGCTGGTCGAAGAGCTGGGCATTCGTGCGTTGCCGCGCCTGCTGTTTACGTTCGTCAACCGCAGTGGATTGAGCCCTCACTGGCTCGGCGTGCACGAAGCCGTGGTGCCGGACGCCGTGGTCCCCGATCCCGACGAGGTCGCCTGGCATGGTTGGCTGTCCGAACCGGAGCTGCGGTCCGCCATGCTGGAGTTGCACTTCACCCCCGACAGCAACGAAGCCCTCAGCAGGTATCTGGCGTTCCGGACCGCGCGGTCCTGACCTTGCCCTCAAGCTGCGGCGGACAACCTCATGGCCGCCTTGGTCCAGGACTGCTACCGAGGTGAACCAGACCGGGTCGTCCCCGTCGGGCTGGATGACGACGAAGGTGATGTCCGTGTCGTTGAGGTCATCGATCAGCATGAACAACGCGTCCTCGGACGGGTCCTCTATGTGGTCGCCGCTCCACTCTCGGCTCGGTAGTACGCAGCGCCGGGTCATCCAGCGGCTCCGCCCGCTCCTCGCGCTGGAGCCGGCTCCGCGGCCGGTCGCCGACGTCGAGCGGTTGTGGATCGTGGACGGCACCCTGACCCGGTCCGCGACCGGAAGGTGGGCACCTCCTCGCTCAACTACCGGTTCTCGGCGAACGTGCAGGTCATCATCGACGCGGACACCCGCCTGGTCGTCGCCTCGGCCGCCCGGCACCGCACCAGGCAACAAAGCCGACGCCCACGTCTGGCGCGAGTCGGACCTGCCCGCCAAAGCCGTGGGGACCACGGTGATCGCGGACGGCGCCTACCTCGGCACCGGCCTGATCGTCCCGCACCGCAGACGAGCCGGACGCCCCCTCCTGCGCGGACAGGAGGAGGACAACGCCGAACACCGACGGGTCCATGCCCGCGTCGAGCACACCTTCGCCAGCATGAAGAACTGGGAGATCCTCCGCGACTGCCGCCAAAAGGCGACGGCCTCCACCACGCCGTCCAGGCCGTCGCCACTATGCACGACCTCACCCTGACACGGTGAAACAGCAGTTCAAGCACACGTCAGCCTGCCCCGAGCCAGAGCTTCTGCAACACCCTTTAAAGGGTGTTGCAGAAGGCTCCGTTCCGGGCATTTTGCTTGTATGGGTGGGGTGTTGCGGGCTGAGCCGTTGTGGGTGGAGACGTTCACGGGGTTGCGGGTCGACCGGTTCTCGAAGCTGGTGAAGGTGGTGCGGGAGCGGGGCGGGAACGGGCCCGGTGGTGGCCGCCCGTGGTGTCTGCCGCTGGCGGACCGGGTGCTGCTGGTGGCGG
>NZ_JOBX01000013.1:0-143896 GCF_000720645.1 Streptomyces sp. NRRL S-378
GATGGTACTGCAGGGGGGACCCTGTGGGAGAGTAGGACGCCGCCGAACAATCATTGTGGGAAAGCCCCGCACCTTCTGGTGCGGGGCTTTCCTGCGTTCCGGACCCCTGTGTGGTCTCCTGTAGGGTCAGGGGGCATCGAACGACCATTTCTACCGTCACAGTGGAGGCCCCGGGTGGAGGTCCAGGAGACTCGGGTTCAGACTGACCGAATTTTCACCATTCCGAACATCCTGAGCATGGCTCGCCTCGCCGGCGTGCCCCTGTTCCTGTGGCTGATCCTCGCGGAGTACGACGGGTGGGCCCTGGCCGTCCTCATGCTCAGCGGGGTCAGCGACTACCTCGACGGGAAGCTCGCCCGGCGCTGGAATCAGATCAGCAAGCTCGGTCGGCTGCTGGATCCCGCCGCGGACCGTCTCTACATCCTGTCGACACTGTTCGGTCTGACCTATCGCGAGATCCTTCCGTTGTGGCTCACCGGAGCTCTCCTGGCACGAGAGCTGATGCTGCTGGTCATGGTGTGGATCCTGCGCCGCCACGGATATCCGCCGCCGCAGGTCAACTTCCTCGGCAAGGCCGCGACCTTCAACCTGATGTACGCCTTCCCGTTGCTCCTGCTCAGTGACGGAAGCGGCTGGTTGGCCTGGTTGGCGTCAGTTTTCGGATGGGCGTTCGCGGGATGGGGTACAACCCTCTATTGGTGGGCAGGAATCCTTTACGTGGTTCAAGTCCGCCGCCTGGTGAAGGCTGAAGCCACGGCCGATTGAGCCCGCCCGACGCCGGATGACGCGGAGGAGTCGCGAAGTCACCGAACGAGGCGGGTGAGAGTCGGTACGACTGTCATCTCTCAAGGAGGACTCTTCCGACATGAAGGCCGTCGTGATGGCCGGCGGCGAAGGCACACGCCTTCGCCCCATGACCTCGAGTATGCCCAAGCCGCTCCTGCCGGTGGCGAACCGCCCGATCATGGAGCACGTGCTCAGGCTGCTCAAGCGGCACGGTCTCAACGAGACCGTGGTAACCGTCCAGTTCCTGGCCTCGCTCGTCAAGAACTACTTCGGGGACGGCGAAGAGCTCGGGATGGAGCTCACCTATGCCAACGAGGAAAAGCCACTCGGGACCGCCGGCAGCGTGAAGAATGCCGAGGAGGCCTTGAAGGATGACGCCTTCGTTGTCATTTCCGGTGATGCGCTGACCGACTTCGACCTCACCGACCTGATCCGCTTCCACAAGGAGAAGGGCGCACTCGTCACGGTGTGCCTGACCCGGGTGCCGAACCCACTGGAATTCGGCATCACCATCGTGGACGAGGAAGGCAAGGTGGAGCGCTTCCTCGAGAAGCCCACCTGGGGCCAGGTTTTCTCGGACACCGTGAACACCGGCATCTACGTCATGGAGCCCGAGGTCTTCGACTACGTCGACGCCGACGTCTCGGTCGACTGGTCCAGCGACGTCTTCCCCCAGTTGATGAAGGAAGGCCGGCCGATCTACGGCTACGTGGCCGAGGGCTACTGGGAGGACGTGGGCACCCACGAGAGCTACGTCAAGGCGCAGGCCGACGTGCTCGAGGGCAAGGTCGAGGTCGAGATGGACGGCTTCGAGATCTCCCCGGGGGTCTGGGTCGCCGAAGGCGCCGAGGTCAGCCCGGACGCCGTGCTGCGCGGGCCGCTCTACATCGGTGACTACGCCAAGATCGAAGCCGGCGTGGAGATCCGCGAGCACACCGTCATCGGGTCGAACGTCGTCGTCAAGAGCGGCGCCTTCCTGCACCGGGCCGTCGTTCACGACAACGTGTACATCGGCCCCCACAGCAACCTCCGCGGCTGCGTCATCGGCAAGAACACCGACATCATGCGCGCCGCCCGCATCGAGGACGGGGCCGTCATCGGCGACGAGTGCCTCGTCGGTGAGGAATCGATCGTTCAGGGCAACGTACGCGTTTACCCCTTCAAGACGATCGAGGCCGGTGCCTTCGTCAACACCTCCGTCATCTGGGAGTCCCGCGGACAGGCCCACCTCTTCGGTGCGCGCGGAGTCTCCGGGATCCTGAACGTCGAGATCACCCCGGAACTGGTGGTCCGGCTCGCCGGCGCGTACGCCACGACCCTGAAGAAGGGCGCGATCGTCACCACGGCCCGTGACCACTCCCGTGGCGCCCGAGCGCTCAAGCGGGCCGTGATCTCCGCACTGCAGGCCAGCGCGATCAACGTACGGGACCTGGAGAACGTACCGCTGCCCGTGGCGCGGCAGCAGACCGCGAGAGGCAGCGCCGGCGGGATCGTCCTGCGGACCTCGCCCGGAGTGCCGGACTCCGTCGACATCATGTTCCTCGACGAACGGGGCGCGGACCTCTCGCTGCAGCAGCAGCGCAAGCTGGACCGCGTGTACGCGCGCCAGGAGTACCGGCGGGCCTTCCCCGGCGAGATCGGCGACCTGCAGTTCCCCGGCAGCGTCTTCGACGCCTACACCGGCTCGCTGCTGCGGCGCGTGGACACCACGGGGATCGCCGACGCGGGGCTCAAGGTGGTCGTCGACGCCACCAACGGCAGCGCCGGACTGGTCATGCCGAGCCTCCTGGGCCGGCTCGGCGTGGACGCCCTGACGATCAACCCGGGGCTCGACGAGTCCAGGCCGACGGAGACCGCCGAGTCCCGGCGGGCCGGCCTGGTCCGGCTGGGCGAGATCGTGGCCTCGGCGCGGGCGGCCTTCGGCGTCCGGTTCGACCCGGTGGGCGAGCGCATCTCGCTGGTGGACGAGCGCGGGCGGATCATCGAGGACGACCGGGCGCTGCTCGTCATGCTCGACCTGGTGGCCGCGGAGAAGCGCAGCGGCAAGGTGGCGCTGCCGGTCACCACGACGCGCGTCGCCGAGCAGGTGGCGGCCTACCACGGCACCCAGGTGGAGTGGACGACGACCTCGCCCGACGACCTGACCCGGGTCGGGCGGGCCGAGAACACGATCTTCGGCGGAGACGGCCGGGGCGGCTTCATCGTTCCGGAGTTCAGCAGCGTCTTCGACGGGTCGGCGGCGTTCGTGCAGCTGCTGGGCCTGGTGGCGCGTACCCAGCTCACCCTGAGCCAGATCGACGCGCGGATCCCGCGGGCGCACGTGCTCAAGCGCGACGTACCGACGCCGTGGGCGGTGAAGGGGCTCGTCATGCGGCGGGTCGTGGAGGCGGCCGGAGACCGCCAGGTGGACACCACGGACGGGGTGCGGGTGGTGGAGGCCGACGGACGGTGGGCGCTGGTCCTCCCGGACCCGGCGGAGGCCGTGACGCACCTGTGGGCCGAAGGCCCCGACGACGCCTCCGCTCAGGCACTGCTCGAGGAGTGGGCGGGCGTGGTGGACGGCGCCGGGCACTGAGTGCCGGGCGGTCGATGACGTAGGGCGGAAGTCCGGTGGGCCGGGGCGGGGTGTGCGGCCCCGGCCCACCGGATGGACGCATTGGGTGTGGGCGGCGCCGACATGCGACGATGTGCGGCATGTCGCAGCCGCCCCACAACCGGACTCCGGCGTCTTCCGTGCCAGCGCGCCCCGACGCCTCCATGTCGCTGCTGACGCACGTGATGGACCACAGCCTCGACGAGGGCTACGCGGAGGCGACCGCCCGGCGCGAGGCGGACGGTACGGCCGGCATGCCCCGCACGCTCAAGGCGAAACTGGGGCTCGCCGCCGGACTCGTGGTCGCCGCGATGGTCGTCACGCTCGGCGCCGCCGAGGCACGCGTGGACGCGCCGGTGCTGGCCAAGGAGCGCCAGGAACTGATCGACCGGGTGCAGCGCGCCGATGAGCGCGCGGACGCCCTGGAGCAGAACATCGACCGGCTGAGGACCGATGTCGCCGCACGTCAGCGCGCGGCGCTCAAGCAGCCCGGCAACAGCCAGGGCGAGCTCGTCTCCCAGCTGGCCGGCGCCACCGAGGTCCGCGGCCCGGGGATCAAGCTGGTGGTGGACGACGCGAAGGGCTCCTCCACCGGCGACGGCGGTAAGCCGCGCGAGAGCAGCGGGTTCTCGGACACGGGCCGGCTCCGCGACCGCGACATGCAGAAGATCGTCAACGGATTGTGGCAGTCCGGCGCCGAGGCGATCTCGATCAACGGACAGCGGCTGACGGAACTCTCGGCGATCAGGGCCGCGGGTGACGCGATACTGGTCGACAACCGGCCGCTGGTGCCGCCGTACGAGGTGCTGGCGGTGGGGGACAAGAAGCGGCTCGGCCCGGCCTTCCAGAACTCGGCGGACGGCCAGTACCTGCACGTGCTGCAGGAGAGCTACGGGATCCGCTCCACCCTGTCCGCGGCCGACGAACTCCGGCTGCCGGCCGCCTCCAGCCTGATCGTACGTACAGCCACAGCAGCAGAGCAGCAGAAGGGTGCATCGTGATCGCGGTACTGGGCCTCTTGGCCGGAGTGGTGGTCGGACTTCTGGTCCGGCCCGAGGTACCGGCCGTGGTGGAGCCTTATCTGCCCATCGCCGTGGTGGCGGCGCTGGACGCGGTGTTCGGCGGTCTGCGCGCCATGCTGGACGGCATCTTCGTCGACAAGGTCTTCGTGGTGTCGTTCCTGTCGAACGTCGTCGTGGCCGCGCTGATCGTCTTCCTCGGCGACAAGCTGGGCGTCGGCTCGCAGCTGTCCACCGGCGTGGTGGTCGTCCTCGGCATCCGCATCTTCTCCAACGCCGCGGCCATCCGCCGGCACGTTTTCCGGGCGTGATGGCGATGAGCGGCGCGAACGACACCCCGGCGGAGGAACCGAACGTCCCGGAACGGCCTCTTGAAGAGGGAAAGACAGCGGGAAAGACAGCGGGAAAGACGGAGGGGAACGCGCAGGCGGAGCCGGTCACCGAGGAGACCGGCCGGCAGCGGCTCGCCGCCGGTCTGTGGCCGCCGAGGGCCAGCCGGGCCCAACTGATCGTGGCGCTGCTGCTGTTCGTCCTGGGCCTGGGCCTGGCGATCCAGGTGCGCTCGAACAGCGACTCCAGCGCCCTGCGCGGGGCACGGCAGGAGGACCTCGTACGGATCCTCGACGAGCTCGACGGGCGGACCAAACGGCTGGAGGACGAGAAGCAGCGGCTGGAGGACCAGCGCCGGGAGCTGGAGAGCAGCTCCAACCAGGCCGAGGAGGCCCGCAAGCAGACCGTGGAGAAGGAACGTCAACTGGGCATCCTGGCCGGTACGGTGGCAGCACAGGGACCGGGCATCACGCTCAAGATCACTGATCCCACCGGCCAGGTGCAGTCCGATCAGCTGCTGGACACCCTCCAGGAGCTGCGGGCCGCCGGGGCCGAGGCGATCCAGATCAACGGGGTGCGCATCGTGGCAGGCTCGTACTTCTCGGACGAGAACGGTGGGGTCGGGATCGACGGCAAGAAGATCACACAACCCTACGAGTTCAAGGTGATCGGCAAGCCGCAGGATCTGGAGCCCGCGCTGAACATCCCGGGCGGTGTCGTCCAGACGCTGGAGAAGGAGCAGGCCACGGTGGCCGTCACACGGTCGGCGAAGATCATTGTGGATGCCTTGCGGGTTGCGAAGCAGCCTGACTACGCTCGGTCGTCATCGGGATGAAGCGGAGTGGAGGGTGGAGCGGCGCACGCGGGCTGATGCCTGCGGGGGGTCGCCGCACCGAAGTTGCGGTGCGTGGTGGAAACTGTCTGGTGGTTACGGACGTTGTGAGAATGTCCGGGTCGGCAGGTGTCTGCATTCGGAGTTCGTCCTGCCCCACGGGCGGGTCTGTTTCAGTCAAGGGGAATCGCCCGTGAAGTTGTTTGAGAAGTTGTTCGGCAAGAAGAACCGCGAGGAGAGCGGTGCGGCGCGGCACCGTGCCGGCGGCGCGGAAGGGCAGGGTGACCGCCCGCTGTTCCGTGACGAGGTCCCCGGCGCGGGTGAGCCGGGTGCGCACGGCGCGTCTGTTGACCCTGCCGGTACCGGCCGCATAGGTTTCGGTGAACCATCAACCTCAAGTGCGGGTGGAGGGTTTGCCCCCGACCCGTATGCCACCAATGCCTCCGCGGGGCAGCCGCGGCGCGAGGAGCCGTCCATGTCGGCCGAGCAGGTTTGCAGCAGGTGCGGACACCGTAGCGATGCGGCCAGCCGGTTCTGCTCCAACTGCGGAGCGCCGCTGCGGGCGGGTCTGACGCCGGAGCGTGCCTCGGAGACCACGTCCACCATCTCGATCTCGGGCCTGGAGGCCTACGAGGCCGAGGTGACGGGCCAGACGCACGTGTCGTCCTCGCTGTCCCCCGAGGCCCAGGCCGCGGTGGAGGCACTGCCGCCCGGTTCCGCCCTGCTCATCGTGCGGCGCGGACCCAACTCCGGCAGCCGCTTCCTGCTGGACGGCGAACTGACCACGGCCGGCCGGCACCCGCAGAGCGACATCTTCCTGGACGACGTCACCGTCTCCCGGCGCCATGTCGAGTTCCGCAGGAGCCAGGACGGCGGCTTCACCGTTGCCGATGTCGGCAGCCTCAACGGCACGTACGTCAACCGTGAACCGATCGACTCCGTCCCCCTGCACAACGGCGACGAGGTGCAGATCGGCAAGTACCGGATGGTCTTCTACGCGAGCCTGCGGGGCGTCTGACCCTCCCCCGGACCCGGTCCGGGGGTACCCGAGGGAAGGTCCCATGCTGCGCAATCCGACGGGCGGCGCCGGAAACGGCACCGCCGGCTCGGCCGGGCGGCTGGTGAGCATCGGCACGGTGCTCACCACGCTGCGTGACGAGTTCCCCGAAGTCACGATCTCGAAGATCCGTTTCCTGGAGGCGGAGGGGCTGGTCGAGCCCCGGCGCACACCTTCCGGATACCGCAAGTTCAGCACGGAGGACGTGGAGCGCCTCGCCCGCATCCTGCGCCTGCAGCGTGATCACTACCTGCCGCTGAAGGTCATCCGCGAGCAGCTCGACGCGATCGCACGCGGGGAGCAGATCCGCATCCCGGCGCCCACGGCGCGCGGCGATTCGGCAGATCCGTCCGATCCGGCCGGCCCCGCCGCCGTCTACGGCGATACGGCGCCGGAACGGCCCCCCACGGCCCGGGTGGGGCGCGCCGAGCTCCTCGCGGCCGTCGGCGTGGACGAGGAACAGCTGGTCGAGTGGGAGTCGTACGGGCTCCTCGCCGAGGCGCCGGGCGGCGGCTTCGACGCCGACGCGGTCACGGTGGCCCGGCTCGTGGCGGACCTGGGGCGGTTCGGTCTGGAGCCGCGGCACCTGCGCGCCATGAAGGCCGCCGCCGACCGGGAGGCGGGCCTGGTGGAGCAGGTCGTGGCACCGCTGCGCAGGCACCGCAACCCGCAGACCAGGGCACACGCCGAAGCCACCATGAAGGAACTCGCCGGACTCTCCGTCCGGCTGCACGAGGCCTTGGTGCAGACGGCTCTCGGCGTCCGGTTGCGCTGACCGCGCCGGGCGAGGTGGAGCCCCGACTACCCAAACCTGCCGGGCAGGTCCTAGGGTTGCTGTGTGAACGAGCTCGACGTTGTGGGTGTCCGGGTGGAAATGCCCTCCAACCAACCGATCGTGCTCCTGCGTGAAGTGGGAGGCGACCGGTACCTCCCCATCTGGATCGGTCCGGGGGAGGCGACGGCCATTGCCTTCGCCCAGCAGGGGATGGCCCCTGCCCGGCCGCTGACGCACGACCTGTTCAAGGACGTGCTGGAGGCGGTCGGTGAGGAGCTCACCGAGGTCCGGATCACGGATCTGCGGGAGGGCGTCTTCTACGCGGAGCTCGTCTTCGCCAGCGGGGTCGAGGTGAGTGCGCGGCCTTCCGACGCCATAGCCCTCGCCCTGCGGACGGGGACGCCGATCTACGGCAGTGACGGGGTCCTGGACGACGCCGGAATCGCCATCCCGGACGAGCAGGAGGACGAGGTGGAGAAGTTCCGCGAGTTCCTCGACCAGATCTCACCCGAGGACTTCGGCACCGGCCCGCAGTGAGGCGCCGACCCCGTCGTCCACGGGGGCGCTCCGGCCCATTCGAGTAGCCGTTCCCCGCGAAGGGACACGGGAAACCACTCTCAGGGTGATTATCACTCGGCGTGCCGAGTGTGGCGATCGTTGACGCACCCCGGGTGACTGCCTACCTTCGAGGTGGGCAGGTCAAGGACGGAGGGTCGGCGTGAGGATCACGGGCGACGGTACGACCGGGGGCACCCCCGTACGGAGTGACGCTGGGCCGTACCCGCTGCACGGTGCTGCGGTCGGATCCGCGCGCCGTCAGCCGGAGTCGACGCCGGTCGGGCCGGTGGGTGACGGCCCGGCGCCCGAGCAGATCGGCTACCGCGGACCGACGGCCTGCGCCGCGGCCGGCATCACCTACCGACAGCTCGACTACTGGGCGCGCACCGGGCTGGTGGAGCCCAGCGTGCGGGCCGCGCACGGGTCGGGGACCCAGCGCCTCTACAGCTTCCGCGACGTCGTCGTCCTCAAGATCGTCAAGCGGTTCCTGGACACCGGTGTGGCCCTGCAGAACATCCGCACGGCCGTGCAGCACCTGCACGACCGCGAGCTCTCGGACCTCGAGCGGATGACGCTGATGAGCGACGGCGCCACGGTGTACGAGTGCACCTCGACCGATCAGGTCGTCAGCCTGCTCCAGGGCGGGCAGGGCGTCTTCGGGATCGCCGTGGGGGTGGTCCGGCGCGACGTGCAGAGCGCGCTGTCGCAGCTGCACGGCGAGCGGGTGGACACCGGCGAGACCCTGGTCGGGCACAACCCGACGGACGAGCTGGCCGCCCGTCGCAACCGCGCAGGCTGAGCGGGCGGACCGGGCCACGGGATTGTCAGTGGCGTAGGGCAGCATCGGTGCTGTGAGAGCCGCTCCGACCATCCTGCATCTGGACATGGACGCCTTCTACGCCTCCGTGGAGCAGGCGTCCAAGCCGAGCCTGCGCGGCAAGGCCGTCATCGTCGGCGGACTCGGGCCGCGCGGGGTCGTCGCCACGGCCTCGTACGAGGCCAGGCGGTTCGGGGTGCACTCGGCGATGCCGACGGCGCAGGCCAGGCGGCTCTGCCCGAACGGGGCCTATCTGATCCCGCGTTTCACCCTCTACCGGCAGGTCAGCGACGTGGTGATGGCCATGCTGCGGGAGCTGTCACCGCTGGTGGAGCCGCTCAGCCTGGACGAGGCCTTCGTGGACCTGGAGGCGGGCGGGGTCGCCTTCGACTCGGACTCCGCGCGGGCGACGGGCGAGCGACTGCGGGCCGACATCAGGGCCGCCACGGGGCTCAGCGGGTCCGTGGGGCTGGCCGGGTCGAAGATGCTGGCCAAGGTGGCCTCCGAGGAGGCCAAGCCCGCCGGGCTGCTGCTGATCGAGCCGGGCACGGAGCGCGCGCTGCTCGCGCCGATGTCCGTACGGACCCTGCCCGGGGTGGGGCCTGCCACGGGGGAGCACCTGCGCCGCGCCGGGATCACCACGGTGGGGGAGCTGGTGGAGGCCGGGGAGGACGAGCTGGTCCGGATGATCGGGCGCGCCCACGGCGCGGGGCTGTACCGGATGGCGCTGGGGCTGGACGACCGGGCGGTGGTCGCGGAGCGGGACGCGAAGTCGGTGTCGGTCGAGGACACCTTCGACGTGGACCTGCACGACCGGGTGCGGATCCGGGGCGAGGTGCAGCGGCTCGCCGACCGGTGCGTGACGCGGCTGCGGGACTCCGGGCACTCGGGGCGGACGATCGTGCTCAAGGTGCGCCGGTACGACTTCTCCACGCTGACGCGGTCCGAGACGCTGCGCGGGCCCACGGACGATCCGGCAGTGGTGCGGGAGGCGGCCGCGCGGCTGCTGGAGGCGGTGGACACCACGGGCGGGGTGCGACTGCTGGGAGTGGGGGTGACGGGGCTCGCGGACTACACGCAGGAGGACCTCTTCGCCCAGTCCCTCGCCGCCGGGCCGGAGGCGGCGGACGCGGCGAGCGGTGCGGGAGGTGCCGGCGGTGCGGGAGGTGCCGGCGGTGAGGACCGTACGGGAGCTGCGGCGGGGAGAACCGGGCTGGAGGCGGCGGACGGGGCCTCCGCGGCTCCTGAGGCGCCGGAGCCTCCCGGGGAGCCCCAGGAGGCTCCGGAGCGCCGCTGGGCGGCCGGGAGCGACGTACGGCACGTCCTGTACGGGCCGGGATGGGTGCAGGGCAGTGGGGTCGGACGGGTGACCGTGCGGTTCGAGCAGCCCGGATCGGAGCCCGGCCGGGTGCGGACCTTCCGGGTGGACGACCCCGACCTGGAGCCGTCCGACCCGCTGCCGCTGGTCGGGGACACGACCGGATGAGGGGCGCCGGGCCGCGGCTCAGCCCTCGTCGCCCGCCAGGCGGCCGAAGTCGCGGTGGAAGTCGGACGGGAGGGTCGTGTCCAGGCCGTAGTGGTGGTAGAGCTGGAGTTCCTGCTCGGGAGAGAGGTGGCGGCCGACGCCGAAGTCGGGTGCGTCCTTGATGAGGGAGCGTTCGAAGGGCACCCGCAGGGTCTCGCCGACCACCTCGCTCGGCTCCAGCGGGACGAAGGCGTCCCGGCTGAACAGGCCGGTACGGACGGCGGCCCATTCCGGGACACCGGTGGCATCGTCGAGGTAGACCTCGTCGATGGTGCCGATCTTGGCACCGTTGCGGTCGAACGCCTTGCGGCCGATCAGGCTGCGCGGATCGATGTCGGTCTGCACGGTCCCTCCATATGGTCGCAACTTCTCCCCAATGACTACAGAAGTGCATTTCGGCAGCGGAGGCCACTCGGGGAGCCCCTTGAACCCCGCTGGTAGTCTGGGTGACGGCTGTCGACCCTGTGCGGGAGAGTCCTCCGAGTGAGCAAGACGGAGGCGCCGAAGGAGCAAATCCTCCCCGGAATCTCTCAGGCATACGTACCGCACGGACGAGGCCACTCTGGAAAGCAGGGCGGGTACCGGGCGCAGTGCCGGTCCCCCTCCTCACCGACGGTGAAAGCCGGATCCCGCGGGAGACCCCCGTGACTCCGGTGAAACTCTCAGGTGCAGATGACAGAGGGGGAGGCCGTCCGGGTGCCCGCGCCGTGGTGCCCCTCGCAGGTCATATGACCAGGAGGCCTCCGTACATGACCGCCAACCGCATTCCGCTCTCCCAGCTGGAGCGAGGCATCCCCTTCGAACAGCGCCACATCGGCCCGGATGCCGAGGCGCAGGCGAAGATGCTCGCCCATGTGGGCTACGGCTCCCTGGACGAACTGACCGCCGCCGCGGTACCGGATGTGATCAAGACCGCCGATGCCCTCGCCCTGCCCGAGGCGCGGACCGAGGCCGAGGTGCTCGCGGAGCTCCGCTCCCTCGCCGACCGCAACCAGGTCCTCTCCTCCATGATCGGTCTCGGCTACTACGGGACCTTCACCCCGCCGGTGATCCTCCGCAACGTCATGGAGAACCCGGCCTGGTACACGGCGTACACGCCCTACCAGCCGGAGATCTCGCAGGGCCGCCTCGAGGCCCTCCTGAACTTCCAGACCGTCGTCGCCGACCTCACCGGCCTGCCGACCTCCGGCGCCTCGCTGCTCGACGAGGGCACCGCTGCCGCCGAGGCCATGACCCTGGCCCGCCGCGTGGGCAAGGTCAAGGGCAACGTCTTCCTCGTCGACGCCGACGCCCTGCCGCAGACCGTCGCCGTCATCGAGACCCGCGCCGAGCCGATCGGCATCGAGGTCGTGGTCGCCGACCTCTCCGACGGCATCCCCGCCGAGATCGCCGAGCGCGGCGTCTACGGCGTCCTGCTCCAGTACCCCGGTGCCTCCGGCGCCGTCCGGGACATCAAGCCGGTCATCGACCAGGCGCACGAGCTCGGTGCCATCGTCACCGTCTCGGCCGACCTGCTCGCCCTGACCCTGCTGAAGTCCCCGGGCGCCCTCGGCGCGGACATCGCGGTCGGCACCACCCAGCGCTTCGGCGTCCCGATGGGCTTCGGCGGACCGCACGCCGGCTACATGGCCGTCCAGGACAAGCACGCCCGCTCGCTGCCCGGCCGCCTCGTCGGCGTCTCGGTGGACGCGGACGGCAACAAGGCGTACCGCCTGGCCCTGCAGACCCGTGAGCAGCACATCCGCCGCGAGAAGGCCACCAGCAACATCTGCACCGCGCAGGTGCTGCTCGCCGTCATGGCCGGCATGTACGCCGTCTACCACGGCCCGGACGGCCTGCGGACGATCGCCCGCCGGACCCACCGCTACGCCACGCTGCTCGCCGCAGGCCTGCAGGCCGGCGGGGTGGAGATCGTGCACGGCTCCTACTTCGACACGGTCACCGCCCGGGTTCCCGGCCGTGCGGCCGAGGTCGTCGCCGCCGCCCGCGAGGGCGGGGTCAACCTGCACCGGGTCGACGCGGACCTCGTCTCGATCAGCTGCGACGAGACCACCCTGCGCGCCGACATCGAGGCCGTCTGGGCCGCCTTCGGCGTCACCGCCGACATCGAGGCCCTCGACGGGTCCGCGGACGACACGCTGCCCGAGGGCCTGCTGCGCTCGGACGCCTACCTGACGCACCCGGTCTTCCACCAGCACCGCTCCGAGACCGCGATGCTGCGCTACCTGCGCAAGCTCTCGGACAAGGACTACGCGCTGGACCGCGGCATGATCCCGCTGGGCTCCTGCACCATGAAGCTCAACGCGACCACCGAGATGGAGCCGGTGACCTGGCCCGAGTTCGGCCAGCTGCACCCCTTCGCCCCGGTGGAGCAGGCCGAGGGCTACCTCACGCTCATCCACGAGCTGGAGGAACGTCTCTGCGAGGTCACCGGCTACGACAAGGTCTCCATCCAGCCGAACGCCGGCTCCCAGGGTGAGCTCGCCGGCCTGCTGGCCGTGCGCGCCTACCACCGCGCCAACGGCGACGAGCAGCGCACCATCTGCCTCATCCCGTCCTCCGCGCACGGCACCAACGCCGCCAGTGCCGTAATGGCCGGCATGAAGGTCGTCGTCGTCAAGACCGCCGACGACGGCGAGGTGGACGCGGACGACCTGCGCGCCAAGATCGAGCAGTACCGCGACGAGCTCGCCGTGCTGATGATCACCTACCCGTCCACCCACGGTGTGTTCGAGGAGCACGTCGCGGACATCTGCGCCCAGGTGCACGACGCCGGCGGCCAGGTCTACGTCGACGGCGCCAACCTGAACGCCCTGGTGGGTCTGGCCAAGCCGGGTCACTTCGGCGGCGACGTCTCGCACCTGAACCTGCACAAGACCTTCTGCATCCCGCACGGCGGCGGCGGCCCCGGCGTCGGCCCGGTCGGCGTCCGGGCGCACCTGGCCCCGTACCTGCCGAACCACCCGCTCCAGCCGACCGCCGGCCCGGAGACGGGCGTCGGCCCGATCTCGGCCGCTCCGTGGGGCTCGGCCGGCATCCTGCCGATCTCCTGGTCGTACGTGCGCCTCATGGGCGGCGAGGGCCTCAAGCGCGCCACCCAGGTGGCGGTGCTCGGCGCCAACTACATCGCCAAGCGCCTGGAGCCGCACTACCCGGTGCTCTACACCGGCCCGGGCAACCTGGTCGCGCACGAGTGCATCATCGACCTGCGCCCGCTGTCGAAGGCCACCGGCGTCAGCGTGGACGACATCGCCAAGCGTCTGATCGACTACGGCTTCCACGCGCCGACGATGTCCTTCCCGGTCGCCGGCACGCTGATGATCGAGCCGACGGAGTCCGAGGACCTCACCGAGATCGACCGGTTCTGCGACGCGATGATCGCCATCCGCGGCGAGATCGAGCGGGTCGCGGGCGGCGAGTGGCCGGCGGACGACAACCCGCTGGCCAACGCCCCGCACACGGCCGCCGCGCTGGGCGGCGAGTGGAACCACCCGTACACCCGGGACGAGGCGGTCTTCCCCGGCGGGGTCACGGCCGCCGAGAAGTACTGGCCGCCGGTGCGCCGCATCGACGGTGCGTTCGGTGACCGGAACCTGGTGTGCTCCTGCCCGCCGCTGGACGAGTACGACAACTGAGGCGCCGGCCCGTCTCTGACGGCCGTCGTACGACATGACGAAGGGGCCGGTCCGGAAGAATCCTCCGGGCCGGCCCCTTCGTCGTCCTAGTCGTCGTCTACGCCGCAGCGAGCGGGCGGTGCGGGGCGATGATCTGCCCGTCCGGGAGCAGCTCACCGGTGTCCTCGAAGAGCAGGACGCCGTTGCACAGCAGGCTCCAGCCCTGTTCCGGGTGGTTGGCCACGGGGCGCGCGGCCTCCCGGTCGGCGGATTCGGCAGACGGGCAGGCTGGCTGGTGCTGGCACATGGATGCGTTCTTTCGCTGCGGTGTGGTCTGTGTGCTACGGCTCGATACCTGGTTCATGGCCGTCCCCCTGGGTCGTCCCCGCAGCCGCGGGGCGCTTGTCATCAGTGTTCCCCCACGACAGCCGCTTCGCAGGGATTTCCCTGCAGCTGTCCTCATGGATTGATGACGCATCACTCGTGCGGGCGGTTCAGGCCAACTCCCCTGTCATTTCGGATGGTTCACAGGTGGCCCGGGGGGACTAGGCCGGATGGGTGAATCGGGTCAGGCGGCGGGCGCGGCCAGCGACGGCGGGACCGGCGCGGTCGCCGGCGTGAGCCGGTGGGTCAGCACGGGCAGCAGTTCGGAGACCGGATGCGGCCGGTACGCGGCGATGCCGGGCGGGGCCGGTGCCAGCGGCACCAGCAGGTCCTCGCCGGCGGGCAGCCCGGCGGCGGCGTCCGCGCCCACCGCTCCGTGCAGCCACAGGGTCAGCATGTAGAGCTCCGGTACGGAGAGCAGCCGGGGCTGGTAGCCGGTGGCGAGCAGTTCGGCCTGGCGCAGGGCGCGCTCGGTGGCGGCCACGTAGGGGCCCTCGAAGAAGTGGGAGAAGGTCCAGCCGTCGGGCGTCAGCCGGGTGTCCGCCGCCGCGACGTGGCGCTCCCCGCTGCGGATCAGGAACCGCCAGCCCACGAGCCGTGTTCGGGGCGGCCGGCCGGCGGACGCGAGGTCCGAGAGGTTCAGCCGGTCGAGGACGTGGACCGGGAGGGGGAGTTCGGCGGTCAGCGGCCCCTGGATCGCGCGCAGGGCCGGGGTATGCGCCTCATGGACGGCGGTGGGGGAACCGAGTGCCGCGAGGACGCTGCGCAGGGCGGGTGCGGGAGCCGGGGGGACATGCAGCGGCATGGTGGGTCGCCTCTCACTTGGGAGACCTGTGGAACGGGGGCAGGTGCGGGACGGCGCTGTCGCATTCTGGGGCCAGAGGGGGGCCGAGGGGCAATGGCCGCGCGCCAACTCTCTGCCTCGTTTGCGGAGTTTATACGACATGTGTTCACGCAGTGTTTCGGCTAGCTGTCCCGCCTATTGCCGACAAGGCGCTTACCGGTCCCGCTGACATGGCATTCATGCCGGATGAGCGCGAACGTGCCGCGCTGACCTCGGAGGTTACCGGAAGGGGGCTCGGCTGGAAAGAACCTGTTTTCAAGGGCGGGCAAATGCCAAGATGAATTTGCGTGAGGCGACTTGCCAGGCGAATGTGCCGAAGCGCCCTTCGGCCAACCCGGCGCGCGCTCCTCGCCACGCACGCCCCCTCCGCGTTATGGATCACGATGCCGGGGCATCATCGACCGTAACGCGCGCCTGGGTGCCCCGGGGCCAGGCCCACTCGAGGAGGGACGCTTCGATGGGGGAGAAGGTCGTGGCGGGAGGATTCGACCTGTCCGATCGGCAGCGGTATCGAAGGAAACTCCACGAGTGTCTGGAGGGACTGGAGCGACTTCTGGCGGAGAAGAGGTTCGATCGCCCGAAGAACATGATGGGGCTGGAGATCGAGCTGAATCTCGCGGGAACCGACGGGTTGCCGCGCATGGTGAATGCCGAGGTGCTGGAGCGGATTGCCAGCCCCGATTTCCAGACCGAACTGGGAATGTTCAACCTGGAGGTGAACGTTCTTCCGCACCGGCTCGGCGGGCGGGTATTCGACCGGCTCGCCGAAGAACTCCGCGCGGGGCTCGGCTACGCCCACCGGCAGGCCGCGGAGATCGACGCCGGGGTGGTGATGATCGGCATCCTGCCGACGATCTCCCGCGCGGACCTGGTCACCGCGAACCTCTCCGCGGTGGACCGTTACTCCCTGCTGAACGAGCAGATCCTGATGATGCGCGGCGAGGACTTCACGCTCGACATCGACGGTGTCGAGCGGCTGATCTGGACCTCCGGGTCGATCGTGCCCGAGGCCGCCTGCACCTCCGTACAGCTGCACCTCCAGGTGACGCCGGCCCGCTTCGCAGCCGTGTGGAACGCGGCGCAGGCGGTGACCGCCGCGCAGATAGCCGTCGGCGCCAACTCGCCCTTCCTGTTCGGGCGCGAGCTGTGGCGGGAGTCGCGGCCGCCGCTGTTCACGCAGGCCACCGACACCCGGCCGCCGGAGCTGCAGGCCCAGGGCGTGCGGCCGCGCACCTGGTTCGGCGAGCGGTGGGTGGACTCGGCGTACGAGCTCTTCGCCGAGAACGTCCGCTACTTCCCCTCCCTGCTGCCCATCTGCGACGAGGAGGAGCCGCTGCGGGTCCTGGCCGAAGGCGGGGTGCCGCGCCTGCAGGAACTGGTCCTGCACAACGGCACCGTCTACCGCTGGAACCGGCCCGTCTACGGCGTGGCGGACGGGGTGCCGCACCTGCGCGTGGAGAACAGGGTGCTGCCGGCCGGACCGACGGTCACCGACGTCGTCGCGAACGCCGCCTTCTACTACGGGCTCGTCCGCACCCTCGCGGACGAGCCGCGCCCGGTGTGGACCCGGCTGCCCTTCGCCGAGGCGGAGGCGAACTTCGACGCGGCCTGCCGGTACGGGATCGACGCACGGCTGCGGTGGCCCCGCCGCGGCCGGGCCGGCGGCCTGGTCAGCGTGCCGGCGGTACGTCTGGTCCTGGACGAACTGCTGCCGATGGCCGCGGCGGGCCTGGACGCCTGGGGCATCGAACCCGCGGACCGCGATCACTACCTCGGGATCATCGAGGAGCGCTGCCGGCGGCGGGTGAACGGTGCGACGTGGCAGGTGGACACCTACCACCGGGCGCTCGCGGCGGGCCTGGACCGGGACGAGGCGCTGGCCGCCACCACCCGGCGCTACAGCGAACTCATGCACAGGGGCGACCCCGTGCACACCTGGCCCGTGGGGCTCACGGAGGAGGTGAGGGCGGCGGTGCCCGCCCGGCGCTGAGCCCCCGCGCCGCCACCGTGGCCGCGCCCGGCGGCCCCCTGCCGGCTTCCCGCGAATCCACCCTCGGTGATCCACCCGCCCGGCCGACGAGGCAGTATGGGGTGGTCGCAACGGGATGGCAGGACGGGAGTCGGTCGTGCGGGCTGAGCCGGAGCCGGTGTTCGTGGAGCTGGGCGAGGAGGGGCGGCGGAACCTCCTGCGCACCGAGACCCTGCTCGTCCTGGCGCTGTCGCTGGGCGCGAGCGGGGTCTCGGCGCTGATCAGCTTCCTGGGCTCGCTCACCAAGCCGGGCGGCCTGAAGGACCAGGCCGCCACGCTCAACGGCTCCTACGCCCCCGGCCGGCCCTGGCTCGACCTGGCCTGGCAGCTGTTCGGGATCGCCGGCGCGCTCGTCCCCGTGCTGCTGGTGGCGCACCTGCTGACCCGTGAGGGCGCCCCCGGGCTGCGGGTGCTCGGCTTCGACCGGACCCGGCCGCTGTGGGACCTGGGCCGTGGCGCCCTCGTCGCG
Organism: Streptomyces sp. NRRL S-378; assembly: GCF_000720645.1. NCBI lineage: Bacteria > Bacillati > Actinomycetota > Actinomycetes > Kitasatosporales > Streptomycetaceae > Streptomyces > Streptomyces sp. NRRL S-378. The sequence goes on from NZ_JOBX01000013.1 coordinate 17,633, forward strand.
GCGGGGATCGGAAGCGCGGGGCTGGCCTTCTACCTGGGGGCGCGCGCCGCCGGCTTCAACCTCACGGTGGTGCCGGAGGCCCTGCCCGACGTGTGGTGGAAGTTCCCCGTGCTGATCCTCTCCGCGATCCAGAACGCGGTCGTGGAGGAGGTCATCGTGCTGGCCTACCTGCTGCGCCGGCTCGGCCGGCTCGGCTGGTCGCCGATGGCGGCGCTGGCGGCCAGTTCGCTGCTGCGCGGCTCCTACCACCTCTACCAGGGCATCGGCGGCTTCATCGGCAACGTGGTCATGGGCGTCGTCTTCGTGCTGGCCTACCGCCGCTGGGGACGGGTCGGGCCACTCGTCGCCGCGCACGCGCTGCTCGACATCGTGGCCTTCGGCGGGTACGCCCTGCTCGCGGGCGAGGTGGGCTGGCTGCCGACGCCGTGACGCGCGGCGCACCCGATCGGCCCCGCATGGCGTGGCCGCGGGCCGCGCCGGTGCGACGCTGGGGGGAGTGAGGAGGACCGCGCGGTGGCTGTCATGGACTCCCTGGTGTCGTTCGCCCCGTTCCTGGTGCCCGTGGTCAGCGGCCTGGTGGGCGGGGCCAGCCTCCTCATCCGGGACCACCGCGAGGCGCGCAGCGCGGACCACCACTACCGCCGGCGGCTGGAGAAGGCCCAGCTGGAGATCCAGTTCATCTCCGGCTGGATCCAGGCCAAACAGCTGGCCCCGACCGACGCCCCGGCCCCCGATCCGGAGCCGGGCCGGTGGCTCGACGACCTCTACGCGTCGGTGCGCCGCGCCAAGGCGGACACCGGCGGCCGTCACCGGACGGGGCCCGTCTCGTTGCGGCGCCTGCTGCTGCTGGGCGAGGTGAAGGGCGCGGCGAGGAGCGTGCGGGTCGCCTACTGGATCTCCCTGGTCCTGTTCAACCTGGCGCTCGCGTGGTGGGTGAACGCGCTCGTTTCCGGCGTACCCGGCTTCATGCACAACGAGGGCGTACCGGAGTCCGAGGAGGTCGCCTCGTACCTGCTGACGGCGTTCTGCCTCTTCGTGGTGTCGGCCGTCCTGTGGTGGTGGACGGTGCACCTGGGCGCTGCCGAACCGGGGCAGGTCTACCGCAAGCGCATCGACTCGGAGGCCTGGGTGGACAACGAGCGGGCGCGGCGGGTCGCGGCGCGCGCGAAGGCGGAGGCGAAGGAACGGTCGAAGGCGGCCCGCGGGCGGCGGGGCGGGCCGACGGGCTGACCCGCCCCGCCCCGCCGGTGCCGGGCCGTCCCCATCCGTCCGGTCAGGGGGCGGTGAGCAGCTCCCCGTCGAGGACGGTCACGGCGTGTCCGGTCAGCAGGGTGCGGTCGCCCGCCAGGGTCACCCGTACCAGTCCCTGCCGCGCCCCGCCCTGGAGGCCGGTCAGTTCGGTACGCCCCAGGCGCTGTGCCCAGAAAGGCGCGAGCGCGGTGTGGGCGCTGCCGGTGACCGGGTCCTCGTCGATCCCGAAGGCGGGGAAGAAGCCCCGGGAGACGAAGTCGTACCCGCGGGAGGGGTCCTCGGCGGCGGCGGTGACGATCACGCCCCGCCTGGCGAAGGCGCGCAGGGCGCCGTGGTCCGGCTCCAGCTCGCGGACCGTCTTCTCGTCGGCGAGCTCGACGACGAGGTCGCCGATGTGCGCGGCGGTGTCGTGGACGGAGAGGATCGGCGCGCCGCCGAGCGCGTGGTCCACGGAGGGCGGCGCCGGGACCGGGGTCAGGGAGGACGTCGGGAAGTCCATCGTGATCGTGCCGTCCTCGGCGGTCTCCGCGGTGAGGAGACCGCAGCGGGCGGAGAAGCGGATCAGCCCCTCGGCGAGTCCGCCGGCGGCCAGCACATGGGCCGTGGCGAGCGTGGCGTGGCCGCACATGTCGACCTCGGCGGCCGGGGTGAACCAGCGCAGCGCCCAGTCGGCGTCCCCGCCGGGCGGGAGGGGGTGGGCGAAGGCGGTCTCGGAGAGGTTCACCTCGGCCGCCACCTGCTGGAGCCAGGCGTCCGGGGGGAAGCCGCCCTCGAGGAGCAGGACCCCGGCGGGGTTGCCGTGGAAGGGGCGGTCGGTGAAGGCGTCGACGATTCGGATGCGCATGGACCGACGTTAGGGCGGTTCCTTGATCGTCGACAAAGGCCAATCGGGGGTGACTGGCCTCCTCCGAGGCTGTTCGATCCCCTCGCTTCCGATATATCGTTGACGTATCGCGAGCGCTCATCGATAGTGGTTGCATCGGAACCGATGACACGGACACGACGTGACGAAAGGAGCGCAGTCATGCGTTCACGTGGTCAGCACGGACAGCACGGACAGCACGGCCACGAGCACGGACGGGGCCACGGCCACTGCGGGCCGGACCGTCGGGAGGGATTCCAGGGATTCCGCGCGGCCTTCGGCCCGTTCGGACCGCCGTTCGGTGCGGGGCCGTTCGGCGGGCGCGGCGGCCGCGGGGGGCCGCGCGGCCGGGCCCGGCGCGGCGACGTACGCGCCTCCATCCTGGCGCTGCTCGCCGACCGGCCGATGCACGGCTACGAGATGATCCAGGAGATCGGCGAGCGCAGCGGCGGGGCCTGGAAGCCCAGCCCGGGCTCGGTCTACCCGACCCTGAACCTGCTGGAGGACGAAGGCCTCATCAGCAGCGAGAGCGAAGGCGGCAAGAAGCTCTTCACGCTCACCGAAGCCGGCCGCGCCGAGGCCGAGGCGGGGCCGGACGCCCCCTGGGCGGACGCCGGGCGGGGCTTCGACTTCGAGGCGGTGCACGAGGCCCGGCAGGCCGGAGCCGCCCTGATGGAGGCGTTCGGGCAGGTCGTCAGGACCGGCTCGCCGGAGCAGCGGGAGAAGGCGCTCGCGGTCCTGGGTGACGCCCGCAAGAAGCTCTACCTGATCCTGGCCGACGAGCACTGAGCCGCGACGGCCCGGGCGGCCCGGGTGGCCCGGACTTGCCCCCGCGGGCGGCGGCGCGCGCCGCGGCCTCTCGTCGCGGGGCGCGCCGCCTTCGTACGCGGTGGGTGCGGCCGGGGTCAGGCGACCAGGCCGGCGAGCTTGCGCAGCGACTCGTTCAGGGCGGCGGTGGCCGAGTCCTTCAGCTTGCCCGCCATCAGCGAGACGGCTGCCCCGGTGAACTCGCCGTCGATGCGGACGGTGGTGGCGCCGCCGTCCGGTGTCAGGGTGTACCGGGTGAGGACGGCCACGCCCATCGGGCCCTTGCCGGTGATGGCGAAGAGGCGTTCGTCCTCCAGCTCGGAGACGGTCCACAGGACCTCGGCCGGGAACCCCATCATCTTCATGTTCTCGGCGAAGGTCGATCCGACGGCCAGGGCCTGCGGACCGCCCTGCGGGAAGTTCGTGTGGGTCATGCTCCACTGCCCGTACGCGTCCCAGTCCGTCAGCTGGGACCAGAGCTTCGCGGCGGACGCCTCGATGCGTGATTCCGCGGTGACTTCGGCCATGCGACCACCCCTTCTCGTCGGGTACGTGCGGCGGAAGGTAGCCCCGGCGACCGGAACATTCAATACTGACGACCTGTCAGATCCGATGGGGACCGGCGGGCGTGATCTCAGGTCTGTCTCAACAGGTGTCACAGCAGTGACGCTCCTGACTCGCCCTGTCATGATGGCCGGATGCAAGCGTCAGGGAAAAACGCCGGACTGGGCCTCGCCCTCGTCTCGGCGTTCGCGTTCGGTGGTTCCGGAGTGGCTGCGAAGCCGCTGATCGAGGCGGGTCTGGACCCCCTCCACATGGTCTGGCTCAGGGTGGCCGGCGCAGCGCTCGTGCTGTCCCCGCTCGCCTGGCGCCACCGCGACCTCCTGGTGCGCAGGCCCGCCCTGCTCGCCGGCTTCGGTCTCGTCGCCGTCGCGGGCGTGCAGGCCTTCTACTTCGCCTCGCTGTCCCGGATCCCGGTCGGTGTGGCCCTCCTGCTGGAGTACCTGGGCCCGGCGCTGCTGCTCGGCTACATCCGGTTCGTGCAGCGCAAGCCGGTGACGCGCGGGGCCGCCGCCGGCGCGGCCGTGGCCGTCGTCGGCCTGGCCTGCGTCGTCGAGATCTGGGCCGGCCTGAGCCTGGACCTGCTCGGCGTGCTCTTCGGTCTCGCCGCGGCCTGCTGCCAGGCCTTCTACTTCGTCTTCGCCGACCAGGGGGCCGAAGGGGAGGACGCCCCCGACCCGCTCGGGGTGATCGCCTACGGGATGCTCATCGGCGCCCTGGTGATGACGGTCATCGCCCGGCCGTGGGAGATCGACTGGGCGGTGCTGGGCGGCGACGCGTCCGTGGGCGGCACCCTGGTGCCCGCGCCGGCGCTGCTCGGCTGGGTCGTGCTCGTCGCGACCGTCTTCGCCTACGTGACCGGTGTGGTCTCGGTGCGCAGGCTCTCGCCCCAGGTCGCGGGTGTGGTGGCCTTCCTGGAGGCCGTCGTGGCCACCGTGCTGGCCTGGATCCTGCTCGGCGAGCACCTCTCGACCTGGCAGACCGTCGGCGGTGCCCTGGTGCTGGGCGGCGCCTTCATCGCGCAGTCCTCCCGGCCGGCCCCGCAGGCCGCGGCCGAACCGCTGCCGGCGGACCGCGAGCCCACGAAAGCCGCCCTGTAACCAGGAAAGCCCCCTGTAAGGTGACCGACATGTATGCGACCGTGCTTTCGCCGCCGGCCCCCTAGCGGGCGGCGCCCCACCCTGACGATCCGGCCCGGGCAGTCCCCGGGCGGTCCGGTGCTGCCCGCGAAGCGATGACCTCGATCCACTCATCCTTCACGCGCGGAGAACTCACGTGTCGAACCACTCGCCCGCTGCCGGGCGCAGTCTGCTGTACCTCGTCGTCGCCGGAGCCGCCTGGGGCACCGCCGGGGCGGCCGCCTCCCTCCTCTTCCTGGCCAGTGACCTCGGCCCGCTCGCCCTGTCGTTCTGGCGGTGCGCCGGCGGGCTCGTCGTGTTGCTCGGGGTGCTCGCCGTCCGGCGGGCCCGTCCCGGGCGGGGGCGGGTGCGGTCGTCCGCGGTCTCGCCCTCGGTGGGCTCCCTGATCGTGACCGGGCTGCTCTTCACCGTCTTCCAGGCCGCCTACTTCGCCGCCGTGCGCGAGACCGGGCTGGCCGTGGGCACCGTGGTCACCCTCGGTGCGGGGCCCGTGCTCATCGCGCTCGGAGCGCGCTCCTGGATGGGCGAACGTCTCGGCCGCGGCGGCACGGTCGCCGTGGCCGGGGCGCTCGCGGGGCTGGCCGTCCTGGTCCTGGGCAGCGGCGGGGCCGAGGTGCGCCCGCTCGGCGTCGGCTGGGCGCTGCTGTCTGCCTCCGGGTACGCCGCGATGACCCTGCGGGCCCGCCGGCTCGGCCGGCGGGGCGCGTCCGGGGACCCGCTGGTGACCACCGCCTGGTCCGTCGCGGTGGGCGCGGTGTGCCTGCTGCCGCTCGCCGCGGCCGAGGGGCTGCTGCCGCACACCGCCGACCTGGGGCGGGTGCTCTGGCTGCTGCTGTACGTCGCCACGGTGCCGACGGCGCTGGCGTACGCCCTCTACTTCACCGGAGCCGCCGCCGTGCGCGCCGCGACCGTCTCGGTGATCATGCTGATCGAGCCGGTGAGCGCGGCGGCGATCGCCGTCCTCGTCCTGGGTGAGCGGCTGACCGGCGCCGTGGTGCTGGGCACCGCACTGCTGCTGGCGGCGGTCGGTGCGCTGATCGTGGCGGAGTCCCGCCGTCCGGCGGGCCCGTCCGCGGAGCCCGCCGGAGCCACCGGTCGCGCAGTGCCCGCCGCCGTGCGGCCGATCCGTCAGAGCGCGGTGAGGTAGTCCGGTACGGCGATGCCGGGGGCCAGGTCCGCGGCGGGCACGGGCGTCCCGTACGTCGTACCGACCGGGACCAGGCCCGCCCAGTGCGGCAGGCCGAGGTCCTCGGCGTCGTCGTTCACCGGTCCGGTACGGAGCTTCGCGGACACCTCCTCCAGGTCCACCCGGATCACCGCGGTGGCGGCGAGCTCCTTGGCGTTGGCCGGCCGGACGTCGCCGGAACGGCCCGGGGCCACGGCGTCGACCATGGCGTCCAGGGCCGTGCGGCACTCCGCCTCGTCGGTCACCTGGCGGGCGGTGCCGTGGACGACCACCGAGCGGTAGTTGAGCGAGTGGTGGAAGGCCGATCGGGCCAGCACCAGGCCGTCGACGTGGGTGACGGTGACGCAGACGGGCAGGCCCGGGTCGCTGCGGCCCGCCGCGAGCAACGGGCGGGATCCGGTGGATCCGTGCATGTAGAGCGATTCTCCGACCCGGGCGAACAGCGTCGGCAGGACCACCGGCGCGCCGTCGCGGACGAAGCCCAGGTGGCAGATGTAGGCCCCGTCGAGTATCGAGTGCACCGTCTCGCGGTCGTAGCGCGCCCGGTCGCGGGAGCGGGTGGGGACCGTGCGGTCGGTGGGCTCGTACGCGCCGGTCGTCCCGGTGCTCTCCGTCGTCTCGGTGGCAGGCGTGGCGGTCATGATGCGGACTCCATTGCACTAGTGCATAATATTGTTTGTGCTAGGAGAGTATCGGATCACAGGTCGTCGCACATCTGACATCGCGGCCAGCGTCGAGGCGGGCGTGGCGTCGGGCGAGCTGCCGCCCGGAGCGCTGCTGCCGCCGATGCGGGAGCTGGCGGGTGTGCTCGGCGTCAACCCCAACACCGTGGCGGCCGCCTACCGGACGCTGCGCGAGCGGGGCGTCATCGAAACGGACGGGAGGCGCGGGAGCCGGGTGCGCGCCCGTCCTTCGAGCACCCCGCGGGACGCGCTGCGGATGGTGGTGCCGGCCGGCGTACGGGACATCGCGGAGGGCAACCCCGACGTGTCGCTGCTGCCCGCGCTGGACGGGGCCCTGGCGGCCGCCGCCCGCCGCCACGCGCAGGCGCCGACCCTCTACGGGGCGGACCCGGTCGCGCCCGATCTGGCGCGGATCGCCCGCGCCGAACTCGACGCGGACGCGGTGCCTCCCGGGCCGGTCGCGGTGACCTCGGGTGCGCTGGACGCGATCGAACGGGTCCTGGTCGCACACCTGAGGCCCGGTGACGCCGTGGCGGTCGAGGACCCCGGGTGGGGCGGCGCGCTCGACCTGGTGCCCGCCCTCGGGCTGAGGCTGCTGCCCGTCGCCGTGGACGACGACGGGCCCCGCCCCGAGGCGGTGGCCAGGGCCCTCGCGGCCGGGGCGCGGGCACTGGTGGTGACCTCCCGGGCGCAGAACCCGACCGGCGCGGCGGTGGGCGCGCAGCGAGCGGCGGAGCTGCGGGAACTGCTCACGCAGTACCCCGGAGTGCTGCTGATCGAGGACGATCACGGGCACGGGATCGTCGACCTGCCGCTGCACCCGCTGGGCGGGGTGACCCGGCACTGGGTGCTGATCCGCTCCACGGCCAAGGCGTACGGGCCGGACCTGCGGCTCGCCGTCCTGACGGGCGACGAGGTGACCCTGGACCGGGTGCGGGGACGCCAGCGGCTGGGCCCGGGGTGGGTGAGCCGGCTGCTCCAGCACGCAGTGGTGGAGCTGTGGACCTCGCGGGCGGTGGACCGGGCGGCCGTCGCGCGGGCCTACGGGGAGCGGCGGGACGCGCTCGTCGAGGCCCTGCGGGAGCGGGGCGTGCCGGCGCACGGGCGGACCGGGCTGAACGTGTGGGTGCCGGTGGCCGACGAGACGGTGGTGGTCACGAGGCTGCTCGCGGCGGGGTGGGGGGTCGCAGCCGGGGCCGTGTTCCGGGTGGAGTCGGGGCCGGGCGTGCGGCTGACGGTGTCCCGGCTGGAGGTGGCGGAGGTGCCGGTCCTGGCCGACGCCGTGGCCGCGGCGGTCCGGCCGGGAACGGCGGGCGGCCGGAACGACTGACCGCGGGTCCGTCGCCGGGCGCGCCCGGTGAGCCGGACGTGCCCGCCCCGGTGGCCCAGGCGGGACCACCGGGGCGGGCACGGTCAGGCCGGCTTGCCGGGCGCGGGCCGGGTCTGGGTGAGGGCGGCCCCCGCCAGGACGATCGCGGCGCCGACCGGGGTGTTCCAGTGCAACTGCTCGCCGAGGACCAGGACACCGGCCGTGGTGGCGATGACGGGGATGAAGTAGGTGACCATCTGGGCGGTGGTCGGCCCGACCTCCGTCACCAGGCCGTACTGCATCTGCAGGGCCATGCCGGTGCCGAGGGCGCCCAGGGCGATCACCGACAGGGTCGGCCAGAGCGGGAACGAGGCGGGGGCCGAGGTGAACAGGGCGCTGACCAGCGCGAGCTGGAGGGTGGAGACCATGAGCTGGCCGCCGGTCAGGGCCACCGGAGAACCGGGGGTGCCGGCCAGCGTGCGGCGGACGTAGATCCAGCCGACGGGGTAGCAGAGGGAGGCCAGCAGGGCGAAGGCGGTGCCCTTGGCATCGACGCCGGAGAAGCCGTGCCAGGCGCCGAGCACGGTCAGCACGCCGAGGAAGCCCAGGCCCAGGCCGGCGAAGCGGCGGCGCGTCGGGCGGTCCTCGGAGAGGGCGACCAGCGACAGCGCCATGCCCCAGAGCGGGGACGTGGCGTTGCAGATGCCGGCCAGGCTGGAGGGGATGCTCAGCTCGGCGTAGGCGAAGAGCGAGAACGGAGCGGTGTTGAGCAGCAGCGCCGCCACGGTGAGGTGGCCCCAGGTGCGCAGGCCGCGGGGGAGCGGCTCCCGGCGGACCATGAGCACGGCGAGGAGCGCGAGCGCGCCGAACAGGACCCGGCCCAGGGCCACCTGGAAGGGTGCGTACGCCTCGGTGCCGACCTTGATCAGCAGGAAGCTGAAGCCCCAGATCACCGAGAGGATCGCGAACCGCACCCGCCAGTCGAGCAGGCCGCGCCGACGGGTGGCCGCGGTCGTGACCGCCGCCGGCGTCGGCGCGGTCGTGGCGGCGGCGGTCGCGTCGGCGTCGGCGGCGCTTTGTGAAGGGGTCGGCAGGGTCGGCCGAGGGGCTGCGGGTGCGCTCATGGCCCTTACTGTGCTCGTATCAACTTCGTAGGACAAGCGAGATCTTCTCATGGTGACGGCGTAGCATCGCTTACATGTTGAACCTGGAGCGCCTGCGCACCCTCGATGCCCTCGCCCGCCACGGCTCGGTCAGTGGCGCCGCCGACGGACTCCACGTCACCACCTCCGCCGTGTCCCAGCAGATGGCCAAGCTGGAGCGCGAGGTCGGCCAGCCGCTGCTGGCGAAGAACGGCCGCGGGGTCCGCCTCACCGACGCCGGCCGGCTGCTCGCCGACCACGCGGCCCGGATCATCTCCCAGGTGGAGCAGGCCCAGGCCGACGTCGAGGCGCAGCGCGGGTGCGCCGTCGGCGAGCTGCGCATCGGCGCCTTCCCCACCGCCATGCGAGGACTGCTGCCCCGGGCCGTGTCCGCGCTGCGCACCGGCCACCCGGACCTGCGGGTCCGGGTGCGCGAGCAGGAGCCCGAGGAGAGCATGGCCGCCGTCGTGCGGGGCGACCTCGACATGGCCCTCGCCATCGACTGGCACAACAAGCGGATGCCGGTGCCGGCCGAGCTCACCCGGACGCACCTGCTGGACGACTCCGTCGACATCGCCGTCCCGGCCGGCCACCGGCTGGCGGACCGGCCCTCGATCTCCCTCGCCGAGTTCGCGGACGACGAGTGGATCTCCTGGAACGAGGGCCAGTTCTGCCACGAATGGCTGGTCTTCACCCTGCGCGGTACCGGAATGGAGCCGCGCATCGCGCACATCGCCGAGGAGCACCACACCCAACTGGCCTTCGTCGAGGCCGGGCTCGGGGTGTGCGTCGCGCCGAAGCTCGGCCGCGGCCCGGTGCCGCCGGGGGTCCGGCTGCTGCCCGTCTGCGACGCCGTGCGGCGTCACGTGTACGCCGTCTGGCGCGCGGACGCCGACCGTCGGCCCTCCATCCGTGCCGCGGTCGACGCCCTCCGGACCGCGGCCGCCGGACTCCAGCACGCGTAGGGGGTGTCAGATCTTGCGGAAGTCCCAGGAGACGACCGTGTCCGGGGTCAGGCGGATCCACGCGTGCCGTCCGTCGTGCGGCATCTCCTCGATCCCGAAGTTCTTGACCGGGAAGATCCGTTCGGCCTCCGCCAGTTCGGCGCAGGGCTCGCCCGTGCGCGGGGCCTCGCCCACGAAGACCGCGCTGCCGGACAGTTCCACGCCGCGCAGCTCGTCGTACGACTCGCCCGCGTCCACGACCACCGAGATCCGCGGGTCCTTGCGCAGGTCCGCCCAGCGGCGGCTGCGCGTGATCGAGTACAGCCACAGCGAGCTGCCGTCCCACGCGAACCACAGGGCGCCCACGTGCGGGCGTCCGTCGGGGGAGACCGTCGCGACCCGGCAGGTCCTCTGCTTCCGCAGGAACACGTCCACTTCCTCCGCGCTCATCATGATGCGGCGGCCCCGCCGCTGAGTCTCGTCCATGGGTACCGCGCCCCTTCACATCTGACTGTGTGTCAGGAATCATGAGGGCTCTTCCGACGCCGCGCCAGGGGGAGTCATGCCGGACCTCGATCCCGCCACGACCGCACTGCTGACCGTCGAGTGCCAGAACGGCGTCGTGGGCGAGGAGAGCGCGCTGCCCGAACTCGCCAAGGAGGCGCGGGACTCCGGGATGCTGGGACGGGTCGCCGCACTGGTCGAGGCCGCGCGCGGGGCCGGCGTACAAGTGCTGCACGCGGTCGCCGAGCGCCGGCCGGACGGCCTCGGTGCGAACACCAATGCGCGGCTGTTCCGGGCCGCCGGCAGGCTGCCCGTGCGACAGCTGACCGGGAGCCGCGCGGTGGAGGTCGCCGCGCCCGTCACCGTCGCCGAGCGGGACCTCGTCCTGCGCCGTCTGCACGGCCTCTCGCCCATGGCCGGCACCGACCTGGACGCGCTCCTGCGCAACCTCGGGATCCGCACCCTCGTGGTCACCGGGGTGTCCTCCAACATCGCCATTCCGAACACCGTCTTCGACGCCGTGAACCTGGGCTACCGGGTCGTGGTCCCCGCCGACGCCATCGCCGGAGTGCCCGCCTCCTGCACCGCCGAGGTCATCCGCAACTCCCTCGCGCTGGTGGCAGCCATCACCACGACCGAGGAGCTGCTGGGCCGGTGGGCCCCCGCGGGCCGCCCCGGAGCGCACACATCCGGACAAGCTGGGTAGCTGTCCGGTGAACCCGGGGCGCCCCGGAGCGGTGCGGCGTCCGCAACGTCGCACGTCACCGCCCGGAGCGCCGGGCGGTCGCCCAGGGTGACGGCGCCGTCGCACCGCGTCTGAGCAGCCCGAACGGTCATTCGATCACCGTTATGCGGACCAGGTGTCCGTAAATCGGTCGTCGATGTGCAATGCACCTTCGACTCCGCGAGGCTTTGGTGCGAAGGAGCGCGATACCGAAAGAAATAATCGCGCTCAACCAAAGAATCGAAAGCGAGTATTCCCGTGCGTTACCGTCGCTCCGCCGCCGTCTCCGCTGCCGCGCTCCTCTGTCTGGCCGGTGCCGCCGGCATCGCGCAGGCCCAGCCCGAGAGCCTGTACGCCCCGTCGGCCATGGTCTTCAGCGTCGCCCAGGGGGACGACGTGACCGCACCCACCGTCGTCCGCGCCACCACCGTCAGCTGCGCGCCGGGTGCCCAGGGGACGCACCCCGACCCCAAGGCCGCGTGCGCGGCCCTGAAAGCCACCGGCGGCACGTTCGACCGGCTGCTCTCCGAGCCGGACCCGGACCGGGCGTGCCCGATGCACTACGCTCCCGTCACCGTGTCCGCGGTCGGCGTGTGGGAGGGCCGCCGCGTCGCCTGGGACCACACGTTCGCCAACTCCTGCACCATGGCCGCGACCCTGAACGGCAACGCGGTCTTCGCGTTCTGATCGTGCGCCCCGCCGGCCGGCTCCGCAGGAGGGGATGGCGCCGTCCGGCCCTGCGGGTCCGCCGTCAGTCCGCCGGGAGTTCCCGCGCGGGCAGGCGGCCGGCCCGTACGGCGTCCACCAGGGCCTGGTGGTCACGTTCGTTCTGGTCGGCGTACGCCTCGGCGAACTCGGCGAGCGCCCGGTCGAAGACGTCGCCCCGGCCGAGGTACGAGGCGATCGCCACCCGGTCGCCGGAGCGGGCGTGCGCCCGGGCCAGGGTCATCCCGCAGGCGTTGCCGAAGGTCTCCAGCTGTGCGGGCGACATCGTCTCCGGCATCGCGATGCCCTTCCAGTCGCGCAGTTGGCGGATGTAGAAGTCCCGCTTCCTGCCGTCGATGCCGTCCACCCGCTCCCAGCCGAGGAAGATGTCGCTGGCCGCCTGCATCAACCGCTGTCCCGACACCACGCGTTCGCCCTGGTTCGCGTACACACTGGCGCCGACGTGGTCGGCGAGCACGGAGGTGTCGGCCTCCTTGGCCTGGAGGAACAACGGGTCGCGGCCGTCCTTGCCGAGCAGGAGCAGGATCCAGCAGCGGGTGCCGACGCTGCCGACGCCGACCACCTTGCGGGCGACGTCCACCAGGCGGTAGTCCTCCAGCAGGGCCCGGCGGTTGCTCTCCAGCGTGTGGCCGTAGCGACGCACCAGTGAGCCGAGCCGTTCCACGAGGTCGCCGCGCTCCTCCTCCGGCAGCAGGTCGGCGAGCGGCACCAGCAGCGGGGGGTCCGCCGCGATCCTGGGGTGGCCGTCGACCACCTCGGTGAGCTTGTCGAAGACCTGCAGGCTGTCCCGCGACCGGGCCTTCGCCATCGCCGTGGCCAGCTTCTTGCGGCCGCGCTTGTCGAGCTGTTCGGTGACGAGGGCCTCCAGACCCTCCGCGTCGGTCTTCGCGTACCAGACGTCGAGATTGCCCATCCCTGCGAAGCCGGTCATCGCCTCGCGGTACGAGCGCACCGCGGAGTTCACGATGCGGGCGCGCTCGGCCTCGTCGAAGCCGTTCGCCCGGGCGGCGATGACGAGACTCGCGGACAGCCGCTTGACGTCCCACTCCCAGGGGCCGGGCAGCGTCTCGTCGAAGTCGTTGATGTCGAACATCAGCCGCCGCTCCGGCGAGGCCAGCAGGCGGAAGTTCAGCAGGTGCGCATCACCGCAGAGCTGCGCCGCGATGCCCGAGGCCGGGGTGCCGGCCAGGTCGGACGCCATGATCGCGGCGGCTCCCCGGTAGAAGCGGAACGGGGACTCCGTCATCCGGGCGTAGCGGATCGGGACCAGCTCGGGCACCCGTGTCGCGGACTGCGCCTCCAGGATCGTCAGGGGATCCGGCCGGTCGGGGGACGGCTGGTACACGGCGTGCCCCGACCGGGGGCAACGGCGGCGGGCGTCCTTGCCCATGGCCGCGCGCTCCTCGGGCGTGGCACCGGGCACCGCCCGCATCGCGGTGATCGCACTCCGGGACATGGACGCCCTCCTGAAATCCTGCCTGGCCTGACTGATCTGTCTGCTGCCCGCCCACATGACCGCCCCGCCCCACGGACGGCGGTCCCGACCCACGGACCGGCCGTACGGGCCGACCGACCGGGCCGGACCGGTCGGCCACCCGACCGGTCCGGCTGTCGTTCCGGGTCAGCCCATGGCGTCCATCTCGGCCTGGGCCTCCGCCTCGGCGACCGCGATCGCCACGCCGAGCGCCCTGGTGATGTTGCCCGCCGCCGTCATGACGCGGGCGGTGCCGACGATGGGCGCGATGGCGACCAGCACGTCCTGCAACTGCTCGGCCGTCAGGCCGGCCTTGAGCGCGGGGTCGATGTGGGCGAGGTAGGAGATCGGAGGGGCGTCCGAGGCGGCGAGCGCCGCGATCCGCGTCATGAGCAGCATGGACGGGTCCATCCCGCACCGCTCGAGCGAATCGACCGTCATGGCGGCGAGGGTGTCCAGAACCGGGGTTTCAGATGCAGTGGACATGTCGCATGCCCTCCTGGGGTTGTCGCGCCCTGGCGCGGGGAAACTGGGCCAAGGGAGCGGCCGCCCCGAGTCCCGGCACGCCACCTCGCCCTCAACTGTAGGTCTGGCGCCCGCCGGGCGCGCGAGGGCGCCCGGCCGTCACCGCGCGGGACGGACACGGGCGCCGGCCGCAGTGCCGCCGGGCAGGTCGCGTACGGGCCGCGGATGCAGGGACGGCCGGTGGTGCCGTACGGGCCGCGGATGCGGGGGACGGCCGGTGGTGCCGTACGGGCCGCGGATGCGGGGGACGGCCGGTGGTGCCGTACGGGCCGCGGATGCGGGGGACGGCTGGCGGTGCGCAGCATGGAAGCACCTTCGCCGCAACCGAGCCGGGAGCCTGCCGTGAAGAGACCGAACCCCGCACCGCCGGCCCGCGCCGCCGCGGCCCTGCCGGCGGCCGCGCTCACCGCGCTCACCACTCTCGCCGCCCTCGTCGTGCTGCCGAGCGGTCCGGCCCACGCCTTCACCGGGGACCACCACGAGGACATCACCCGGCGCGCCCTGCCGTGGCAGCCCGCCACGCTCGCCGAGATGGCCGACGCCCGCAACGGGGCGATCAACGCCAACGACAGGCGCCCCTACTTCGATCTGGGCCCACTGCACTGCGACAACGCCGACCACCTCTCACCGCGCCACGCCCCCGGCTACCCCCGCACCCGGGACGAGGCCACCACCGAGCTCGTCGCCTGCGTCGGCACCTCCGTCGCGCGCTTGCGCAATGCCGTACGGGCGGCCGACGGCCTCGTCGACGCCGACGGCAGGGTGCGCGCGGACCAGACCGACCTGTCCGCGCACTGCACGTGGGACGAGCGGCCCGCACCGGCCAAGTGCGCCGTCCTGGAACAGCTCGGCCGCGGCTGGCACCAGCTCGAGGACTTCTACGCCCACTCCAACTGGGCCGACGAGGCCGCGCCCGGCCCCACGGGGGTCGCCAACCCGCCGGGGCTGGGTCGTACCGGGGTCGTCCCGTTCTTCGACATCCGCCGCTACAGCGGGATGAAGGACGCCGACTGGAACCGGGAGGTCCGGGCCATGGTCCCCGAGGACCTCGCGAGCGGCTGCTTCCCGGACTTCGACTCCACCGGGGTCAAGCCCGCCGACTGCGACGGCCGCGTCTCCCACAACCGGGACCTGAACAAGGACACGCCCGCGTCCGCCCGGGCGCAGACGGGCGACAACTTCCGCCGTGCCACCGCCGGGGCCACCGCCGAGATCACCCGGCAGTGGAAGGCCTTCGAGGAGGAGCTCCGCGCCGTCTACCCCGAGGACCGGCGCGGCGCCCAGATGGTGTGTGCCCTGGTCCACGACGATCCGGTCGCCGACTGTCCGTCCGGCTGACTCCCGGGCGGGTCGTCCGGCCGCTCCCGCGGGCGGCTGGAAGCATGCAGCCATGGCATCCAGGGCAGGGACGGCGACCGGCAACCCCGCGAAGGCGCGACTCGTCCTGATGACGCTCGCGGCGGGCCAGTTCCTGATGGCGCTCGACAGCTCCGTCATGAACGTCTCCATCGCCACCGTCGCCGGAGACCTCGGTACGACCGTGACCGGCATCCAGGGCGCCATCACCGCCTACACCCTGGTGATGGCCATGCTCATGATCCCCGGTGGCAAGGTCGGGGTGCTGATCGGCCGCAAACGCGCCTTCCTGATCGGCTGCGTGATCTACGGCTGCGGCTCCCTCGTCACCTCGATCGCACCGAACCTCACCGTGCTGCTGATCGGCTGGTCCTTCCTGGAAGGGGTCGGGGCGGCGCTCATCCTGCCCGCGATCGTGGCCCTCGTCGCCGGGAACTTCCCCGCCGAACGCCGTCCCGCCGCCTACGGCCTGGTCGCGGCGGCCGGCGCCATCGCCATCGCGCTGGGGCCCCTCATCGGCGGGATCGCCACGACCTACTTCTCCTGGCGGTGGGTCTTCGCCGGTGAGGTGCTGGTGGTGGCCGGCATCCTCGTGCTCGCCCGCCCCATCGCGGACGCCGTGAGCGAGGAACGTCCGCGCATCGACCTCGTCGGCGTCGTCCTGTCGGCGCTCGGGCTCGGGACGTTCGTCTACGGAGTGCTGCGGTCGGACGAGTGGGGCTGGTTCAGGCCGAAGGAGGGCGGGCCCGCGTGGTTCGGGGTGTCGCTGACCGTGTGGCTGATGCTGCTGGGGCTGTTCCTGGTCTGGCTCTTCCTCCGCTGGGAGGGCCGGCTGGTGGCGCGGCGGCAGGAGCCGCTCGTCGACCCCGCCATGCTGCAGAACAAGCAGCTCACCGGCGGGCTGACCATGTTCTTCTTCCAGTACCTGGTGATGATGGGCGTCTTCTTCGTCGTCCCGCTCTACCTGTCGGTCGCGCTGGGCCTGTCAGCCCTGGCGACCGGTGCCCGGCTCCTGCCGCTGTCGATCACGCTGCTGGCGGCCGCGACCCTGATCCCGCGCTTCCTCCCGGACGTCTCACCGCGTCGCGTGGTCCGGCTCGGGACCCTCGCCCTGCTCGCGGGAGCGGTGGTCCTCCTGGGCGCGCTCGACGTGGACGCGGGAGCGGAGGTGGTCACCGTCCCCCTGCTGCTGATCGGGCTCGGCATGGGCGCCCTCGCGTCCCAGCTGGGTGCGGTCACCGTGTCCGCGGTGCCGCAGACGCAGTCCGCGGAGGTCGGAGGCGTCCAGAACGCCGTCACCAACCTCGGCTCGTCCATCGGTACGGCCCTCGCCGGATCCATCATGATCGCGACGCTCACGTCCTCCTTCCTGACCAGCGTCACGGAGAACCCGGCCGTCCCGAGCTCGGTCAAGAGCCAGGCGACCGTCCAGCTCGCGAGCGGCGCGCCCTTCCTGTCGGACGTCCAGCTGGAGAGCGCGCTCGCCGAGGCCGGCGTCAGCCCCGAGGTGACCGACGCCGCGATCGAGGCGAACGAGGAGGCCAGGGTCGACGGCCTGCGCGCGGCGCTCTCCGTCCTGGCCTTCGCCGCGCTCATCGCGCTGTTCTTCACCCAGCGCATCCCGACGGCGCAGCCCTCCGGCAAGGCCGCGGACGCCGCTGGGGCGTGAGCTCGGGAGGGCTGGTTCGCACCGTTTCGCCCCCGAGCAGGAAAATCCTTTGATCGTGCACCTTGTCCGCCCGATAGCCTGGGAAAATGCTCACAGAAGTGATCGCGACCCGCTATGTGACGCCCCTGCGTGAGGGCGGCTCGCTCCCCGGGATCGTCGAGGCCGACGACTGCGGAACGTACGTCATGAAGTTCACCGGAGCCGGCCAGGGCCGCAAGACCCTGGTCGCCGAGGTCATCTGCGGCCGCCTGGCCCAGCGGCTGGGACTCAGGGTCCCCACGCTGGTGCAGATGCAGCTCGACCCCGTGATCGGGCTCGCCGAGCCCGACCAGGAGGTCCAGGAGCTGCTCAAGGCCAGCGGCGGCCTCAACCTCGGCATGGACTACCTGCCGGGCTCCATCGGCTTCGACCCGCTCGCCTACCGCGTGGACCCCGCCGAGGCCGGGCGCGTGGTCTGGTTCGACGCCCTCATCAACAACGTCGACCGGTCCTGGCGCAACCCGAACATGCTGGTCTGGCACGGGGACCTCTGGCTCATCGACCACGGCGCCACCATGATCTGGCACCACAACTGGCCCACGGCCCAGGCCGCCGCAGCCAAGCCCTACAACGCCTCCGACCACGTACTGGCCCCCGTGGGCCCGGACATCGAGGCGGCGGCCGCCGTACTCGCCCCGCTGGTCACCGAGGAACTGCTCACCGAGGTCACCGCCGAGGTCCCGGACGAGTGGCTCGTCGACGAGCCGGGCTTCGACTCCACCGACGCGCTGCGCCGCGCCTACGTGGAGGCGCTGGTGCCGCGCGCGGCCACGATCCACGAGAGGATCTCGCTGGAGGCCGAGGTGAAGGCGTCGGCCGGACCTCCCGGCTGGCTCACCGACCACCTGCCGGAATGGCCCCACAAGACCCACAAGAAGAAGAGCGGCGACGAGTGACCAAGCGGGACGTGTTCGAGTACGCGCTGGTGCGCGTGGTGCCCCGGATGGAACGCGGCGAATGTTTCAACGCCGGCGTGATCGTCTACTGCCGGGCGCATTCCTACGTGGCCGCGCGCACCCACCTCGACGAGGCGAAGCTCCTCGCGCTGGACCCGGGGGCCGACGTGGCCGGCGTACGGGCCGCCCTGCGCGGGGTCGAGGGCGTGTGCGGCGGCGGCGAGGCGGCGGGGCAGGCGGCGGGTGACGACGCCGGGCGCCGGTTCCGCTGGCTGATCGCCCCGCGCAGCACGGTGGTGCAGCCCGGGCCGGTGCACACCGGCCTGACGGCCGACCCCGCGGCGGAGGTGGAGCGGCTCCTGGACCTCCTCGTCCGCTGAGGGCGTGTCCCCGGCCGGTGTCGTACCGGCGGCCGTTGACACGGGGTGCCAGGGCTCCTAGCGTCTCCTCAGCTGAAGCTACTAAGCGGTTGCTCACCCCTGGGCGGCCGTCTCTCAAGGGCGAGGAGAACCAGCATGTCCACCACCGAGCAGCGCGTCGCCATCGTGACCGGGGCGGCCCGGGGCATCGGCGCGGCCACCGCCTTGCGCCTGGCCGCCGAGGGCCGCGCCGTCGCCGTACTCGACCTCGACGAGGCGGCCTGCAAGGACACCGTCGAGGCCATCACGGCGGCCGGCGGCCGGGCGCTGGCGGTCGGCTGCGACGTCTCGGACGGCGCCCAGGTGGAGGCGGCCGTCGAGCGCGTCGCCGCCGAACTCGGCGCTCCCACCATCCTGGTCAACAACGCGGGCGTGCTGCGCGACAACCTGCTGTTCAAGATGAGCGAGACCGACTGGGACACCGTCATGAACGTGCACCTGCGCGGTGCCTTCCTGATGTCGAAGGCCTGTCAGAAGTACATGGTGGAGGCGAAGTTCGGCCGCATCGTGAACCTCTCCAGCAGCTCGGCCCTCGGCAACCGCGGCCAGGTCAACTACTCGGCCGCCAAGGCCGGTCTGCAGGGTTTCACCAAGACCCTGGCCATCGAGCTCGGCAAGTTCGGCGTCACCGCCAACGCCGTCGCCCCCGGCTTCATCGTCACCGAGATGACCGCCCAGACGGCCGCCCGCGTCGGCATGGGCTTCGAGGACTTCCAGGCGGCCGCGGCCACCCAGATCCCGGTCCAGCGCGTCGGCCGCCCGGACGACATCGCCAACGCCATCGCCTTCTTCACCGGTGACGCCGCCGGCTTCGTCTCCGGCCAGGTCATGTACGTGGCCGGCGGCCCCCTCAACTGACGCACCGAACGAGAGGCAGGGCGCACGTCATGACGTACAGCGGTACCGACAGCGGCAAGGTCGCGCTGATCACCGGGGCGAGCCGGGGCATCGGCTACGGCATCGCCGAGGCGCTGGTCGCCCGGGGCGACCGGCTCTGCATCACCGGACGCAACGAGGAGGCCCTCAAGGAGGCCGTGGAGCGCCTCGGCGCGGACCGGGTGATCGGGGTCGCCGGGAAGGCGCACGACGAGGCCCACCAGGCCCACGCCGTCGAGCGCACGATGGAGGCCTTCGGCCGGGTCGACTTCCTGGTGAACAACGCCGGCACCAATCCGGTCTTCGGCCCGATCGCGGACCTCGACCTCGGGGTCGCGCGGAAGGTCTTCGAGACCAATGTGATCTCCGCGCTCGGCTTCGCCCAGCGGACCTGGCACGCCTGGCAGAAGGAGAACGGCGGCGCGATCGTGAACATCGCGTCGATCGCCGGCGTCTCCGCCTCGCCCTTCATCGGCGCGTACGGGATGAGCAAGGCCGCCATGGTCAACCTCACCCTCCAGCTCGCCCACGAGATGGCGCCGGGGGTCCGCGTGAACGCGATCGCCCCCGCGGTGGTCAAGACCAAGTTCGCCCAGGCGCTCTATGAGGGCCGGGAGCAGGAGGCCGCGACGGCCTATCCGCTCGGCCGGCTCGGTCTCCCCGAGGACATCGGCGGGGCCGCGGCGTTTCTTACATCTGCACAAGCGGAATGGATCACGGGCCAAACTCTGGTCGTCGACGGTGGGATGTTCCTCAATGCCGGGGTCCACTGACCGATAATCGGACGTATTTGCCTCCGAAAGGGAGGTAAATAGGTATCGAATATGCACGGAACCGGTCAAGTGCCTCACGAAACCAACCCATTGGATTCGTGGGGCACTGCGGTAGGGTCTGCCGCACCCCTGGCTGATCGAGGAGCGTGCACGTGTTCAACCGGACCAGATGCCTGCAGATCACTGCGGCCCTTGCGTCCATATCCCTGCTCGCCGGTTGCGGCCTGCTGTCGGATGACGACGGCGACGAGGCGAAGCGGATCGTCGTAGGGACCACGAGCGCGCCGAGCACCCTCGATCCCGCCGCGGCGTGGGACGGCTCCTGGGAGCTGTACCGGAACGTCTACCAGACCCTTCTGGCGTTCCCCACGGGCTCCACCAAGCCCCAGCCGGACGCCGCCCAGAACTGCGAGTTCACCGACGGTGCGAGCCAGGCCTACCGGTGCACCCTGCGCAAGGGCCTGAAGTTCTCCAACGGCGAGCCCCTCGACTCCAAGGCCGTCAAGCACTCCCTCGACCGGATCCGGACGATCGGCTCCAAGGTCGGCCCGAAGGACCTCTTCGGCAGCCTCGACAAGATCGAGACCCCCGACGCGCTGACGGTCGTCTTCCACCTGAAGACCTCGGACGCCACCTTCCCGTACGTCCTCGGCTCGCCCGCCGCCTCGCTGGTCGCGCCCAAGGACTACCCCGCCGACAAGGTGCGGGAGGACGGCAAGATCACCGGCTCGGGCCCCTACCTGCTGGACTCCTACAAGGACGGCGGCGAGGCCGTCCTGTCCGAGAACAAGGGCTACGCCGGCTTCGCGAACCGCCAGAACAAGGCCGTGACCATCCGCTACTACGCGGACTCCCAGAAGATGGTCGCGGACCTGAAGGCCAAGGAGCTGGACGCCACCTACCGAGGCCTGTCGGCCCCGCAGGTCACCGACCTCCAGAGCCCCGCCGCGCACGCGCTGGGCGTCCAGGTCGTCGAGAACGTCGGCGCCGAGATCCGCTACCTGGTCTTCAACCCCAAGGACCCGGCGGTCAACAAGCTCGCCGTCCGCCAGGCGATCGCCCAGATCGTCGACCGCGGCACCCTCGTCTCCAAGGTCTACCAGGGCACCGCGGAGCCGCTGTACTCGATGGTTCCCAAGGGCGTCGTCGGCCACAAGACGCCGTTCTACGACAAGTACGGCGCCGCGGACGTCGGCAAGGCCAAGAAGATCCTCAAGGAGGCCGGGATCAACCAGCCGGTCGACCTGACCTTCTGGTACACCACCGACCGGTACGGCTCCTCCACTGCCGAGGAGTTCACCGAGCTCAAGAGGCAGCTGGACGAGAGCGGCCTGTTCCGGATCACCCTGCGCAGCCAGCCCTGGAAGGCCTTCCAGGAGGGCTACAAGGGCCAGGAGTACCCGGTCTTCGGCCGAGGCTGGTTCCCCGACTTCCCGGACCCGGACAACTTCATCGCGCCGTTCGTCGGCAAGGAGAACGCGGTCGGCACCCCGTACGAGCAGAACGAGATCATC
Source organism: Streptomyces sp. NRRL S-378 (assembly GCF_000720645.1). Lineage (NCBI taxonomy): Bacteria > Bacillati > Actinomycetota > Actinomycetes > Kitasatosporales > Streptomycetaceae > Streptomyces > Streptomyces sp. NRRL S-378. Next base: position 39,012 of record NZ_JOBX01000013.1, read on the forward strand.
ACCGACCTGCTGCCCAAGTCCCGTCGCGACGGAGACCGCTCCACCGGGGTGCAGGAGTTCGAGAAGGCCCAGCAGATCTTCGCCGAGGACGTCCGGCTGCTGCCCCTGTGGCAGGGCAAGCTGTACGTGGCCGCGCGCGAGGACATCGCGGGCGCCGAGCGGGCCCTCGACCCGCAGACGGCCATGCAGATGTGGGAGCTGTACCGCAAGACCAGCTGGTAGCCGCGGTGCCGCCCGGGTGATCTCCCGGGCGGCCGACGCGTTGTCAGTGGCCCCCGGTAGGTTCTGGAGCAGTTGCACGAACTTGTACCGGAGGTTGTCGCCGTGACCCAGATGCTGCCCGAGTCCTGGCTCCCCGTCCTCGGCGGGGAGCTGGACCAGCCCTACTTCAAAGAGCTCATCGAGTTCGTCGAGAAGGAGCGGGCGAACGGGCCGGTCTACCCGCCCCGCGAGCAGGTGTTCGCGGCCCTGGACGCCACGCCCTTCGAGCAGGTGAAGGTCCTCGTCCTCGGCCAGGACCCCTACCACGGCGCCGGCCAGGGCCACGGCCTGTGCTTCTCCGTGCAGCCCGGGGTCAAGACCCCGCCCTCGCTGCGCAACATCTACAAGGAGATGAAGGAGGAGCTCGGCCTGGAGGTCCCGGACAACGGGTACCTGATGCCGTGGGCCCAGCAGGGAGTCCTGCTGCTCAACGCGGTGCTGACCGTCCGCGAGGCCGAGCCGAACTCGCACAAGGGCAAGGGCTGGGAGAAGTTCACCGACGCCGTGATCCGCGCGGTCTCCGACCGCCCCGACCCGGCCGTGTTCGTCCTGTGGGGCGCCTACGCCCAGAAGAAGATCCCGCTCATCGACGAGGAGCGGCACGTGATCGTCAAGGGCGCCCACCCCTCGCCGCTGTCCGCCAAGAAGTTCTTCGGCTCCCGGCCCTTCACGCAGATCAACGAGGCCATCGCCGCCCAGGGACATGAGCCGATCGACTGGCGGATCCCGGACCTCGGCTGACGCCCCACCGCGCCTCGGCGCCATCGCCGGTACCTCCGGCTAGCTTCTTGATGATCAGACCGGCGCAGGTCTGGCAGAGTGAGCCGGAGGCCGCGGTGACCGAGCAGCAGGAGGCGTCGGAGGACGCCGTCATGACGAGGATCGGCCAGGCGGTCATCCTGCTGCACGCAGGGGACCGCGAGGAGGCCCGCAACCGGCTCGGCGAGATCTGGCAGGAGATCGGCGAGGAGGGCGACTGCCTGCACCGGTGCACCCTCGCCCACTACATGGCCGACGCCCAGGACGATCCCGCCGACGAGCTGGCCTGGGACCTGCGGGCCCTGACCGCCGCCGACGCCTCGCGCGACGGGCCCGGCACCGGCTGCGGGGACGGACGCCCGGTGCAGCGGGAACCGCGCCCCGCGATGCGCGTCTTCTACCCGTCCCTGCACCTCAGCCTGGCCGCCGACTACCTGAAGCTGCAGCGGCCGGATGCCGCCCGGGTCCACCTGGCGCGGGCCCGCGCGGCCTCCGCGGCGCTGGCGGACGACGGCTACGGCAACGGCGTACGGGCGGGAATCGCACGGCTGGAGCGCCGCCTCGCCGGGGAAACGGGGCCGGGACCCGGCCCCCGGCCCTTTCCCGAACAGTCCTAGGGTCGTGTCGGCGATCAGGCCGACCGCCTTCGGTCAGCCCCCGTGGACGCCCGCGCAGATCCGGGCCTCCGGGCTGTCGGGATGCCAGCGGCCGTGGCGGCGGCCGAGCGCGCAGACGTCGGCGGGCCGCACGGGAAGCTTCCGCACGAGCTCACGCTCCGCCTCGGTGTCGGGCCGGGCATGGCGCCGGGGGCCGTCAGGGCGCCCCTGAGCGGGTTCGGCGGCCCGCCGTGGCTCCGGGATGTCGGGGACCGGCGGCGCGTCCTGTACGGGCCCGCCGGAGGCGCCCCGTGCGGGCTGTCCGGCGGCCCGTACGGCGGGGGCCGCGGCCGCCGGCCGCGCGGGCTGCTCCGGGGCCGCCTCGACCGCCTCCAGCGCCTCCAGGGCGGGGGCGCGGACGGCGACCGGGTCGGCCCCCGGCCCGCTGCGCGGCGCGTGCCGGGGCGGTACCCCAGCGGCGGGGGCCGCCGCGGGCTGCACGGGTCCGGGGCTCACTTGAACACAGCCGGACACCGCCGAAACGGCGCAGGCGACTCCGAGGAGCAGCTTTGTCGTGGTTCGCGTTGGATGCACCCGCGCAACTCTGCTGTGCGAGGACCCCGTTGTGAAAACCGGGAGCCCATATTCACCCCGCACGGGTGACGCGCGGCGGGGTGACCGGCGGACACCCGCCACCCCGGGCCGCGCTGCGGCTCACTCGCCGGTGGTGCCGTCTATGTGCTCGCGCAGCAGGTCCGCGTGCCCGTTGTGGCGCGCGTACTCCTCGATCATGTGGGTGTAGACCCAGCGCAGGCTGAACACCTCGCCCCGGCGGTGGCTCGCGGCGTCCGAGCGCAGGTCGAGCGAGCGGCCCGCGGCGGCCCGGCGCGCGAGTTCGACCTCCGCCCGCCACACCTGCTCGGTCTCGGCCCAGGTGGCCGCCTCGGTGAAGTGGAAGTCGCCGTCCCGGTCCTCGTCCGTGACGTACAGCTCGGGCAGGTCCTCGCCCAGCATGATCTCCCGGAACCAGTACCGCTCCACCTCCGCCATGTGCCGTACGAGCCCGAGAAGACTCAACTCGGAAGGCGCGAGCGGGGTCCTGCGCAGCTCCTCGTCCTGCAGTCCCTCGCACTTCCACAGGAGGGTGGCGCGGTGGTAGTCGAGCCAGCCGTCGAGCATCTCCCGCTCGTCGGCGGTGGTGGACGGTTCGGCGCGGTGTGATCCTGAACTGGTGGTCATGTGGCCCATCCTGAGCGAACCGGGCCCCCGGCCACCAGGGATTAAGCTGCCGGAATCCCACAAGGAACGAACCTGGAGGCCCCGGTGAAGGTCGGCTGCATCGGACTCGGCGACATCGCGCAGAAGGCGTACCTGCCCGTCCTCACCACCCGCGCGGACATCGAACTGCACCTGCAGACCCGCACCCCCGAGACCCTGGAACGGGTCGGCGGGATCCACCGCGTCCCGGCGGCGCACCGGCACACCGACCTCGACGCCCTGCTCGCCGAGGGGCTGGACGCGGCCTTCGTGCACGCGCCGACCGCCTCCCACCCCGAGATCGTCACCCGGCTGCTGGAGGCCGGCGTACCGACGTACGTGGACAAGCCGCTCGCCTACGAGCTGACGGCGTCACGGCATCTGGTCGAACTGGCCGAGGAGCGCGGGGTGTCGCTCGCCGTCGGCTTCAACCGCCGCTACGCGCCCGGCTACGCGCAGTGCGCCGACCACCCGCGCGAGCTGATCGTCCTGCAGAAGAACCGGATCGGGCTGCCCGAGGACCCGCGCACCCTCGTGCTCGACGACTTCATCCACGTCGTCGACACCCTGCGCTTCCTGCTGCCGGGCGAAGCCGAGCACACCGACGTCCGCGCCGTGGTGCGCGACGGCCTGATGCACCAGGTGGTGCTCCACCTCTCCGGCGCCGGCTTCAGCGCGCTCGGCATCATGAACCGCCTGTCCGGATCCAACGAGGAGGTCCTGGAGGTATCGGGCCGGGACACCAAGCGGCAGGTCGTCAACCTCGCCGAGGTCATCGACCACAAGGGCCAGCCGACCGTGCGGCGGCGCGGGGACTGGGTGTCCGTCGCCCGCCAGCGCGGCATCGAGCAGGTGGTGGACCACTTCCTGGAGGCGGTCGCGGCGGGCCGGACGCTCAGTGCGCGCGACGCGCTGCTCACCCACGAGCTGTGCGAGCTGGTGGTGGACTCGGCACTGGCGCAGGCGCAGAAGGCCTCGTGACCCTCGTGACCCAACGGGCGCCCGCCGCACCGCAGTAGAGGGCCAGGGCGGCGAGGGCCGCGGTCACCGGCCAGTCCCCGAAGCGGACGTAGAGGGTCGGGCCCAGGGCGAGCGGCACCTCGTACACTTCCGCGGTCCGCGCCGACGTCGGCAGGGCGGCCCCGATCCGCTCGCCGGAGGGGCCGTGCACGACGCTGACCCCCGTCAGGGTGGCGTGCACCACCGGACGGCCGTTCTCGGCCGCCCTCAGGGCCGCCAGCGAGGCGTGCTGGGCCGGCGCCCAGCTCTCCTGGAAGGTGGAGGTGGCCGACTGGGCTATCAGCAGGGAGGCCCCGTCGCGGGTCAGGCGCCGGCTCATGTCGGGGAACGCGGACTCGAAGCAGACCAGCGGGCCGAGACGGACCACCGTGCCCCCGTCCCGCCGTCCCGGCAGGTCCATGACGACCGGAGCGTCCCCGCGCATGCGGTCCTCGCCGGCCGCCCTGCCGACCGAGGTCGCCCAGCCCAGCAGCGACCGGGCCGGCACGTACTCCCCGAACGGGACCAGCCGCATCTTGTCGTACCGGTCACCCGTCGGGCCGCCCGGGCCGACCAGCACGGCGCTCTTGTAGATCCCGGGCCGGTCCGCCCGCCGCGCATCCACGTTCACCAGCAGCGGAGCCCCGACCTCCGCCGACAGCGCGGCGAGCCGACGGGTCAGGTCCGGGCGGGCCGACAGGTCCTCACCCACGCTGCTCTCGCCCCACACCACCAGGTCCACCCGCTGCCCGGCCAGCGGCCGGGTCAGCCGCTCACCGGCGGCGAACCGCCGCTCCGCGCTGTCCGGGCCGTCGGGCACCGGACCCGGCTGTACGACGGCCACCCGCAGCCCGCCCGAATCCGCCGGCCGGACCGCCCACACCCACACCGCACCCGTCAGCAGCGCACAGCCCGTGAGCCCGGCCACGGCCGGGACCCGCGCCCCCGGCACGGCGACCAGCAGCACCACGGCGCAGTTCACCGCCACCACCAGCAGGCTGATCAGCCACACCCCGCCCACCGACGCCAGCCGCAGCGCGGGCGGCACCTGCCACTGACTGGCCCCCAGCAGCCCCCACGGCCCGCCCAGCCCCTGCCAGGACCGGACCAGCTCCGACAGCAGCCACCCCGCCGGTACGAGGACCAGCGCCCGGGCCGCCCGGCCCGCCGAGGGACGGCCGCCGAGCAGCTCCCGCACGAGCAGCGCCCAGGGGATCCACAACACCCCCAGCAGAGCCGCCACCGGGACCAGGAACACATGCAGGCTCGGCAGCAGCCAGTGGTGCACGGCCAGGATGAACCCGGCGCCGCCGAGCCAGCCCTCCAGGGCCGCCCGCCGCCCGCCGGAGGCCGATCTCAGCAGCAGCATCCAGGGCACCAGGGCCACGTAGGCGAACCACCAGAGCGCGGGAGCGGGGAACGCGAGGGCGGGCAGCGCCCCGGCGGCCACTGCGGCGGGCGCGCGCCAGCGGCCGGACCACCCGTTGTGCGTGACGATCATGGCGCGCCTCCGCTTCCAGTGTGGCAGTGCAGGGCAGAACCGCCCTCCGGGCCGCGCGGGCGGGCCCGGCTCCCGCCGGCTCACGCGGTCATGTGCCGCCACTTCTCGTGCACGGTGACACGGGTGAGCCGCCAGCCGTCCCGGGTGCGCGCCAGGGCGAAGGTGTAGCGCCCGGCGGCCACGAAATCGGGCGAGGTGACGGTGCCGTCGTCCTCCGGTCCCGCCAGGCGCATCGGGTTCAGGAAGTCGGCCCGGACCTCGGCACGGTCTCCGGGCGATCCCGCGACGTCCTCCAGCCGGATCAGCCGGTTGACGATCAGGTGCTGACGTACGGGGAAGAGCTTCATCGTCTCCGCGAGCCAGTCCGCGACCTGCGCCACCGGACCCTCGATCCCGCCCGCCGAGCTGTAGTCGGCCCGCCCGTCGGCGGTGAACAGGGCCCGGTAGGCGTCCCAGTCGCCGTCGTCGACGGCCACCGCGTAGCCGGTGACCACGTCGTCGATCGCCAGCCGGTCCATCACCGTCGCGAGATCCACACGCTGCGTCATCGGGTCAGTGTGGGGCTGCGCGGGCGCGAGGCCAAGGGGTGTGCGCCGACGGGATCTCCCCGCGGCCGGTCAGTGACCGGAACGCGCCTCCCGCTGCCGGACCACCACGAGGAACGCGTCGCTGGCGAGATCCATGACCACCTCGGCCGGCACGCCCTCGCGCATCCGCTGCGCCGCGTACTCCTCGGCGGGCCAGCTTCCCCGCGGACTTCCGGCCGGAAAACGCTCCAGTACCACGCGACCCATGGGACACCCCCTGCTGCTTGCGTTGCGCTCTCTTCGTCAACAACGACGCGGAGGCCGCCCGGGAACGTTCCCGGGCGGCCTCCGATTCACGCGAAGTGGTGGTGCGGGCCCGCTACGAGCCGGACTCGCCGGCGTGCGGGCTCAGCACGTCCGTGCCGATCAGCACGAACAGCAGGATGCCCAGCAGGATCCGGTAGATCACGAACGGCATGAAGCTCTTGGTGGTGATGAACTTCATGAACCACGCGATCACGGCGTAACCCACGAAGAAGGCGATGACCGTCGCGAAGATCGTGGGACCCCAGGAGATGTGGCCCGGTTCCTCCATCACGTCCTTGATCTCGAAGGCACCCGAGGCCAGCACGGCCGGGATGGCGAGGAGGAAGGAGTAACGGGCCGCCGCCTCGCGGGTGAAGCCCAGCAGCAGACCGCCGGAGATCGTCGCGCCGGACCGGGAGACACCCGGGATCAGCGCCATCGCCTGGCAGAAGCCGAAGATCAGGCCGTCCTTGACGCCCAGCTGCTGGAGCGTCTTGCGCTCACGGATCGCCCGGTGCCGGCCGCCCTCCTCGTCGCGCGCGGCCAGCCGGTCGGCGACACCCAGCACGATGCCCATCACGATGAGGGTCGTGGCCGTCAGCCGCAGGTCGCGGGCCGGACCGACGATCGCGTCCTTGAAGACGAGGCCGAGGATGCCGATCGGGAGCGATCCGACGATCACCAGCCAGCCCATCTTGGCGTCCTGTTCGGAGCGCAGGGCCTTCGTGTACAGGGACCGGAACCAGGTGGAGACGATCCGTGCGATGTCCTTGCGGAAGTAGATCAGCACGGCGGCCTCGGTGCCGATCTGGGTGATGGCCGTGAAGGCCGCTCCTGGGTCGTGCCAGCCGGCGAATGCCGCGGTCAGCCGCAGGTGGGCGCTGGAGGAGATCGGGAGGAACTCCGTAAGCCCCTGGACGAGACCGAGGATTAGGGATTCGAACCAGCTCATGTCGGGGTGCGCTCGTCCTTGTGATCGTCGGGCAGTTCGCCCCCGATGCTAGGGCCCGTGTGAAGCGCCGCTGACCACAGGGGGGTGCTGGGGCGTCAGTTCGTACGCCGGACCGTCGTTCCGAGGGGCTGCCAGACGGTGCCTTTTGCGCCAGCCGACGACTCCGGCGGCCACCACGGAGAGCACGATGAAGCCGAACGAGACGAGGAAGGCGGGGGACCCGGGGGAGGACGCGCTGGCCCCCGCGATCACGTACGCCGTGGTGTTCGGGACCACTCCGAGCGCCGTCGCGAGCAGGAAGGGCGCCCAGCCGCAGCGGGACACCGCGGCGCCGTAGTTGGCCACGACGAAGGGCACCCCGGGGAAGAGCCGCACCGCCAGCATCGAGCGGAATCCGTGCCGGCTGAGCTGCCCGTCGGCCGCCTCCAGCAGACGTCCGCGCAGGAACGGACGCAAAGCCTCCTGCCCCATGACCCGGCCCAGCCCGAAGGCGATGCCCGCACCCAGCACGGTGCCCCCGACCGCCGCGACGAGGCCGAACTGCGTGCCGAAGACGGCTCCCGCGGCCAGGTTGAGCAGGGGACGCGGCACGAACGCGGCCGAGCACACGCCGTACACGGCTGCGAACAGCAGAACGGCCGCGCCGACCGGGAGACCGGGGGGCCAGCCCTCCGAGAGGATCCGCTGGGGTTCGTAGACCAGCACGCACGCACCGGCCGCCGCGAGCAGCACGACGAGCAGCGCCAGCCGGGTCCACGGAGCGAGGAGGAGGGACATCCCGGGAGACTAGCCGAGGTATGCGGCATCGCGCCGTAATCTGGGCCTCATGCTGTCGAACGACGGACGGCCCCCCGGGGTTCCCCGCAGCGACCTCGCGGACACCCTGCTGGAGCGGCTCACCGGGACGTACCCGGCCGCGGCCGATCCCGTGCGGGCCGACGCCATGGGCGCGTACATGAAACACGTCGCACCCTTCCTCGGCATCCCCGCACCACTGCGCCGGGACCTGTCGAAGACAGTGACCAAGAACACCCCCCGGCCGTCGGAGACGGACTGCGTGGCGCTCGCGCTGCGCTGCTGGCGGCTTCCGGAGCGGGAGTACCACTACTTCGCCGTGGACTACCTGCGCCGCCACGTCGCCCGCTGCTCCTCCGGCTCCCTCCCGGTCATGCGGCACCTGATCACCACCGTCCCCTGGTGGGACACCGTCGACCTGCTCGCCGTGCACGCGGTCGGCCCGCTGGTGGCCGCCGACCCGGACCGCCTGGGCCCAGTGATGGACGAGTGGATCGAGAGCGAGGACCTGTGGCTCGCCCGCACCGCCCTCCTCCACCAGCTCCGCCACAAGGACTCCACCGACACCGGGCGGCTCTTCGCCCACTGCCGCCGCCGGGCCGGCGACCCGGACTTCTTCCTCCGCAAAGCCATCGGCTGGGCCCTGCGCGAGTACGCCAGGACGGACCCCGACGCGGTGCGCGCCTTCGTCGACGCCGAACGCGACGCCCTGTCCCCGCTGTCCGTGCGCGAAGCGCTCAAGAACCTCTGAGCGCCCGCCGGTTCGCCCGTTAAATCGTTCGACGGGCACGGGACGGTCCGGCAGGATCAGTGGCATGTCCCGGTACGCCTTCCCCGCAGCGCCGTCCGCAGTCGCGGACGCGCCGAAGGCTGCCGAATTCGCGGACGCACCCGTCTTCGCCGCATTCGACGGCGCACGAAGCTGACCCTTCCCGGATCGTCCGGCGGACCCCGCAGGGGGAGGGTCGGCTCGGTTCAGGGGTCCCGGCACGCTTCGAGCACACGGGAAGACATCATGGCCAAGACGGCCTTCGTGCGGACCAAGCCGCACCTCAACATCGGCACCATGGGTCACGTCGACCACGGCAAGACCACCCTCACCGCCGCCATCACCAAGGTCCTCGCCGAGCGCGGGGGCGCCTCCTTCGTGCCCTTCGACCGCATCGACCGGGCCCCCGAGGAGGCCCGCCGCGGCATCACCATCAACCTCACGCACGTCGAGTACGAGACCGACACCCGCCACTACGCCCACGTCGACATGCCCGGTCACGCGGACTACATCAAGAACATGGTCACGGGGGCCGCGCAGCTCGACGGCGCGATCCTCGTCGTCTCCGCGCTCGACGGGGTCATGCCCCAGACCGCCGAGCACGTGCTCCTCGCCCGCCAGGTCGGCGTCGACCACATCGTGGTCGCGCTCAACAAGGCCGACGCCGGGGACCCCGAGCTGACCGACCTGGTCGAGCTGGAGGTCCGCGAGCTGCTCACCGCGCACGGCTACGGCGGTGACGCCGCACCCGTCGTACGGGTCTCCGGGCTCGGGGCACTCGAGGGCGACCCGCGGTGGACCGGGGCGATCGAGGCGCTGCTGGACGCCGTGGACACCTACGTGCCGACGCCCGTGCGGTACACGCAGGCGCCGTTCCTGCTGCCCGTCGAGAACGTGCTGACGATCACCGGCCGCGGGACGGTCGTGACCGGCGCCGTCGAGCGCGGCGGCGTGCGCCTCGGCGACCGCGTCACCGTCCTGGGCGGTGACGGCGAGCCGCTCGAGACGGTCGTCACCGGCCTGGAGACCTTCGGGAAGCCGATGGAGTCCGCCGAGGCCGGGGACAACGTTGCGCTCCTGCTGCGCGGGGTGCCCCGCGACGGCGTGCGCCGCGGGCACGTGGTGGCCGCCCCCGGCAGCGTGACGCCCAAGCGGCGCTTCACCGCGCAGGTGTACGTGCTCTCCGGACGCGAGGGCGGCCGTACGACCCCGGTGGCCAGCGGCTACCGGCCGCAGTTCTACATCCGTACCGCCGACGTGGTCGGGGACGTGGACCTGGGGGCCGCGGGCGTCGCCCGGCCCGGCGAGACGGTCACGATGACCGTCGAGCTCGGACGGGACGTCCCGCTGGAGGCGGGGCTCGGCTTCGCCATCCGTGAGGGCGGACGGACCGTCGGCGCCGGGACGGTGACGGCCGTCCTGGGCTGACCCGCCCGACCGGGACCCCGCTGTGGTGACGGCAGGAAGGCTGCGCCAGACTGCCGTCACCACCAGCACGCGCGGACACGACGGAGGGGGCGGGCGGAGATGGGCGACACGGCACTGGTGCTCGGCGGCGGCGGACTGACCGGCATCGGCTGGGAGTGCGGGATCCTCTACGGGCTCGCCCGCGCGGGCGTGGACCTCACCACCGCGGACCTGGTCGTCGGCACCTCGGCCGGATCGGTGGTCGGCGCCCAGCTCACCTCCGGCCGGCTCAGCCCCCAGGCGTTGTACGAGCGCCAGCTCGGCGACGCCGCCGGGGAGGCCGTCGCGAAACTGGGAGCGGGCGTCATCGCCCGGTACGCGCTGGCGATGGCGCGCTCGCGCCGCGACGCGGCCGCCTACCGCCGGCGGGTGGGGGCGATGGCCCTGGCCGCGGACACCGGCCGCGAGGCGGAGCGCCGCAAGGTACTGGCGGCCCGGCTCGTCTCGCACGAGTGGCCCGAGCGGCGGCTCGTGGTCACCGCGGTGGACGCCCTCACCGGTGAGCTCGAGGCATTCGACCGGGAGAGCGGCAGCGGGCTGGTCGACGCGGTGGCGGCGAGCTGCGCCGTGCCCGGGGTATGGCCCCCGGTCACGGTCGGCGAACGCCGTTTCATCGACGGGGGCGTCCGCTCCGCCACCAACGCCGACCTCGCCGCCGGGCACGCGCGCGTGGTGATCATCGCCCCGATCGCACTCGGCTCGGAGCTCGTCCCCGCACCGGCCGCACAGGCGGCCCGGCTGCGCGAGGCGGGGGCGAAGGTGCTGCTCATCACCCCGTCGGCCACGGCCCGCAAGGCCTTCGGGCGCAACGTCCTGGACCCGGCCCGGCGGGACCCGGCGGCCCGGGCCGGACTGGCACAGGCCGCGGAGCACGTCGCCGACGCGGCGGCCGTCTGGTCGGACGGGAAGGCCTGAGGCCCCCGCTCCGGTGTCCCGGGGTCTGCCGGACAATGGAGCGGTGAGCGACGAACGGATCCCGGTGACACGGGACGTGGGCCAGGGCACCGCCAAGCTGATGCCGGACGTCGACGGGGAACGGGCCTGGCTGCTGACCGTCGACGGGGCACCGCAGTCCTACGTGGACCTGGACGACCCGCAGCACCTGGAGTTCGAGTACGTACGCCGTCTCGCGCACGTCCTGGACTGCGCGGCGGAGCCGGGGCTCCCGCTGGACCTCCTGCACCTGGGCGGCGGCGCGCTCACCCTGCCCCGCTACGCCGCGGCCACCCGGCCCGGATCCCGGCAGTCGGTTGTGGAGTTCGACGCCGGCCTGGTCGAGCTGGTGACCGAGCACCTGCCGCTGCCGGACGGGTCCGGGATCACCGTGCACACCGCCGACGCCCGGGCCTGGCTGGAGGCGGCGCCGGCGGGGAGCGCCGACGTGGTGGTGGCCGACGTGTTCGGCGGTTCGCGGGTACCCGCCCAGCTGACCTCGCTGGAGTACGCGAAGGAGGCGGCACGGGTGCTGCGGCCCGGCGGGCTGTACGCGGCGAACCTGGCGGACGGGGCGCCCTTCGACTTCCTGCGGACGCAGCTGGCCAACTTCGCCACCGCCTTCGCGGAGCTCGCGCTCCTCGCCGAACCGGCGGTGCTGCGCGGGCGGCGCTTCGGGAACGCCGTGCTGCTCGCCTCCGACGCACCCCTGGAGGTGGGCGCCCTGGCCCGGCGGTGCGCCTCCGACGCCTTTCCCGCCCGGGTGGAGTACGGCGACGGCCTGGCCCGTTTGGTCAGGGGCGCGGCGCCCGTCACCGACGCGGACGCGGCCCCCTCGCCGGCTCCGCCGGAGGGTGCGTTCAGCCTGGGGTGAGGCTGGTGGGGGCGGAGGGGGCGGGGGCGCCGGCGTCCGCCTCGGCGACGGGACCTCCGGTCGTGTGGACGGACGGCCTGCGCGTCATGCGCCGCACGTCCGGGACCAGCAGGACCAGGGCGGTGACCAGGACGACCAGGCTCGCGCAGCCCCACAGGGCCTCGGTGCGGCCGAAGGCCGATTCGGCCGGCCCGGCCAGGGCGGTGGCCAGCGGGAGCATCGAGACCGAGCCGAACCAGTCGTAGGCGGAGACCCGGGAGAACTTCTCCTCGGGGATCTCCTGGTGCATCGTCGTCATCCAGTTCACGCCGAAGACCTCGATCGCGGCGCCGCTGACGAACATCACCGCGCACAACCCCCACACCGGCAGCGGCACGGCCAGCCCGGCCGACGGCAGCGCCAGCGGGAACACGCACAGGGTGCCGACCAACAGCAGCCGCCGGGGCTTCCACACCATCATCAGGACGGCCCCGGCGATGGTGCCGACCCCGAACAGGCCGAGCGCCAGGCCCCAGGGCGCCGGCCCGCCCAGCCGGTCCCGGGCGACCAGCGGGCCGTAGACCGCCTCCGCGGCGCCGACGACGGCGACGACGACGGAGAACTGCAGCACGATGCTCCACAGCCAGGGCCGGGTGTGGAATTCCACCCAGCCCTCCCGCAGGTCGGCCAGCAGGCCGCCGCCGCGAGCCCGGTCGGGCGACGAGCCGACGTCGAGGAAGGCGCGCAACGCCCCGGCGATCGCGAACGCCGCGGCGTCCACGGCCAGCACCCAGCCCGGACCCATCGCGGCGATCATCGCTCCGCCGAGGGCCGCTCCGCCGATGCCGGCGCCGTTCATCGCCATGCGGAAGAGGGCGAAGGCGCGGTTGGCGTGTTCGCCGGAGACCGTGGAGAGCAGCATGCCCTCGGCCGCCGGGTTGAAGAAGGCCGTACCGGTGCCGCACAGGGCCGTCAGCAGCATCATCTGCCACAGCTGCGGGTCGCCGGTGAGGACGAGCAGGGCGAAGACGCCCTGCGAGACGCAGTTCAGGGCGTTCGCCGCGACCATCACGCGGTGGCGCGGCAGCCGGTCGGCCACGGCGCCGCCGACGAGGAGGAAGAGGACGAGCGGCAGGGTGCGGGCGGCCGCGACCAGGCCCACGTCGCCGCCCGAACCGCCGGCTTCCATGACGGCGAAGGCGGAGGCGATGAGCGCCCCGTGACTTCCGAGGTTGGTGACCACCGCCGCACCCGTGAGCAGGGTGTAGTTGCGGCCGGCCCACTCCGGCCGGGCGGGGCGGGTGCGGGGCGCGGGCGTGCGGGGCGGTGTGCCGGGGGGAGAACTCACCCCCGGACTATCCCCGCCCCGGGCCCAGAATCCAAACGGGATACCGGTCCGGGGCGGGTCCAGCCGGAGATCATCCGGTGGCGAGCCGGATCGAGCTGAGCATCTTGTCGGAGATCTCCGTCGAGACCTCTTCCTTCACACCGGCCGCGGAGACCAGGGCGAAGCTGGCGAAGTCACCGGCGGCGTTTCTGAAGGCGAAGCCGACCGCCTTGCCGTCGGTGGAGCACTTGTGCTCCTTCTTCACGTTCGGCGCGGTCGCGACCACCATGTGGCCCTTGATCCCGGAGGAGGTCGTGAACTCCTTGGGCTCGGTCACCTTGACCGTTCCCTTGGGCTCCTTCTGCGCGAAGCCCGCCCACACCCACGTGCCGGTGTTGTCGGTCGCGGCCTGCGCGGTGTCCTTGGCGCCCTGGGCCCCCTTGACGCCGGTGTCCGCGATCGAGAACTTCTCGAGGTTGCCGTCGGCGTTCTTGTCGACCGTGCACCACTCCTGCTTGAGGGTGGCGGTGCCGGACATCGTGATGACCGGCTTGCCGTCGTTCTTGACCTCGTCGTCGTAGAAGAGGGAGACGCCGGGGTCGTTGACGTTCCACTCCGGGGGCACGTCGTAGGCCACGTTGTACTTCGTGTTGACGACGACCTTCCAGCCCGGGATGACGGGCTGCATGGCGCCGCCGGCCCGCGGGTTCGCGCTGCTGCCCGCAGGGGCGGGCGCCTCGACCGGGGCGGAGGAGCTCGCGGCCGGCGGCTTGTCGTTGGCCTCGGTGTTCTTGTCGTCCCGGGTCAGGACGTACGCGCCGGTCGCGGCGGCCGCCACGACGACCGCGGCGGCCGCGACGATGGCCACGGTCCTGGTCGAGTAGGGGCTGCCACCGGAGGGCTGGGGCTGCTGGGGTGCCTGGGGCTGGACCCAGGGCTGGCCCGGGGCGCCCGGCTGCTGGTAGCCGGGTTGCTGCGGGTAGCCGGGCTGCTGCGGGTATCCGTACCCCGGCTGCTGCTGGTACGGGTTCGGCTGAGCCGGCTGTCCCGGCGGCTGCGCGTACGGGTTCTGATGCGCGTCCTGGGGGTTCTGCTCGCCCCCGGGCGGCTGCTGCTGTCCTGGCCACATGGCCGGTAACGATAGTGGGAGCGGTCCGGGGGAGCCACGGCCGCCCCCTGATGAGCTCTGGCCAATCCTGTCTACTCGTGGGTAACATCGCGGTCCATGAGCGCAGATCAGATGAACGTGGGCGAACTGCTCGCCGCTACCGTGCCCATGGCCCGGACCCTGAACCTCCAGTTCCTGGAGACCACCCCGGAGCGTGCGGTCGTCCGGCTCCCGGACCAGCCCGACTACCACAACCACGTCGGCGGCCCGCACGCCGGCGCCATGTTCACCCTTGCCGAGTCCGCGAGCGGGGCCATCGTCCTGGCCGCCTTCGGCGACCAGCTCTCCCGGGCCGTGCCCCTCGCCGTGAAGGCCGAGATCGGCTACAAGAAGCTCGCCAAGGGCGTCGTCACCGCCACCGCCACCCTCGGCCGTCCGGCCGCCGAGGTCGTGGCCGAACTCGACGCGGGCGGCCGCCCCGAGTTCCCGGTCACCATCGCCATCCAGCGCGAGGACGAAGCCGTGACGGGCGAAATGACCGTGATCTGGACGCTGCGCCCCAACGCGTAACACCCGGCCCGGAACGTGCCCGCCGCCCCACGGGGCGGCGGGCGCGTCCTGCTTCCGGGGCGCGCGGGGCGTGCCCCTTGCCGCGTCCGGGTGCACGGGCCGCGCCGTCCGACCGGCGCGAGACCGCCCCGCCGGTCTAGAGTCCTCGCACGACGATGGAGGGGGATCCGTGGCCAAGATCAACATCAGCCTCGACGCCGAACTCGTGGTGGAGGTGATGGTGCTCGCCGGGGTCGGCTCCCCGCAGGACGCGGTGGAGGCCGTCGTACGGGACTACATCGCGCGCGGACACCGCACCGAGGCGCGCGTCCAGAGCCAGGACGAGCCGCGGCGCGCCACCGACAGCCCGCCGCCCCTGCCGGAGGGCTGAACCTGGGCGCCCCCGGTGGCGCGTCCCGGCCGGGCCCGCGCACCCCGCGGCGCACAGTGTCCCGGGGAGCGGTCCGGCGCGGGCCGCTCCCGCCGACCGCGTCGCAGGGAGCACCCATGAGCCAGGACGTGTCCAGACGTTCGGCGATGCGGCTGATCGCGGCGGCGGGCACGGCGGCCGGGGCCCTCGGAGCCGCCGGCTGCGTCCCCGCCGTGCCGCCGCCCGGCGCCGTCCCGCGCGGGCCCGCGACCGGTGCGCCGGGCGCACCCGCCGCCGGGAGCGGGACCGGCACCGGTACGGGAGGAGCCGCCCGGATCGACGCGCTCGTGCAGCGGCTCACCCTCGAAGAGAAGACCGCCCTCCTGCACGGAGCCCCCGACCCCGCCTCCCTGGGCCAGGCCGGCTACGTGCCCGGCGTACCGCGACTGGGCATCCCGGCCCTGCGCCTCGCCGACGGGCCCGCCGGGGTGCGGGTGGACCGGCCCGCCACCGCACTCCCCGCGCCGGTGCTCCTCGCCTCCGCCTTCGACCCGGCGCTGGCCCGCGAGTACGGACGCGTCATCGGCCGCGAGGGACGCGCCCTGGGCCAGGACGTCGTCCTGGCCCCCATGGCCAACCTCATCCGCACCCCCTACGCCGGCCGGAACTTCGAGACCCTCGCCGAGGACCCGCGCCTGACCGCGGACCTGGTCGGCGAGCTGGTCCGCGGGATCCAGGACGAGGGACTCATCGCCACCGTCAAGCACTTCGCCCTCCACAACCAGGAACAGGGCCGCGACACCGTCGACGTGACCGTCGGCGAACAGGTCCTGCGCGAGACCGAGCTACGGGGCTTCGAGGCCGCCGTGACCGCCGGCGCGGGCGCCGTGATGGGCGCCTCCCACAAGGTCAACGGCGTCCACGCCTGCGAGAGCGGACCGCTGCTCGACGAACTGCTGCGCGGGAGCTGGGGGTTCGACGGCTGGGTGGTCTCCGACCGGGGTGCCGCCCACAGCACCGTCGCCGCCGTCCGGGCCGGCCTCGACATGGAGATGCCCGGCGGCACCCACTTCGGCGGGCCGCTGCGCGAGGCCGTGCGCGGCGGCTCCGTACCGGAGGCCGCCGTGGACCAGGCCGTGCACAGGATCCTGACCACCATGGACCGCTTCGGGCTGCTGGCCGCGCGGCAGCCCGCCCGGCCCCCGCGCGACGCCGCGGCCGGCGCGCGGGTCGCCCGCAAGGTGGCCACCGCCGGAGCGGTGCTGCTGCGCAACGAACACGGCACCCTGCCGCTGACCGGGGCGGCGGCCCGATCGATCGCGGTGATCGGACCCACCGCCCAGGTGCCCTTCACCGGCGGCGGGGGCAGCTCGCACGTGGTCCCCGACGGCGCCACGGCCCCGCTCACCGCCATCCGGCGGCGGGCCGGGAAGGGCGCGGCCGTGCGCCACGCCCTCGGCGAGGACCTGTACGGGCGGCCTCTCCCGGCGAAGCTGCTGACCCCGGCAGCCGACCTGGAGGACCGGGAGGTCGGCCCCGGGCGCACCTGGACGTACGAGGGGGAGTTCCGCCTCGCGGCGGACGACGAGTGGACCCTCCTGGTCCACTACACCGGGAAGCGGCCCGCTGTACGCCTCGACGGGGAGGAACTCTTCCCCGTCCGGCAGGGCACGGCCGAGCACCACGAGGGCGGACTGCTCGGCTCCGCCCCGGACGGCATGGCCGTCCGCCGCCGCACCCTCGCCCTCGAGGCCGGCGCCCACCGGCTCGCCGTGACCGCCGACGGCGGGGACAAGGGCCAGCGCCTGCGGCTGCGCCACATCACCGGGGCGATCCGTGCCGCGGACCTCGCCGAGGCGGTGCGGACCGCGAAGGCGGCCCGCAGCGTGGTCCTGTTCGCCTACGAGGACTCCACCGAGGGCCGGGACCGGACCTCCCTGGCCCTCCCGGGCGGACAGGAGCGGCTGATCGAGGCCGTGGCCGCCGCCAACCCCCGTACGACGGTCGTGCTCAACACCCCCTCCGGCACGACGATGCCGTGGCTCTCCCGTACCGGAGCGGTCCTCCAGATGTACTACCCGGGTCAGGAGGGCGCCGGAGCCACCGCCGACGTCCTCTTCGGCGACGTGGATCCCGGTGGCCGCCTCACCCAGACCTTCCCGGCCGACGAGCGCAGGACCCCGGTCGGGGCGGACCGCTCGCGCTACCCGGGGGTGGGCGGCCGGCAGGAGTACTCCGAGGGCGTCCACGTGGGCCACCGCTGGTACGACGCCAAGCGGGAGACCCCGCTCTTCCCCTTCGGCCACGGCCTGTCGTACACGACCTGGCAGTACGAGAAGCTCACGGTCCGGCCGCAGCGCGGGGGGCTGCGCGTGGAGTTCACCGTGCGCAACACCGGCCGGCGCAAGGGCACCGAAGTGGCCCAGGTGTACGTGGGCCCCTCCGCGGAGCTCCGGCTCGACCAGCCGGTGCGCGCGCTCGCCGGCTACCGGCGGATCACCCTGGCGCCGGGCGCGGCGCAGCGCGTCACCGTCGACATCGACACCCGGACGCTGTCGTCCTGGGACCCGGAGCAGCACGCCTGGGTGCTGGGGCCCGGCCGCCGCGAGGTGTTCGCTGGCCGTTCCTCGCGCGAACTGCCTCTGAGGTCGGAGGTCGTGCTGGAGAGCCGATAGGCTGCCCGTTCGACGTGTCACAGGGGGCGCGCCGAGGACGATTCGGGAGGACGCACCGGTGCACATCCAGGAATGGCTGGAGACGATTCCGGCGGTCAGCATCTACCTCCTGGTGGGTCTGGTCATCGGCCTGGAGAGCCTCGGCATCCCGCTGCCCGGGGAGATCATCCTGGTCAGCTCCGCACTGCTGGCCTCGCAGCACGGTGAGGTCGACCCCGTCGTACTGGGGCTGTGCGCCATCACCGGTGCGATCGTGGGCGACTCGATCGGCTATGCCATCGGGCGCAGGGGCGGCAAGCCGCTGCTGGAGCGGCTGGGCCGGCGCTTCCCGAAGCACTTCGGGCCCCAGCAGGTCGCGCTGGCGGAACGCTCCTTCGAGAAGTGGGGCATGTGGGCCGTGTTCTTCGGCCGGTTCGTGGCACTGCTGCGGATCTTCGCCGGGCCGCTGGCCGGCGTGCTGCACATGCCGTACTGGCGCTTCCTCGTCGCCAACGTCCTCGGCGGGATCCTCTGGGCGGGCGGGACCACGGCCGTCATCTACTCGGTCGGCATCGTCGCGGAGCCCTGGCTGAAGCGGTTCTCCTGGCTGGCCCTGGGCCTCGCCGTGGCGTTCGGCCTCGTCGTGACCCTGGTGGTGCGCAGCCGGATGAAGAAGGCGGCCGAGGCCGCCGGCGCGGAGGGCGCGGCCGACGCGGACATCCCCGCGCAGCCGGCGGCCCGCGCCACCGTCGCCGAGTGACGGCGGCGCGCTCGGGCCCCGGCGCGCACCGCACCGGCGGCCCGGGTCCGGGCGTCGCTCCGGCCGCACGGGAGTCCGGCGGGACGGCTTCCCGGGCGGCCCGGGCGTTCCAGGCGGCCTGGGCGTTCTAGGCGTCCGGGGTGACCGAGGCGCGGTGCTGCTTGGCCAGCTCCACGTACATCTGGGCGTTGACCTTGATGCCCTCGCGCTCCTCGTCGGTCAGCGCGCGGCGCACCTTCGCGGGGACGCCCGCGACCAGCGAGCCGGGCGGGACCACCATCCCTTGGGGGACCAGCGCCTGCGCGGCGACCAGGGAACCGGCGCCGATCACCGCGCCGTTCAGGACGGTGGCGCCCATGCCGATCAGGCAGTCGTCCTCGACGGTGCAGCCGTGCACGACGGCGTTGTGGCCGATGGAGACGCGCTCGCCGATGGACACGGGGAAGCCAGGGTCCGTGTGGAGGGTGCAGTTGTCCTGCACGTTGCTGTCGGCGCCGAGCGTGATCGGGCCGCAGTCGGCGCGCAGTACCGCCGAGTACCAGATGCTGGCCCCGGCGGCGAGGGTGACCTCCCCGAGCGCGACCGAGGTGGGCGCGGTGAAGGCCGTGGGGTCGATGTCCGGGGTCTTTCCGCCGACACCCGCCACGAGTGCCGTGGCCTGGGCCGCCTGGTGCGTCATGTCTGTTCCTCTGTCGTCAGTGGTCTGTCTGCCGTCGGTCGCCGCGCCAACAGCACCGTAGGGCACGCGGGCATCCGTGCCCGCGATGGGGTGAAGATCACAGGATCGTCGTCCGGACGACCGGGGCCCGGCGCATTACCGTGGCCGGGTGCCGAAGAAACAGAACACGTTCTCATCTGTGGCGGCCCTGCGCCGCAGGCTGGCGAGCCGCGTGGTCCACACCGGCTGGCGCTGGATGCAGCAGGCCGGCGCGGTGACCGCGCAGACGCCGGGCCGGCTGCGGTTCGGCGCGATCGGGGACGGCACCCGGCTCGCCTTCCCTCAGGGCACCGTCTTCGGCGAGCGGTGGATCCGGCTCGGCGGGCACTGCATCATCGGCGAGCAGGTCACCCTCACCGCCGGCATGATGCCCGGACTCGACCTGGGCGCGGAGCCGATGCTCGTGCTCGGCGACGGGGTCGTCATCGGGCGGGACAGCCACGTCATCGCCGACGCCCGCATCGAGATCGGTTCGAACACCTTCTGCGGTCCCGGTGTCTACATCACGTCCACGAACCACAGCTACGACGACCCGCACGAGCCCATCGGCCGGCAGTGGCCGCGCAGCGCGCCGGTGGAGATCGGCCCCGGATGCTGGCTCGGCACGGGCGCGGTGATCCTGCCGGGCGCACGGCTGGGCCGCAACGTGGTGGTGGCCGCGGGTTCCGTCGTACGGGGCGAGGTGCCCGACCACGCCGTGGTGGCGGGGGCGCCGGCACGCATCGTACGGCGCTGGACGCCGGAGACGGGGTGGCAGCCGCCGCTGCGGACCCCGGCGCCCGTGCCGATCCCGGACGGCATGACGTCGGAGCAGCTGCGGGGGCTGGCCGAGCTCACCGAGGCCGAACTGGCCGAGGTCGAACTGGCGGAGGCCGGGCTGGCGGAGGCCGACAAGTAGCGCCCCGCCGTGCAGCCCGCGGCCGGCAGAACCGTTCCCGCGAGGGCCGGGCCGCCGCCCGCCGCCCGGGCGGTGCGCAGCCGTTCCCTGAGGACGGCGAAGGCGGCGAGTGCCGTGCTGGCGGTCGACGACTCGGCGGGTGTCCGCGCCGGTCCCCGCGGCCGCCACCGCGCACCCGCACGGCGGCGCCGCGGCGGGCGCGGAAGCCTAGAGAGCGGGGATCTCGATCGCCGGGCAGCGGTCCATGACCATCGTCAGCCCGGCCTCCCGGGTCCGGTCGTAGGCGGCCTCGTCGATCACCCCGAGCTGGAACCACACGGCCTCGGCGCCGACCGCGGCCGCCTGGTCGGCGACCGCGCCGGCCAGCTCGCTGTTCACGAAGACGTCCACCACGTCCACCTTGAACGGGATCTCCTCCAGCGAGGCGAAACCGGGCTCGCCGTGCACGGTCTCGGCCTTCGGGTGCACGGGGACCACGCGCTTGCCGTACTGCTGCAGCACGCGGGCCACCCCGTAGGCCGCCCGGTCCCGGTTGTTCGAGAGGCCCACCACGGCCCAGGTGTCGCCGAGCTCGGTGAGGATCTTGCGAATGGTTGCCGGATCGCAATACACGCGTGCCGCCTCCTGCTGCTGTCTGCCGTCGTCATGTGCTGCTCAGCCGCATCAACCGCAAACCCGCACCCCCGATTCCCGCAGGGTCCGGGGCGCCGGGGCGTTCTGCGGTACGGCTTAGGGTGGAGCAGTGAAGGCAGACCAGTATGTGACGGTGGCCCGTGAGGGCGCGCACGAGTCGGAGATCAACCGCTCGCGCTTCCTGTGCTCGCTCGCGCCCGCCGCGACCGAGCAGGAGGCGCAGGAGTTCATCGCGCGCATCCGCAAGGAGCACCCCACCGCCACGCACAACTGCTACGCCTACGTCATCGGCGCCGACGCCGCCGTCCAGAAGGCCAGCGACGACGGGGAGCCCGGCGGCACCGCCGGGGTGCCCATGCTGCAGATGCTCATGCGCCGGGACGTCCGCTACGCGGTCGCCGTGGTCACCCGCTACTACGGCGGCGTGAAGCTCGGCGCCGGCGGGCTGATCCGGGCGTACGGCGGCGTCGTCGGCGAGGCCCTCGACGAACTCGGCACCGTCACCCGGCGGCGCTACCGGCTCGCCACCGTCACCGTCGACCACCAGCGGGCCGGCAAGACGCAGAACGACCTGCGCTCCACCGGGCGGACCGTGGTGGACCTGCGTTACGGGGCCGCCGTGGAGATCGAGGTCGCCCTCCCGGAGGCGGACCTGCCCGCCTTCGAGGCCTGGCTCGCCGACAGCACGGCCGGTACGGCCGGTCTCACCCTGGGCGGGGAGACGTACGCGCCCTGAGCGACCCCGGGGACGGGTTAGCGTAGAGGGCACCAGCGAGCAGGAGACGACCAGGGGGAGACGGCATGTGCGGCGGGGCCGGCGAGTGAAGTTCCTGCACACCTCCGACTGGCACCTCGGCCGCGCCTTCCACCGGGTGAACCTGCTCGGTGCCCAGGCCGCCTTCGTCGACCACCTCGTCGAGACGGTGCGCGCGCACGAGGTCGACGCCGTCCTCGTCGCCGGCGACGTCTACGACCGTGCAGTGCCCCCGCTTCCCGCCGTCGAGCTGTACGACCGGGCCCTGCACCGGCTCGCCGAACTCGGGGTGCCCACCGTCATGATCTCCGGCAACCACGACTCCGCCCGCCGGCTCGGCGTCGGGGCCGGGCTGATCGGCCGAGCCGGGATCCACCTGCGGACCGATCCGGCCGGCTGCGCCGACCCCGTCGTACTGGCCGACGTACACGGTGACGTGGCGCTGTACGGGCTGCCGTACCTGGAGCCCGCCCTGGTCAAGGACGAGTTCAGCACACGGAGGGTCAGCCACGAAGCGGTCCTGGGCGCGGCCATGGACCGGATCCGGGCCGACCTCGCCACCCGCCCGCCCGGCACCCGCTCCGTCGTCCTGGCGCACGCCTTCGTCACCGGCGGGCAGGCCAGCGACAGCGAACGCGACATCAGCGTCGGCGGCGTGGAGGCCGTACCCGCCTCCGTCTTCGACGGGGTGGACTACGCCGCCCTCGGCCACCTCCACGGCTGCCAGACGATCAACGAACGGGTCCGCTACTCCGGTTCCCCGCTCGCCTACTCCTTCTCGGAAGCCGACCACCGCAAGACCATGTGGCTGATCGAGCTCGGCGCGGAGGGCTCGATCACCAGCGCCGAGCGCATCGACACCCCCGTACCCCGCGCCCTCGCGAGGCTGCGCGGACGCCTCGACGATCTGCTCGCGGACCCCGCCCACGCCGTGCACGAGGACGCATGGGTGGAGGCCACCCTCACCGACCCGGTCCGCCCCGACGACCCCATGGCCCGCCTCGCCACCCGTTTCCCGCACACCCTCACCCTGGCCTTCGACCCCGAGGGCCGCCAGGAGGAGACCGGCACCTCCTACGCCCAGCGGCTGCGCGGCCGGACCGACCAGCAGATCGCCGAGGACTTCGTCGCCCACGTGCGCGGCGGCGGCCTCCCGGACGAGGCCGAACGGGCCGTCCTCCAGGGTGCCTTCGACGACGTACGCGCCGACGACAGCGTCCGGGAGAACCACCGATGAGGCTCCACAGGCTGGCCGTCACCGCCTTCGGCCCCTTCGCCGAACCCCAGACGATCGACTTCGACGCCCTCTCCGGCGCCGGCATCTTCCTGCTGCACGGCCCCACCGGCGCGGGCAAGACCTCCGTCCTCGACGCCGTCTGCTACGCCCTCTACGGCTCCGTGCCCGGCGCCCGCCAGGCCCCCGGCACCACCCTGCGCAGCGACCACGCCGCCGCCGGCACCCCGACCGAGGTCACCCTCGAACTCACGGCGGGCGGCCGCCGCCTGGAGATCACCCGGCGCCCCGAACAGGAACGGCCGAAGAAGCGGGGCACGGGCACCACCAAGGACAAGGCGCAGAGTTGGCTGCGCGAGCACACCGGAGAGGGCTGGGAGCCGCTCAGCCGCTCCCACCAGGAGATCGGCGAGGAGATCGAGCAGCTGCTCGGCATGAGCCGCGAGCAGTTCTGCCAGGTCGTGCTCCTGCCGCAGGGGGAGTTCGCGCGGTTCCTGCGCGCCGACGAGGCGGCCCGCGGCCGGCTCCTCGGGAGGCTCTTCGACACCCGCCGCTTCGCCGCCGTCGAGACCCTCCTCGCTGAACGGCGCCGGGCCGCCGAGGCCCGGGTCCGGGCCGGCGACGAGAAGGTGCTCCACACCGCGCAGCGGCTCGCCCAGGCCGCCGGCGACAGCGCGGACCTGCGGGCCTGGCCGCTGCCCGGGCACCAGCCGGGAGACCCCGGGCTCGCCGGGGCGGTCCGAGCCTGGGCGGCCGTCGCCCGGTGCTCGGCGCGGGAACGGCTGGACGTCGCCGAGTACGCGCTGGCCGCGGTCGAGAGCCGGTACGCCGCCGCCCGGCGGGCCGCCGAGGACGCACGGGAGCTCGACCGGCTCCAGCGCCGGCACGCGGAGACCACCCGCCGGGCAGCCCTGCTCGCCGAGGCCGAGCCCGAGCGCGAGCGGGTACGCGGCCTGCTGGACCGGGCCCGGCGGGGAGCCCTGGTGGCCCCCGCCCTGGAACTGCGCGGCGCGGCCGGCTCGGCCCACCTCGCCGCAGCCCACGCCGAGACGACGGCGCGCGCGGAACTGCCGCCCCCGCTGCGGGAGGCCGGCGCCGAACAGCTCGCCACCGTCGAACAGCGGCTGCGCGAGGAACTGGGCGCGCTCGGCGCCGCCCACCGTACCGAGCAGCGCAGCGCCGAGATCGGCCGCGAACGGGCCGACCTGGAACGGGAGTCCCGAGCCGCCGAGGAGCAGCGCCAGGAGTCCGCCGAGTGGCTGGAGCGCTGGGAGGAGACCCGCAGCGCCCTGCAGGAGCGGGCGGACGCCGCCCAGCAGGCCGCCACCCTGGCCGAGCAGCTCGCGGGCCGGCTGGAACCGGCCCGGATGAACCTGAACGCCGCCCGCCGGCGCGACGAGTTCGCCGCCGACGCCGAGCGCGCCGAGGGCGAACTGCTCAACCTGCGCGAGGAGTCGGCCGCCGCGCGCGAACGTTGGCTGGAGCTCAAGGAGGCCCGGCTGCGCGGCATCGCGGCCGAACTCGCCGAGGCGCTGGTGGCCGGGGAAGCCTGCACCGTGTGCGGATCGGCGGACCACCCGGCTCCGGCCCGTCCCGCACCCGGCCACGTCGACCGGGCCGCGGAGGACGCCGCTCACGCCGCCTTCGAACGGGCCGAGCAGGCCCGGGCGGCCGTCGAGCGCAGCCTCGCCGCCGCCCGGGAGGCCCGCGCCGAGGCCGCGTCCGCCGCCGGGGACGCGACCACCGACGAACTCCTCGCCCTGACCGCGGACCTGAGTGCCCGGCACGCCGCCGCCCACGCCGCGGCCGCCGGCCTGCACGCCGCCCGGGAGCAGCTCGCCCGGGCCGAGCGCGAGCACTCCGCGCGCAGCGCCGACCGGCTCGACGCCGAGACCCGGGCCGCCGCCCGGGCCTCCCGCCGTGAGGCCCTGGACCGGGAACAAGCCTCGCTGGAGGCCGAACTCGCCCTCGTGCGGCGGGACGCGCCCACCGTCGCGGCCCGCGCCCGGACCCTGGAGGACCGGGTCCGGATCGTCGCCGGGGCCGCCACCGCACTGCGCCGGGCGGAGACGGCCGCCGCCCGGCTGAAGGAGGCCGACGACCAGCTCGCCGACGCCGCCTTCAAGGCCGGCTTCGACACGGTCGAGGCCGCCGCCGACGCCGTCCTCCCCGAGTACGAACGCACCGCTCTTCAGCACCGGCTGGACGCCTGGCAGGCGGAGGAGGCCCTCCTCGCGGACCGCCTCGGCGAGACCGGCACCGCCGAGGCGGCGGCGCTGCCCCCCGCCGCACCGGACGCCGCCGAGGCCTACGCGGCCCGGGCCGCGGCGAAGCTTCGTACGGCAGGTTCCGCCTGTGACGCGGCCCGGGTCCGCTGCGCGGAGCTGGACCGGCTCTCCCGGCAGATGGAGCAGGAACTGCGCGCCCTCGGCCCGCTGCGGGAGGCGTACGACCGGGTGGCCCGGCTGGCCGGCCTGACCGCGGGCACCTCCGCCGACAACGAGCGCAAGATGCGGCTGGAGGCGTACGTGCTGGCCGCCCGTCTGGAGCAGGTGGCGGCCGCCGCGACGGTACGGCTGCTGCGCATGTCCGGCGGCCGGTACACCCTGGTGCACTCCGATGCGCGGGCGAGCGGACGCGGGCGTTCCGGCCTCGGGCTGCACGTGGTCGACGCGTGGACCGGCAGCGAGCGGGACACCGCCACCCTGTCCGGCGGCGAGACCTTCTTCGCCTCGCTCGCCCTCGCGCTGGGTCTCGCCGACGTGGTCACCGACGAGGCGGGCGGCACCCGCCTCGACACCCTCTTCATCGACGAGGGCTTCGGCAGCCTCGACGACCAGGCACTGGACGAGGTGCTCGACGTCCTGGACTCCCTGCGCGAGCGGGACCGCAGCGTCGGCATCGTCAGCCACGTCGCCGACCTGCGGACCCGGGTCCAGGCCCAGCTGGAGATCGTCAAGCAGCGCGGCGGTTCCGTCGTGCGGCACCGCACGGCGGCGCTGACGGACTGAGCGGGCGACGGGCGTGCGCGGTCACGGACCGGGCGGGCACCGCACGGCGGCGCTCACGGACTGGGCGGGCGACGGGCGTGCGCGGTCACGGACTGAGCGGGCGGCGGGGCAGCGGCGAGGAGTAGACGACGCTCGTCGTCACCGAGCCGAGTCCGGCGATCCGGCCGGTGACCTCCTCCAGGTGCCGCATCGAGCGGGCCGCGACCTTGAGGACGAAGCAGTCGTCGCCCGTGACGTGATGGGCCTCCAGGATCTCGGGAGTGGCCTCCAGGAAGTCGTGGAACGGCTTGTAGTTGCCGTGCGGGTAGCGCAGCCGCACCAGGGCGAGGATCGATTTGCCGAGCTTCTCGGGGTCCACCACGGCCGTGTAGCCGGTGATCACACCGGCCTCCTCCAGCCGGCGGACCCGCTCGGTGACGGCGCTCGCGGACATGGACACGGAGCGGGCGAGCTCGGTGAAACTGGCGCGGCCGTCCCGCTGGAGCGCTTCGAGGATCCGCCAGTCAGTGGCGTCAGGGGAATCGTCGGTCATGAGGCAGGTCTAGCAGGGGATTCCCCGGTGGGACAAGGAAAGGGCCGGGGAACATCGCTTTCAGGGAAGATCAACAGATCGTAGATTTCTGGCCATGACAACAGCGCAGAACGCCTCCTCCGCCCCGGCCGCCGTCAACCCCGTGCTCCGCGTGCCCCCGGCCTCCCCGGCCGCGGCCGCCGCCCACTTCGCCGCGAGCCTCGCCTTCCACGCGGACGTCTCGGACGTCGCGAGCGCCTTCAAGGCCCACCGCGAGTCGGGCGCCGAGCTGGGCTTCCAGCTCGTCGACTCCCGTTCCACGCCCTCCTGGGACCAGGCGCACGTGCCCGGCGCGATCCACCTGCCCACCGCCCTCGTACCCGAGCAGGCCGAGCGCCTCCTCGACAAGAACGTCCCCGTGGTGACGTACTGCTGGGGACCCGGCTGCAATGGTGGCGCCCGCTCCGCCCTCGCCCTGGCCGAACTCGGCTTCCAGGTCAAGGAGATGCTCGGCGGCATCGAGTACTGGATCCGCGAGGGCTTCGAGGTCGAGACCTGGCAGGGCACCAGGCAGCGCGACGGGGCCGACCCGCTGACCGCGCCGACCGAGTCGGACGACTGCGGCTGCTGACGCGCCCGCCCCACGCGTACGGGCCGCTCGCCCCCGGGGAGACGAGCGGCCCGTACGACGAGGTCGTGCGGCCGTGGTGCCGCCGCGCCGTGGTGCCGTCGCGCCGTGGTGCCGCCGCGCCGCCGCGGTGCCGTCAGAGCTTCGAGAGCTCGTCCAGCAGGTCGTCCAGCCCCAGCGAACCCTGGGACAGCGCCGCCATGTGCCAGGCCTTCAGGTCGAAGGAGTCGCCGTGCGCCGCACGCGCGTTGTCCCGGCCCAGCAGCCAGGTCCGCTCGCCGAGCTTGTAACCGATCGCCTGCCCCGGCATCGACAGGTAGCGGGTCAGCTCGCTCTCCACGAACTCCGCAGGCCGGCCGCTGTGCAGCCCGAAGAACTCCTGCGCCAGGTCCACGGTCCACGTCTCACCCGGGTGGAACGGCGAGTCCGCCGGGATCTCCAGGCCCAGGTGCATGCCGATGTCGACGATGACCCGCGCGGCGCGCATCATCTGGCAGTCCAGGTAGCCCAGACGCTGCTCGGCGTCCTTGAGGTAGCCCAGTTCGTCCATCAGCCGCTCCGCGTAGAGCGCCCAGCCCTCGCAGTTGGCGCTGACCCAGCCGACGGTGGCCTGGTAGCGGGAGAGCTGGTCGGCCACGTGCGTCCACTGCGCGAGCTGCAGGTGGTGGCCCGGAACGCCCTCGTGGTACCAGGTGGACACCAGGTCGTAGACCGGGAAGCGGGTCTGCCCCATCGTGGGCAGCCAGGTGCGGCCCGGACGGGAGAAGTCCTCCGACGGGGAGGTGTAGTACGGGGCCGCGGGGCCGCCCGGAGGGGCGATGCGGGACTCCACCTTGCGGACGCGCTCGGCGAGTTCGAAGTGGGTGCCGTCGAGGTTCTCGATGGCTTCGTCCATCAGGCCCTGCAGCCAGGCCTGGACCTCGTCGACCCCCTCGATGTGGGTGCCGTGCTCGTCCAGGTGCGCCAGGGCCTCCCAGGGGCCGGCCCCCGGGAGGATCTTGGCCGCCTCGGTCTTCATCTCGGCGAGCAGCCGGTGGTACTCCGACCAGCCGTAGGCGTACGCCTCGTCCAGGTCGAGGTCGGTGCCGTTGAAGTACCGCGACCAGCGGGCGTAGCGCTCGCGGCCCACGGTGTCGGGCCGGCCCTCGACCGCGGGGGCGTACACCGCGGTCATCCAGTCGCGCAGTTCGACGACGGCGGCGGTCGCGCCGGCGGCGGCCGTGTCCAGCTCGGTGCGCAGGGCCTCGGGGCCGCCGGAGGCGAAGTCCTCGAAGAAGGCCGGGGCGGTGCCGTCCTGGCCGGCCCAGGTGGTCAGCTGGCCGATCATGGTTTCGGTGGCGCGCGGGCCGCCGTACAGGCCGCGCTCCAGCCCGAGTTCGAGGCTCTCGCGGTAGCCGGCGAAGGCGGCCGGGACGGCGCGCAGCCGCTCGGCGACCGCCGCCCAGTCCTCGTCGGTGTCGGTCGGGGTCAGGGAGAAGACCTCGCGGACCGAGTGCACGGGGCTGTGGATGTTGCTGACCGCGCGCAGGTCCTCGTCGGCCTCGTGGACCGCGAGCTCGGCGGTGAGCCGCTCGCGGAGCAGACGGCCGCACCGCCGTTCGGCGTCGATGTCGGCACCGGGGAGCGCCTCGGCGGCGTCGAGACGCGCGAGGGTCTCGCGGGCGAGGTCGGCGACGGCCGCGCGGCCCGCCGGGGAGAAGTCGGGGAGCTTGGCGGAGCTCTCGGCTACACCCAGGTAGGTGCCGGTGATCGGGTCGAGGGCGATGAGGCCGTCGACGTAGGCGTCGGCCACCTGGCGGGGCAGCCGGGGGGCGCTGCCGGTGTGGAGGGTCTCTGACATGCGGCCATCTTCGTATGTGACGCGTCCTCCCGTCATCACCGATTGTCGTCAGCCTCCTGACACGGGCTGGAGCACGGCTGTCGCACTCACCCGTTGAAGGTCAACCACCCGCGTGCACAAGCGACTTCACGGCGCGGAGGTGGATCTGTGGCCGGCGGCGCGGATCCGAGTTTGGCCGGATCCGAGCGGAGGCGCCCGCTCCGGGGGAGCGGGCGCCCGCGGGTGCCGTGGCCGGCCAGGGTTCAGTACGGGCGTCGCTGGGCCCCGTGCTCGTGCGGCAGCCCGACGGGGAGCTCGTAGGCGAGCCGTGAGCCGACGGCGGTGGCGTCCAGCCGGGCCGTGATCACCAGGGTGCCCTCCTCGATCTGGTAGTCGAGGGGGAGGCCGAGGCCGCGCATGGCGGCGACCATGCCGGTGTTGGCGGCCTGGGTGACGGCGTACACGCTGTCGCACCCGGCCTCGACGGCCATGGCGAGGAGCCGGCGCAGCAGTTCGGAGCCGATGCCGCGGCGCTGCCAGTCGTCCTCGATGAGCAGGGCGACCTCGGTCTCGTCACCGTCCCACAGCAGGTGGCCGAGGGCGACGAGCTTCCCGGACGCGGTGGTGGCGGCCAGGGTGCGGCCGAAGCGGGGGCTGAGCAGGTGACCCAGGTAGCGGTCGGCGTCGGCGACCGGGCCGTGGTAACGCAGCCCGAGGGTCCGCTCGGAGCAGCGGTCGTGCATGGCGCGGGCCGCGGGCAGGTCGGAGCCGTCGGCGCGGCGCACGGTGATCTCGTTGCCCTCGGGCAGCGTCAGTACGTCCTGGCTGCGCGGGACGCGCGGGCCGAGCCGGGCGTCGAGCTCGACCAGGGCGCGGGCCCGGGCGAATTCGGTGGGGGTGAAGGGCAGGTACGGCCGCTCCACGGTGATCGCGCCGCCCGAAGGGTCGCGCAGCCGCATGACCGTGGCCTCGAGGACCCCCTCGACCGGGGCGTCCGCACCGGAGTTCGGGCGGCCGGAGAGCGTGGTCGCCGGGATCGAGTGGATCGTGCAGCGGCCGAGGAGCTGGCGCAGGGCGAGGGGGAGCTCGGCGGCGTCCAGCGCAGTGCGGGTGGCCAGGCCCAGCAGCCGGGTCGGGGTGTCGACGAGGTCGTGGGCGTCGGCGCGCTCGATCCAGGTGCTGTGGCCGCCGGCCCGGGAGACCGCCCGGGTGAGGTCGGCGGAGGGAAGCTGCTGCGGGGCGCGCAGCAGGAACTCGTCCACCGTGCCGCCCTCGGGCAGCGGGTGCGTCTGCAGCGTCAGGATGTCCACGCCGTGGTGGGCGAGGGCGGTGCAGAGGACGGCCAGGGAGCCGGGCTGGTCCCGTACGGTCGTGCGCATCCGCCACAGGGCGGTGGCCCCGGCCTCGCCGGGGGCGGCGGGCTCCGACGCCGCCGGATCGCCGGGCGGCGGTGTGCTGGGCGGCGGCGCATGGCTGTGGCGCCGCGCCCACCAGGTGTGGAAGGCGGCGGTCACCAGCAGCGCGACGGCCGAGGCGACCAGCAGGACCGGGCCCCTGGGGCCGTGCACGACGAGATTGGCGATGCCGTCGGCGACCGCGACGGCGCAGAACAGTGCGGCGAGTTCGACGACGTCGCGGCGCCAGTGGTGACGGTGGGGACGCTGGGCGGAGGCGTGGATGCGGTCAGTCATGCACACCACTGTTGCTCAAGGGTGTTGCGTGATCACGAACGATCTGTGACCGACTGGTTAAGTGTCCATCTGGCCGATTTCACCCAGTTTTCGGGGCTCTTTCCGGACGTCCTACTGGCCCACCCGGCCGGGCTGCAGGGTCCTGGTGAAGAGTACGCCCCCTCCCTGGCGCCGCAATCGGACGGTGAGGTCCCCGCTGCCGCCGTCGATGTCGACCTCCCCGTAGTACGGCGGGTTCTCGGAGGGCGACATGTTGGCGAAGGGAGCCGACTGGACGAAGGCCGTCTCGGGGCCGAAGGTGGCGTCGAGCCGCCCGGCCGGGAAGCCGCCCGCCCCGATGGGGCCGGACACGAACTCCCAGAACGGAGCGAAGTCGGTGAAGGCGGCCCGCTCGGGCGCGTAGTGGTTCGCGGCGGTGTAGTGCACGTCGGCCGTGAGCCACAGGGTGCCCGTGATGCGCCGGTGCTTGATGTGCCGCAACAGCTCGGCGATCTGCAGTTCCCGGCCCAGTGGGGCGCCCGGATCTCCCTGGGCGACGGCCTCGAAGTCCGCGGCCCCGTCGGGGACGACGATGCCCAGGGGCATGTCGGCGGCGATGACCTTCCAGGTGGCCCGGGAGCGGGCGAGTTCGCGCTTGATCCAGGCCAGCTGCTCGGTGCCGAGGATGCCGATGGGGTCCTCGGCCTGGCCGCCGGGGGAGTTGGCGTTGCGGTAGGTGCGCATGTCGAGGACGAAGACGTCGAGGAGCGGGCCGTACCGCATCACGCGGTACATCCGGCCCTCGGCGCGGCCGCCGCGCAGGTCGGTGACCGGGAAGTACTCGCCGAAGGCCCGGCGGGCGCGGGCGGCGAGGACGTCGGCCTCCCTGACCGTGTAGCGGGGGTCGTCGATCAGCTGGCCCGGGTACCAGTTGTTGCGCACCTCGTGGTCGTCCCACTGGGCGAGGACGGGGACCTGGGCGTTGAAGCCGAGCAGGTTGCGGTCGAGCAGGTTGTAGCGGAAGTTCCCGCGGAACTCGTCGAGGGTCTCGGCGACCTTCGACTTCTCCGAGGTGGTGATG
This sequence comes from Streptomyces sp. NRRL S-378, assembly GCF_000720645.1. Classification (NCBI taxonomy): domain Bacteria; kingdom Bacillati; phylum Actinomycetota; class Actinomycetes; order Kitasatosporales; family Streptomycetaceae; genus Streptomyces; species Streptomyces sp. NRRL S-378. The sequence goes on from NZ_JOBX01000013.1 coordinate 70,712, forward strand.
TTGCGCCAGACGGTGCCGTCGCGCAGGGGCACGGCCGCCTTGATCGGGCCGTCGGCGTAGACCGTGTCGCCGCTGAAGAGGAAGAAGTCGGGGTCGCGCTGCCGCATCTCGTCGAAGACGCGGTAGCCGCCGACATCGGGGTTGATGCCCCAGCCCTGGCCCGCCAGGTCCCCGGACCACAGGAACCGCACGTCGCGGCGGCGGGAGACCGGGGTGGTGCGGAAGGTGCCGTGGACCGGCTCGGCGGTGCGGCGGGGGTCGTCGGGGTCGGCCAGGACGACCCGGTAGTGGATCTGCTGCCCGGGCGGGAGGTCGCGCAGGACGGTGGTTGCGGTGAAGTCGCTCGACGGGCCGAGCAGCGGGCCGCGGTGGCGGCGTACGGCGTAGCGGAACGCCTCGCTCGGCGAGGTTTCGACGTACATGCGCGCGGGGCGGTCGGAACGGGCCCACACGGTGGCCGCGTGCGCGGTGATCTCGCCGGACTGGACGCCCCAGTGCGCGTTGGGCCGGCCGGAGCGGGCGAAGGCGGGGGCGGCGAGCGCCGGCGCGGCGAGCAGCGCGGAGGACAGGGCGAGGGAACCGCCGATGAGGGACCGTCGGGTGTGCGGGGTCGAAGCCATCGGTGCGTCTCCAGGGGGTGGCGAGGACGGGTCGGACCAGCGTGCCGTCGCGCACCGGCCCGGCCGCGTCGCCCACGCGAACCGCGGGTGAACAGCCGCCAGCCGCTCATCCGTTCAGACGTCCGACCTCTTGACTCGGACCGGTTCCGCGCCCTCACGGTCCGGCGCGTTCACCGGTCCGGTGCGTTCGCCGGTCCGGTGCGTTCGCCGGTCCCGTGCTACGGCAGGTCCCGTGCACCGGCCGGTCCCGTGCACCGGCACTTCCCGTACCCGGCCCTTCCCGCACGCTCAGCGAGCGGTGCGCTCACGCGACGACCGGAACCGCGGCGCTACGGGCCGTGTCGAGCACCACGCGGGCGACGAGCGCCGGATCGTCGCTCATCGGGACGTGGCCGCAGCCGGGGAGGCGGACCAGCCGGGCGCCGGGGACGGTGTGCTTGGCGCGGATGCCCTGGCGGCGCAGCAGCAGGCGGTCGCGGGTGCCCCACGCGATGGTGACCGGCAGCCCCGGCACGTCGTCGGTGAAGCGTACGGAGCCACCCGCGGCCAGGGTTTCCTCGAACCCGGTGGAGTGGCGCAGGGCGAGGGTCTCGGCGACCACGGCCTCGGGCGAACGGCGCGACGGACGGGCGTAGATGGTGCCGGTGAGTGCGGTCCGGCCGGCGGCACTGCGCGAGAGCCGGTGGACGGCGGGCAGGGGCAGCGCCCTGGCGCCGGCCCGCATGGCGAGCAGCGCGGCGAAGGCGTAGCGACGTTCACCTTCGGTCCAGAACCCGGCGGGGGAGAAGGCCGTGACGGAGCGTACGAGATTGCTCCGGCCCATTTCGAGGGCGAGCAGGCCGCCGAGCGAGTTGCCCGCGACGTGCGGGCGCTCGACGCCGAGGGCCGTGCAGAGTGCTCCGAGCGCCGGGGCCACGGTGTCCAGGGAGTACGGCAACCCCTGCGGCAGCGGCTCCGAGGCGCCGAAACCGGGCAGGTCGACGGCGATCACGTCGTGCTCGGCGGCCAGGATGTCGGTCACCGGGTGCCAGGCCTGGAGGTGATGGCCTATGCCGTGCAGCAGGAGAAGCGGTTCGCCCGATCCCTTGCGTTCGTAGGCGACGGTGGTGGCGCGGGGGCCGAGCGGCGAATCGATCGTGAAGGAGACCGTGGCGGTCATGCTGCTCCTCGTCGGTTGGACTGCTGCGAGACAGGCTGTCAGGAGTGCCCACCGCCATGATTACCGTCGGGTAGCCCTTGACTACAAGCCTTTGTGGGCTACGAGAACATCCCGTGAACGGCTTGCTACATATGCCCGATCTGCCCGGCAAAGGTACGAGCATTGGTCTTGACCAAGGGGGTGCACCGTCCTATCGTCGCAGGGATAGTGCAGGAACCTTTAATAAACAAAGGCGCGGAACTGCCGCTGGAACACACGGCGAGTGCAGCGATGGCAGGAGGACTCAGGGTGGGGACCACGCAGCTCGAAACGGTGCCGGAGCCGAAGTACTGGCACCTCAAGACCGTCCTCAGCGAGGCGCTCGACCAGGACTTCGCCGTCGGCGAGGTGTTGCCCAACGAGCGTGAACTCGCGGCCCGCTTCGGAGTCGCCCGCGCGACCCTGCGCCAAGCGCTGGAGCAGCTGGAGCTCGAAGGCCGGCTGCAGCGCCGCAGGGGTGTCGGCACCACCGTCGCCCCGCCGCGCGTGGGCGTCGCCGTCGGCAGCGCGCAGCACAGCTGGCCCGGGGAGGGCGTCGACGGCTGGGAGCCGCAGGACGCCTCGGAGTCCCTGCCGTCCGCCGCGGTGGTGAAGCTCCTCGGCACCGGTGGGGCGTTCGCCGCCGACCAGCCGGTCCACACCGTGCGCCGGACCAGGATGACGAACGGTCAGGCCGTCGCCGCCGAGCTGCTGTACGTCCCGGCCGCCTCGGTGCCCGGGCTGCCCGCCATCGAGGCCCCGTCGGGACCGGCCCGCGCCCGTGCCGTCCTGCGCGAGTTGCAGCGGCTGGTCCTCGACGGTCAGGACCGCTCGGTGGAGCTCGGCTCCGCCCGGGCCGACGACGCCAAGGAGCTGGACCGGCTGCCCGGGGCACCGGTGCTCCTGGTCACCACCCGGTACTTCACCGCGGCGGGCACGGCAGCGGTCTCGGTGGCCACCTACCGCGCCGACACCTGCCGTCTCACCTTCGGCGACTCGGGCGGCGTGGAGATCACGCACGAGCCCGTCGCCTCCTGAGCCGCCCCGCCCCACCCGGCTCCTGAACCGCCCGAGCCGGTACGGCCGTGGTCGTCATCCCGCAGGTGCGGGACGGCAGAACACGGCCGTACCGGCTCTCGGGCTTTCCGGGTGCCGGGGGAGGAAGTGCGTCAGCGGCGGCGGGCCGTGACGGTCTTCTCCACGGCGAAGAGCTCCCCCTCGACGTGGTCGAGCGCGAGCCGGAGGGCACCGGTCGCCACCGCCGCCTCGCCGAGCAGTGACAGGGCCACCCGCGGAGGGCGCAGGCAGTAGCGCTCCAGCTCCCGGCGCAGGGGATCCAGGACCCCGTCCAGGCCGGCCGCCCAACCGCCGACGACCACCAGCTCCGGATCCATCGCCAGGACCAGCGCCGCCACGTCGTGGACCAGCCGCTGCAGGAAGCGGTCCACGGCGGCGATCGCCTGCTCGTCGCCCCGCTTGGCCATCGCGAAGACTTCGGCGACGGCCGGCTCGTCCAGCGGGTGCAGCGGCTCGCCCGTCGTCGACAGCAGCCGCTCGGGCGTCGCCTCACGGCCCAGCAGGTGCAGGGCACCGATCTCCCCGGCGGCTCCGCCGAAGCCCCGGTGCAGCCGGCCGCCGATGAGCGAGCCCGCGCCGGGACTGAGGCCCGCCATCACGAAGACCATGTCCCCGGTGTCCCGTGCGGCTCCCTTCCAGTGCTCGGCGACCGCCGCCGCGTTGGCGTCGTTCTCCACCTGCACCGGGCAGCGGAACGAGCGCCGCAGCCGGTCGCCGAGCGGCAGCCCGGTCCAGCCGGGCAGGGCCGTGCCGAGGCGCACGGTGCCGTCCGCCTCCACGATCCCGGGGCTGCCGACCCCGACCGCCCGCAAGGAGTCCCGCGGCACGCCGGCCCGGCGCAGCAGATCGGCGACGGCCGCCCGCACCCGCTCCAGCCGCTGGTCGGCCGAGGCCGTCTCGGCGACCTCCTTGGTGCCGGCGCCGATGATCCGGCCGTCCAGCCCGGACAGCAGCACCGCGACGCGGTGCGAGCCGATCTCAATGCCGAGCAGGTGGCCCGCCTCGGCCCGGAACCGGAACCGTCTGGCCGGCCGCCCCTGGCGCCGCGCGCCCTCCTCCGCCTCGGCCTCGACGACGAGCCCGGTCCCGATCAGCCCCTCCACGACCCCCTCGACGGTCGGCCGGGAGAGCCCGGTCAGCCGTGTGAGGTCGGTGAGGGTCGGCGACCCGGCCGTGCGCAGTGCCCGCAGCACCACCGCGGAATTGATCCGCCGGAGCAGAGAGGGGTCCCCGCCGGTCAGCTGCCCCAACGTGTGTCCTCCCAGCTAGCGAGCTTGTCAGCCGGATCGTACTGCGCACCGGGTACGGCGGCGAGAAGCAGCCCCCCATCGGCCGGAGCAGGCCCTTCCTCTCAGGCGGGGGAGACGAAGCCCGACTCGTACGCCGTGATCACCGCCTGGGTGCGGTCCCGCGCCCCCAGCTTCGCCAGGATCGCGCTGACATGGGACTTGACCGTCTCCGTGCCGATGATCAGCTCGGACGCGATCTCCACGTTGGTGAGCCCCCGCGCCATCAGCCGCAGGACCGCCTCCTCCCGCTCGGTCAGAGCGGCCCGCTCCAGCACCGCCCGCGCCTGCCGGTTGCCGTACTCCGCGGCCAGGGCCCGCACCGCCGCCGGGAAGAGCAGCGTGTCGCCCTCCGCGACCAGCCGTACCGCGTGCACGATCTCCGAAGGCCGGGACCGCTTCAGGAGGAACCCGTCCGCGCCGGCCCGCAGCGCCTGGTAGACGTACTCGTCGTTCTCGAAGGTGGTCACCACGAGGATCTTCGGCGGGGAGTCCACCGTCCGCAGCACCGCGCGGGTCGCCTCGATCCCGTCGAGCAGCGGCATCCGTACGTCCATGGCCACCACGTCCGGCCGCAGCTGCCGCACGAGCGGGATCACCGAGGCGCCGTCGGCCGCCTCACCCACCACCTCGATGTCGGGCTGGGAGTCCAGGACGGCGCGCAGACCCGCGCGGACCAGGGGTTCGTCGTCGACGAGCAGTACGGTAACCGGCATCCGGTCAGCGTATTCGCTCCAGCGGAAGTCGGGCGCGCACCCTCCAGCCACCCTCGTACGGTCCGGTCTCGGCCTCCCCGCCCAGCAGCGCGGCCCTCTCCTTCATCCCGCGCAGTCCGCTGCCGCTGCCCACCGTGACGACGGGCCGTTCCGGCAGCGTGTTCGTCACCTCCAGTTCCAATCGGTCCGCGGTCATCTCCACCCGCACCCGGACCGGTACGGGCCCGCAGTGGCGCAGCACGTTGGTGAGCGACTCCTGCAGGATCCGGTACCCCTCCCGGGTGACCGGCCCGGGCAACTTCTCCAGCGGTCCGGTCAGTTGCGCGTCCACCTCCGAGCCGGAGGCCCGGGCCGACTCCAGGAGCCGGTCGGCCTCCGCCAGCGTCGGCCGCTGCGACGGCGGCTGACCGGACTCCCGCAGCACTCCGAGGACCCGCTCCAGGTCCTCCAGCGCAGCCCTGCCCGTCTCCTCGATGGCGCACAGCGCCCGGTCGGTGAAGGCGGCATCGCCCGCGGCGCGCGCCGCCCCCGCCTGCACGACGGCCACGGTCAGCGCGTGCCCGATCGAGTCGTGCAGTTCCCGCGCGATCCGGGTCCGTTCCAGCAACTGCTCCGTACGCGCCTCCAGCGCGCTCAGCCGCTCGGCGGCCGAGGGACTGAGCAGCCGGGTGGCGGCTGCGGTGATCAGCTCGCCGAGCAGGACCACGACGACCATCAGGACCAGGAGGGGAACGGGTGCCAGCAGCGCGGCGACCCAGCGCTGCTCGGGTACCAACGGCGCCAGCGGACCCGGATCCAGGGAATGGCCGAGCGCGCTCGCGATGAGATCGACCGTCAACGTGGGCATCCAGACGGTGGCGGCCACCGCGCCGAAGGCGATGACCATCCGCGTCTCCAGCCACAGCACCGTCCGCCATCGGTCTCCCCAATGTGCCGAAGGAGCCAGGCTTATGGCGCCGTCGGCCGAGCCGCGGTCGTACGGCGTGAGCAGGAACTGTGCCTGCAGGCCCTCGGCGAGCCGCACCCAGGGCACCAGGCCGAAGGGCAGGACGATGAGCAGCGGCCCCCACGGCCACTCCGGAACCACGAACATCCATATGGCCAGCAGCAGCAGGGGCACGCAGAGGTGCAACCAGCGTGAGTAGGTCACTGGTCGCAACGGAGCCCGCAGCAGTCGGTACATGCCCCCATCGTGTCAGTGCCCTGCTCGGGTCCGTCTCCCCCGTGTGGGGGAGACGGCACCCTCGCGCGGGGGAGGGAAGGGGGTGGGGCCGGCGGCGAATCTTGAGCCATGAACAGCATCGAGATCCGAGAACTGACCAAGGCATACGGCGCCCACCGTGCGGTGGACGGCCTCACCTTCGATGTACTGCCCGGGCGGGTCACCGGGTTCCTCGGCCCCAACGGCGCCGGGAAGTCCACCACCATGCGCCTGCTGCTGGGCCTGGACCGGCCCACCTCCGGTACGGCGACCATCGGCGGCCGACGCTACCTGGACCTGGCCGACCCGCTGCAACGGGTCGGCGCCCTGCTGGACGCGCAGTCTGCCCACGGCGGGCGAACCGCCCGCGACCACCTGCGCTTCCTCGCCGCCGCCGGCGGCATTCCGGTGCGACGGGTGGACGAGGTCCTGGAGCAGGCCGGGATAGCGTCGGTGGCCAAGCGGCGGATCAAGTCCTTCTCACTCGGCATGCGTCAGCGCCTCGGCATAGCCGCCGCGTTGCTGGGCGACCCCGGGGTGCTGCTCCTGGACGAGCCGACCAACGGCCTCGACCCCGAGGGCATCATCTGGATCCGCGAGCTGATGCGCGGCCTCGCCGCCGAAGGGCGCACCGTGCTGGTCTCCAGCCACCTGATGTCCGAGACCTCCGCTCTCGCCGACCACTTGGTCGTACTCGGCAACGGCAGGCTTCTTGCCGACACCTCGATGGCGGACTTCATCGAGGCCCGCAGCACCCGGCGGGTGCGCCTGCGCACCTCCGACCCGGGCCGGCTGCGGTCCGCCCTGGCCCGGGACGGCTTAGAACTGGCCGCCGCGGAGCAGGGGCGATGGACCGTCGAGGGCATACACGCCGAGCAGCTCGGAAACCTGGCCGCCCGTGAAGGCATCCCCGTGCTGGAACTGTCCGACGAGCGCGCCTCGCTCGAACAGGCCTATCTCGATCTCACCGCCGATCACGCGCAGTTCACCGCTACCCGCTGACTTCCCCGAACCTTCAGGAGGCCCCGCCATGCGCGCCGCTCTGCCCACCGTCCCCACCCTGCATTCGGAATGGATCAAGATACGGTCCCTGCGCGGCACCCTCGGGGGCCTGATGGCCGTCGTCGTCGCCACCGCGGGCATCCAGGCGCTGACGGCAGCCGCCTTCGGCCAGTCCGAGGACGGCAGCATGGGTGACGATCCGCTCTTCGCGGCCTATTACGGCATTTCCTTCGGGCAGATCGCAGCCATGGTCTTCGGTGCGGGCGCCGTGTCCAGCGAGTTCCACAACGGCGCGCTGCGCACCTCGCTGGCGGCGGTGCCGAACCGCACCCGCTTCTACCTGTCGAAGATCGCCACAGTGGGTGTCCTCGCCCTGCTGGTGGGTCAGGTCACCGGGCTGGTCACCTTCGTCGCGGGTCAGGCGTTCATGGGCCGGTACGCCCTCGAGGTAGGGGACCCGGGTACCTACCGTGCTGTCGTCGGCAGTGGGCTCTACCTCACCCTCATGGCGTTGCTCGCGGCCGGGCTGACCGCCGTACTGCGCAGTGGGACGGTCGTGCTGAGCCTGCTCATACCCTTCGTGCTGCTCGTTTCCTTCGTCGTCGGCGAGGCCGCGGGGGGCGCGGCCCAGTACCTGCCGGACCGCGCCGGGCAGTTGGTGTTGCACGCCCAGACGCAGGGCGATCTCGGCCCCTGGACCGGGCTGGGTGTGATGGCCCTGTGGGCCACGGCCGCGGTGGTCGGCGGCTGGCTGGCGGTGCACCGCAGGGACGCGTGACAACAGGCCAGTTGTCAGTGCTGCTCGGGATACTGGCGGCATGACCACGGCAGAGCACCTCGAGACGATCGACCGGCTCCTGGCGCAGGAATTCCCGAGGGAGCCGGTCAGGACCGTCGACAGCAGCGGCGGTCCGGGCTTCCACCTGGTGCGTCTTTCCCGGACACGGCACTTCTGGGACGACGACGGCTCGGGCCGGATCGAGGCGGCCGACCAGATCAGTGCCGAGTACGGGGCGATCACCCAGGCCATGACCGACCGGTGGGGGGAGCCGCAGGTCTTCAGTCTGGGGACGGTGCTGGAGCGTGGATTCGAGGGGGAGGGGATAGAGGAGCCGTGGAGCGAGCTGAGCAACTGCACCGACCACGTCCATCTGTGGCGGGCCGGAGAGCGCTGGCTGGTGGTGTGCGTGGCTCAGTGGGACCGCGATGACCCCTACCTGCTGACCGCAGGGGTCACCGTCGTGGACCCGCCGTAGGGCAGGGCACCGCGGTACCGGCCAGGAGGGTCGTGTCGGTGGCCCGCACTAGAGTGCCGCGCGTGAGTGACATGTACGAGCTGATGATTGCCGTCGACCTGCGGGACGAGATCTCCGAGTCGGAACTCGCCGAGCTGAGCTGGCATCTGGGGGTCGGGCCGCAGCCGGAACGCCTGTCCATCGTCACACGGTTCCCGGTCGTGGTGACGGACGACTCGGAGATCCCGCGGGTGGAGGACGACCCCCGGCCACTGCTCGCCGGAAGGGGCGCGGCGTGGCGGGTGGGCGGTGTGCTCTGCTCGGCCCTGGCGAGTCGTGCGGCCCTGACGACGAAGGGCTGGGCGCTGATGTCCCGGCAGGAGATCCACCCCGACGAGTTCGACGAGGTCGGTGAGCTGCTCCGCTGGCTGGCGGCAAGGGCCCACCCGACGCACCTCCGGGAGGACGGCGCGGTCGCCATCGGATTCCTCAGGTTCCATGAGGACGAGGTCCCCGAAGTGCTCCGGGTGGAGAGCGGGAAGGTCGGCTGGCCGGCCTGAGCACCCGCCAGGGTGCTGTCTCCCTGCTCGCCGCCGGATCCGCGGCCGGAGCGAGCGTTCAGGGGCGCTGGTCGTCGGGGGAATGCGCGGCCTCGCGGAGGCGGGCGTATTCCTGGGCCATGGACTCGGCGGTCCAGTGGGCGTTGAGGCCGCTCGGGTTGGGGAGGGCCCAGATGCGCGTGGAGCCGATCGTGCGTTCCTGGGGGCCGATCTGCGCCGTCCGCTCGCCGAAGGCGGTGCGGTAGGCCGTGACGCCGACCACCGCCAGCCACTGGGGGCGCAGCCGTTCCACCTTGGCCGTCAGGATGCGGCCGCCCTCGCGGAACTCCTCGGCGCTCAGTTCGTCCGCGCGGGCCGTGGCGCGCGCCACGACGTTGGTGATGCCGAGGCGGTAGGTCAGCAGTTCCTCCTGCTCCGCGGGAGCCAGGCGGCGCGGGGTGAAGCCCGAGAGGTGCAGGACCGGCCAGAAACGGTTGCCGGGGCGGGCGAAGTGGTGGCCCGTCGCGGCGGAGAGGAGACCGGGGTTGATTCCGCAGAACAGGACACGCAGACCGCCCGCGACCACGTCCGGGAGGACGCGGTCGCGGGCGGCGGCCAGCTCTTCGGGGGTCAGAGGATCGACCCCGGCGCGTACCCGGCGGCCTCCGGGTGCTGCTTGGCGATCGCCTCGATACGGGAGACCACGGTCGAGACCTGGTCGCCCGCGGCGCCGGTGAAGGAGAGCTTGTCCGCCATGAGCGCGTCGAGCTGGGCGCGGTCCAGCGGCATCCGCTCGTCGGCGGCCAGCTTGTCGAGCAGCTCGTTGCGCTCGGCGCCCTGCTCGCGCATGGCGAGCGCGGAGGCCACCGCGTGCTCCTTGATGACCTCGTGGGCGGCCTCGCGGCCCACGCCCGCACGCACCGCGCCCATCAGGACCTTGGTGGTCGCGAGGAAGGGCAGGTAGCGGTCCAGCTCGCGGGCGACGACCGCAGGGAAGGCACCGAACTCGTCGAGGACCGTCAGGAAGGTCTCCAGCAGGCCGTCGAAGGCGAAGAAGGCGTCCGGCAGGGCCACGCGGCGGACCACGGAGCAGGAGACGTCGCCCTCGTTCCACTGGTCGCCGGCCAGCTCGCCGGTCATCGAGGCGTAGCCGCGCAGGATGACCATCAGGCCGTTCACGCGCTCGCAGGAGCGGGTGTTCATCTTGTGCGGCATCGCGGAGGAGCCGACCTGGCCGGGCTTGAAGCCCTCGGTGACCAGCTCGTGGCCGGCCATCAGGCGGATCGTCTTGGCGATCGACGACGGGGCGGCGGCCAGCTGGACCAGCGCGGTGACCACGTCGTAGTCGAGGGAGCGCGGGTAGACCTGGCCGACCGAGGTGAAGGCGTGCGCGAAGCCGAGGTGAGCGGCGATGCGCTGCTCCAGGTCGGCGAGCTTGGCGGCGTCGCCACCGAGCAGGTCGAGCATGTCCTGGGCGGTGCCGACGGGGCCCTTGATGCCACGCAGCGGGTAGCGCTCGAGGAGGTTCTCCAGGCGGTCGTAGGCCACCAGCAGCTCGTCGGCCGCCGTCGCGAACCGCTTGCCCAGGGTCGTCGCCTGCGCGGCCACGTTGTGGGAGCGGCCGGCCATGACCAGCTCGGCGTGCTCGCCGGCCAGCTTGCCGAGGCGGGCGAGCACGGCGACCGTGCGGTCGCGGGCCAGCTCCAGCGAGAGGCGGATCTGGAGCTGCTCGACGTTCTCGGTGAGGTCGCGGGAGGTCATGCCCTTGTGGACGTGCTCGTGGCCGGCGAGGTCGTTGAACTCCTCGATCCGGGCCTTCACGTCGTGCCGGGTGACCTTCTCGCGCTCGGCGATGGAGGCGAGGTCCACGTCTTCCAGGACGCGCTCGTAGTCGGCGAGGGCCGCGTCCGGGACCTCGATACCGAGGTCCTTCTGGGCGCGCAGCACGGCGAGCCACAGCCGCCGCTCCAGCGTCACCTTGTACTCGGGGGACCACAGGACGGCGAGCTCCGCGGAGGCGTAGCGGCCGGCCAGGACATTGGGGATGCGGGGCTTGGCAGTCACGTGTAGGGATTCTACTTGGGCCGCAGCTGTGTGTTTACGCAGGTCGGGCCACCGCTCGTGATTGTGCCTTGCTACGAGAGCGGTGCGTCCCCGTAGGGCTGCAGTTCGGGGCGCTTGGCCGGGCGGCCGTCCCCGGAGGAGCGGCCCGTCAGACGGCGGCCGATCCAGGGGAGCAGGTGCTGCCGGGCGAAGCTCAGGTCCTGGGACCGGCGCGCCGTCCAGCCGGGCGGCTCGGCGACGGGCAGCTCGGTGCGCCAGTCCAGCTCGGCGGGCAGGCCCAGTGTCTGCCAGACGGCCTCCGCCACCCGGCGGTGGCCCTCGGGCGTCAGGTGCAGCCGGTCGACGTCCCACATCCGGGGGTCCGCGAGGACGGGCGCGCCGTAGAGGTCCACCACCAGGGCGCCGTGCCGGGCGGCGAGTTCGTCGAGGGTGGCGAAGAGCTGCTCCATGCGGGGACGGAAGCGTTCCATCACCGGCCCGTTGCGCCCCGGGGAGCGCATCAGGACGAGCTGCTTGCACGAGGGCGCGAGCAGCTCCACGGCCGTCTCCAGGTGGGCGCGCACCCGGCCCATGTCCACCTTGGGGCGCAGGGTGTCGTTCAGCCCGCCCACCAGGGTCACCACGTCCGCGCCCATCGCGGCCGCCACCGGGACCTGGTCCTCGGCGATCTGGCCGATCAGCTTCCCGCGGACCGCGAGGTTCGCGTAACGGAAGTCCGGCTCGCGTGCTGCGAGACGGGCCGCCAGCAGGTCGGCCCAGCCGCGGTAGGAGCCGTCCGGCAGGAGGTCGGACATGCCCTCGGTGAAGGAGTCACCGACCGCGACGAAACTGGTGTAAGACGCATTGATCTCCATGGCGGAGCGATGTTACCGCGCGGTACCCCGGCCCCGCAGGGCCGGGGGCCACGCCGCTGAGCACTACGCGGAGGCCGGCCTTCCGAACAGCTCCCGCAGGACGTCCTCCATCGTCACCAGACCCGTCATGGCACCCTCCGCCCCCAGGACCGCCGCCAGGTGGGTACGGCTGCGCCGCATGGCGGTCAGCACGTCGTCCAGCGGCGTCTCCGCCCGGACCTGCGCGATCGGGCGCAGCGCCGACGCCGGGAACGGCTCGTCGCGCGATTCGGCGTCCGCGTCCAGGGCGTCCTTCACGTGCAGGTAGCCCAGGATGCCCTGCTGGGCGTCGACCACCGGGAAGCGGGAGTACCCGCTCTCCGCCGACAGCCGCTCCAGCCCGGTCGGAGTGATGCCCTCACGGGCCGAGATCACCCGCTCCGCGGGCAGCACCACGTCGGTCACGGGCCGCCGGCCCAGTTCCAGGGCGTCGTGCAGGCGTTCGCTCGCCCGGTCGTCGAGGAGCCCGGCGTCGCTGGAGTCCTTCACCATCCGGGCCAGCTCGTCGTCCGTGAACGTCGCCGAGACCTCGTCCTTGACCTCCACCCGCAGCAGCCGCAGCAGGGCGTTGGCGAAGGCGTTGATCGCGAAGATCACCGGTCGCAGCGCACGGGTGAGGGTCACCAGCGGCGGTCCCAGCAGCAGCGCCGTGCGCACCGGCTCGGACAGCGCCACGTTCTTCGGCAGCATCTCGCCGAACAGCATGTGCAGGTACGTCGCCAGCGCCAGCGCCACCACGAAGGAGATGGCGTGCGTCAGCCCGGACGGCACCCCGACCAGGTCGAAGAGCGGGGTCAGCAGATGGGCGATGGCCGGTTCGGCCACCACGCCCAGCACCAGGGTGCAGAGGGTGATGCCGAGCTGTGCCGCCGCCATGAGCGCCGACACGTGCTCCAGGCCCCACAGGACGGCGCGGCCGCGCCGGTCGCCCTGCTCGGCGTACGGCTCGATCTGGCTGCGCCGGACCGAGATCAGCGCGAACTCCGCGCCGACGAAGAAGGCGTTCACGACCAGGGTCGCCAGGCCGATCAACAACTGGATCACGGTCATCGCGCGTCCTCCGTCCCGTCGGCCGAACCCGCGGCCCCGACGGGCGCGTGCAGCAGCACCCGCGCCGCCCGGCGCCCGATGTCGTCCACCACGTCCAGCCGCCAGCCGTCCAGCTCCAGGCTGTCGCCGACGGCCGGGATCCGGCCCAGCTCGGTCGCTATCAGGCCGGCCAGGGTCTCGTACGGGCCGTCCGGCACGCGCAGCCCGATCCGCCCGAGCTGGTCGGTGCGCGCGGCGCCGTCGGCGGAGTAGAGCTGACGCCCGGAGTCGTCCCTGCCGGCCGGGGCGAGGTCGGGGGTCTCGTGCGGGTCGTGCTCGTCGCGCACCTCGCCGACGACCTCCTCGACGATGTCCTCCAGCGTGGCCACACCAGCCGTGCCGCCGTACTCGTCGATGACCACGGCCATGGTCTGCTTGCCCGACAGGCGGTCCAGCAGCCGGTCCACGGTCAGCGACTCCGGTACGAGGAGGGGCTCGCGGAGCAGCTGCGACACCGGTCGGCGGCGCCGCTCCTCGGCGGGCAGCGCCAGCACGTCCTTGATGTGGACCGTGCCGACGACGGTGTCGAGACTTCCGCGGTAGACCGGGAAGCGGGACAGGCCGGTGGCCATCGTCGCGTTCGCGACGTCCTCGGCGGTGGCCTGCACGTCGAGGGCAGTGACCTGGACGCGCGGGGTCATCACGTTCTCCGCGGTCAGATCGGCCAGGTTCAGGGTCCGGACGAACAGCTCGGCCGTGTCCTTCTCCAGGGCGCCCTGCTTGGCGGAGTGCCGGGCCAGGGCGACCAGCTCCTGCGGGGTACGCGCGGAGGCCAGCTCCTCGGTCGGCTCCATGCCGAAGCGGCGCACCAGGTGGTTCGCGGTGGTGTTGAGGTGGCTGATCAGCGGCCGGAACGCCCGGCTGAAGACCCGTTGGAAGGTCGCCACCCGCTTGGCGATCGCCAGTGGCGAGGAGATGGCCCAGTTCTTCGGCACCAGCTCGCCGACGACCATCAGGACGACGGTGGACAGGACCGTTCCGAGGACCAGGGCCGTCGAGGACGCGGCGCCCGCCGACAGCCCCATGGCCTCGAACGGCCCCTGGAGCAGGGCGGCGATCGAGGGCTTGGAGATCATGCCGATGACCAGGCCGGTCACGGTGATGCCGAGCTGGGCGCCGGAAAGCTGGAACGTCAGGGTACGGACGGCCGACAGGGCACTGTCGGCGCCGCGCTCACCGCTCTCGGCGGCCCGCTCGAGCTCGCTGCGCTCGACGGTCGTGAGGGAGAACTCGGCCGCGACGAAGACTCCGCAGGCAAGGCAGAGCAGCAGTGCCACGACGAGCAGGAGCACCTCGGTCATCGGTCGATCACCTCCGTCCCATGATCGGCCAGGAGGAGGGGGATCGCGCGGTGTCGCGAACGGAGACGTCGCGGGGGTCGCGGAGTGCTGTGTCGTGGACTGGGAGGCTCGCCCATGGGCGGACGCTCACACCTTTCACTCGAGAGGGATCTGTCCCCACATGGTAAAGGACGAGCAAAGCAGGCGGATCATCCTTTCGGCGGAGCGCGGCCGGATGATGGGATCCGGGCATGAGTGATCTTCATATCGGCCCGGCGGCGGCCGGCGACCTCGGTGACGTACTGGAGTTCTGGAAGACCGCCGCAGAGGGGACGAGTATCAGCGACGACCTCGCGGGCGTCGAGCGGCTCCACGAGCGTGACCCGCAGGCGCTGCTGCTCGCGCGCCGCGACGGTGAGCTCGTCGGGACCGTGATCGCCGGGTTCGACGGCTGGCGCTGCCACCTCTACCGGCTCGCCGTGCACCCCGGGCACCGGCGGCAGGGGATAGGCGCCGCACTGCTGGCCGCTGCCGAGGAGCGTTTCGCCGGCCTCGGCGGGCGGCGGGCCGACGCGATGGTGCTCGACCGCAACGAGCGGGCGCACCCGGCGTGGAAGGCGGCCGGGTACGGGCCGCAGGAGCAGTGGACGCGTTGGGTGAAGCGGCTCGGCTAGGAGCTGTCCGGCCGACCGTGTGACGGTCGCCCGGCAGGATCTTCGCCCCGTGCGGGGGCGGGGTGGGTGATCCGAGTGATGCAGGGGGGAACGGCTGCGGCCGTTCGTCCCGGTCAGCAACGGTCGGTGCGGCCAGTGGCAGGACCACCGGCAGGTCACCGACTGCTGCGCCGGGTGCGGACCGGCGTGCAGTGGCGCGATCTGGCGGTAGCCATCGGCCACGACCCGGTCGCGCGCGACTCCTCGGCGAACGGCCCGCCACCCTCGAGGAGGCGGCCGGCCTCTCCCACCGGCTGACCCGCATCCACGGGCCGGCGCCGGGCACGCCCGGACGCCCCGGCAGGACCGGCCGACGGGCGGGATCGCCTTCCTCGGCCGGGACACGGCCCGTCAAGCCCCTCCATGAGGCCGCCGACGGCGCCTGCCACGTCACCCCCCGGTTCGCCGCCCGAGCCCTCGGCCTCGGCCGGACGGACGCTCCGGCCCTGCGCAGGCTCCTCGGCTGCGACGCCCCGCTGCTCCCGCTGCCCTGAACCGCAGCCGGGCCCGGCCGCACCACCGTGTGGCGGGCCCGGCCGCCGGACGTCAGGCGCCGTACTGCGCACCCGGCCATTCCGTGCGCAGCATCCCGAACAGCACGCTGTCGTAGCGTTCGCCCGCGACCAGGACGGCGGACCGGCGGCGGCCCTCCTCGCGGAACCCGGCCCTGGTGAAGGCGCGGACGGCGCGCTCGTTGCCGCTCCAGGTGTCGAGTTCGACCCGGTGCAGTCCGAGGGCTCCGAACAGATGCCCCACCAGCAGGCGCAGCGCGTCGGAGCCGTGGCCGCGGCCCCAGCGGTCCCGCTCTCCGATGGTGACGCCCACCGTGGCGAGCCCGGCGACCGGATCCAGATCGCGGTAGTCCACCATGCCGATCACCGTGCCGTCGGCCAGGTCCTCTACCGTGAAGACGGCCGACTCCCTCGGGTTCAGCCTCAGCATCGTCTCGAATCCGAGGCCCACGGCCTCGGCCGTGACCGGGCCGAAGCACGGATCGCCCCCCGTGGCCCAGTGGACCACTTCCGGGTCGTTGCGCCACTTGAGGTGCTGCTCCGCGTCCTGCGCGCGGAGCGCGCGCAGCCTCACCAGCTTTCCTTCGATCATGCACATGATCGTAGGGCGGACGCACTGTCGGTGATCTTGATTTTCGGCGGCCGGCAGGGTCCGGGGCGGGCCCGCTCACCCGCCGGTGAGGGCGGCGCTGAGCCGGCGGCGAGACCGACTGGGACATCTCGGTCCACTCCACCATCGTCCGCGCGCATCAGCACGCGGCCGGCGCCCGCGCAGATTCGCCCCCGGCCCCGGGATCAAAAGGGGCCGCAGGGACGGAACACCCGGACGAGACGCCGTGGCAGAGCGCTTCTCGCCCGCCTGGTGGAGGTGGTGCGGGAGGCGAGGGCCTGGGGCCCTCGCGGCGGCTTTACCAGCAAGCTCCGTCCGAGCGCGGACGGCCGCTGCCGCCCGCTGTCCCTGGTCGTCACGCCAGGTCAGCGTGGAACTGCTACGCGACCCAGCACTAGACGCCCTGGTTCTGGCGCCGGGCGCTGCTGACGAGAGCAGCCAGATCACCCACGCTCGCCTCGGCGATCTCCGTGCCGAGGACCTCGATGGTGCTCACCGGGCATCATGCCCGACTGCCTACAGCCATGATCGGCCGGAGCAGTCCTGCGAGGAGCCGCCGTCGCTTCCCTCCGGGAGGGGAGGCGCGGGGTCCGGGGCGCCACCGATCGGGGCTCCGCCCCGGACCCCGCGCCTGGGCTCCGCCTGGGCTCGGCCTGGGCTCCGCCCCGGACCCCGCGCTCAGACGCCGGCGGGGCTGGGAGAGGTGGCGGGATAGGGCGGGGGGGACCAGGTGGTGAGGAAGGTCTCCGCCGACCAGGTGCCCGACAGCGACGGGGCCAGCCAGGAGGGGGCCGCCGCGCGGAAGCGCTCCGGGGGCAGCGTGCCCGAGCCCTCCGGGACCGCGCCCAGGAGCGGCACCTCCGAGGACTTCGGGAGGTCCGCCAGGTTGCACCGGGCCGCAAGGTCCGCGGACTGAGGCCAGCTCCCGACCACCACGCCCAGCGGGGCCAGGCCCCGGGCCCGCAGCCCCTCCGCCGTGAGGGTCGTGGAGTTGAGGGTCCCCAGGCCCGCCTGGGCGACGATCAGCGTCGGGGCGTCCAGCAGGCGCGCCGCGTCGGCCAGGGTGTTGCCCGCCTCGTCGAACCGCACGAGCAGCCCGCCCGCGCCCTCCACCAGGACCAGGTCGTGGTCCTCGGACAGCCGCCGGGCCGCCTCCGCGATCTGCGCCGGGGCCAGCGTCGGCAGACCCGCCCGCCGGGCGGCCGTGTCCGGGGCCAACGGCTCCGGATAGCGGGCCAGTTCCATCGCCGTGACGGCGGAACCGGCCAGCCGCACCACCTCCGCGGCGTCCCCCGGCTCGTGCGGGCCGACGCCGGTCTGCGCCGGCTTGAGCACCGCGACCGAGCGGCCCGCCGCCACGGCCGCCGCCGCGACGGCCGCGGTGACCACGGTCTTGCCGATCTCCGTGCCCGTCCCGGACACGATCAGTACGGTCATCCCAGTTCCTCAGCCTTCCTGGGCCGCCGCGCACACCGCGCGGCAGATACGGGCCACATCCGCGTCGCCCGAGACGAACGGCGGCATCACGTAGAGCAGGTCCCGGAACGGCCGCAGCCACACGCCCTCGCGCACCGCCGCCCGCGTGGCCGCCGCCACGTCGACCTCGTGGTCCAGCTGGACCACGCCGATGGCGCCCAGCACGCGTACGTCCCGCACGCCGGGGACGTCGGCCGCGGCGGACAGGCCCGCGCGCAGCCCCGCCTCGATCCGCTTGACCTCCAGTGCCCAGTCCTGGCCGAGCAGCAGCTCCACGGAGGCCAGCGCCACCGCCGTGGCCAGCGGGTTCCCCATGAAGGTCGGTCCGTGCGCGAGCACCGGGACCTCGCCCTGGGAGATCCCGTCGGCCACCCGTGCCGTGCACAGGGTCGCCGCCAGCGTGAGGTAACCACCGGTCAGGGACTTGCCCAGGCAGATCACGTCCGGGGTGATCCCCGCGTGGTCGGCCGCGAAGAGAGCGCCCGTGCGGCCGAAGCCCGTGGCGATCTCGTCCAGGATCAGCAGGACCCCGTACTCGTCGCACAGTTCGCGCAGCACCCGCAGGTAGCCGGGGTTGTGGAAGCGCATGCCGCCCGCACCCTGCACCACCGGCTCCACGATCACGGCGGCCAGCTCGTCCGCGTGCGCGGCGATCACCTCGCGCAGGTGGTCGGCGTACGCGGGATCCACGGGCGTGTCGAAGCCGCCGGGCGGCGCGTCCGCGAAGACCTGCCGCGGCAGGTGACCCTGCCACAGCTCGTGCATCCCGCCCTCGGGGTCGCAGACGGCCATGGGCTGCCAGGTGTCACCGTGGTAGCCTCCGCGCCAGGTCATCAGCCTGGTCTTGCCGGTGCGACCCAGCGAACGCCAGTACTGCAGGCACATCTTGACGGCGACCTCGACGGAGACCGAACCGGAGTCGGCGAGGAAGACGTGCTCCAGTCCCGGCGGTGTGATCTCGACGAGCTTCGCGGCGAGACGGACGGCGGGCTCATGGGTGAGACCGCCGAACATCACGTGCGACATGCGGCCGAGCTGCGCGGTCACGGCCTCGTTGAGCACCGGGTGGTTGTAGCCGTGGATGGCCGACCACCAGGAGGACATGCCGTCGACCAGCTCGTCGTGGCCCTCCCCCTGCGACGGGTCGGCCAGCCTCAGCCGCACCCCCGACGCGGACGCGATGACCAGCGGCTCCTGCCGCCCGGGCATCGGGCCGTACGGGTGCCAGACGTGCTGCCGGTCCAGCGCGAGCAGGTCCGCGCCGGCCGACGGCGGGAGCGGCTGCTCAGGCATTGGGGGCGATGTCCGTCCCCGCGCCGCGGCGGCGTACCGCCACCAGGTCCGACCGGAGCGCGCCGGGCTCGGCCTGGGCCGGCTGCGCCGCCACGGGGGCGGCCTCCTCGTGCGCGTGCCCCGAGCAACCGCCGCACGCCGAACCGCAACCCGTGGCGTCCGCGTCCGACGCCGCACCCGCGCCCGAGCCGCACAGCGAGGCGCCACCGGCGGAGCCGCAGCCGCCGCCGGCGGGGGCCGCCGCGTCGGAGCGGTGCGCGGGAAGGGTCGTCGTACCGGCGCCCTCCACCTCGAAACCGGCGTCCGCGATCATGTCGAGGTCGGCCTGGCCGGCCTGGCCCTCGCTGGTGAGGTAGTCACCCAGGAAGATCGAGTTGACGATGTTCAGGGCCAGCGGCTGCAGCGAGCGCAGGTGCACCTCGCGTCCGCCTGCCAGCCGTACCTCGACGTCGGGACACACGAACCGCGCCATCGCCAGGATGCGCAGGCAGCGCTGCGGGGTGAGGTTCCACTCCTTGGCCAGCGGAGTTCCCTCGAAGGGGATCAGGAAGTTGACCGGGACCGAGTCGGCGTCCAGCTCGCGCAGCGAGAAGACCACGTCGACGAGGTCCTCGTCGGTCTCGCCCATGCCCGCGATCAAGCCGGAGCAGGCCGACAGGCCCGCCGCGTGGGCCTTCTCCACGGTGTCCACGCGGTCGGCGTAGGTGTGGGTCTTGGTGATCTGGCCGTAGGTGGCCTCGGAGGTGTTCAGGTTGTGGTTGTAGGCGTCGGCGCCCGCCTCGCGCAGCTTCTCCGCCTGGCCGTCCGAGAGCAGACCGAGGCAGGCGCACACCTCGATGCCCTCGTTCTGCTCCTTGATCGCCTCGATCGTCCTGCCGACGCGCTCGACGTCACGGTCCGTCGGACCGCGCCCGCTCGCCACCAGGCAGACCCGCTTCGCCCCGCCCGCGACGCCCGCGGCGGCGGCCTGGGAGGCCTCCTCCGGCTTGAGCCACGTGTACTTGAGGATCTCGGCCTTCGAGCCCAGGCGCTGGGAACAGTAGGAGCAGTCCTCCGGGCACAGGCCCGACTTCAGATTGACCAGGTAGTTCAGCTTGACCCGACGCCCGAACCACTGGCGGCGCACCTTGCCGGCCGCGGCCACCACGTCGAGCAGTTCGTCGTCAGAAGTCGCCAGTACGGCGAGTGCTTCTTCGCGGGTCGGCAGCTCGCGCCGCAGCCCCTTGTCCACCAGGGTGTTCAGCAGGTCCATGGACCAGATCCTGTCCCACACCACCGCTCGCGGCCAAGGAGAGATCGCACAACATGGCCGGATGGGTGTGTGTGTATCACCACACCTGGTGGACCGGCCGCGGCCGCTAGGGTCGGGCAGGTCTGTGGACTGCCGACAAAACATGAGGACTCGCCGATGCCCCAGCACACTGCCGACCCCGCGGACGTCTTCGCCTGGATCGACGTCGCGGAGAGCGTGCGGGAGCGGGCCGGACTGGTCCGCACCCTGCGCCCCCGGCCGCCGGTGTCGCCGCTGCTGGACCTCGCGAGCAACGACTACCTCGGCCTGTCCCGGCACCCCGAGACGGTCCGGGGGGCCCGCGAGGCGGCCGCATGCTGGGGAGCCGGAGCCACCGGTTCCCGTCTCGTCACCGGCACCACCGAGCTGCACGCGGAACTGGAGCGGGAGCTCGCCGCCTTCTGCGGTTTCGAGGCCGCGCTCGTCCTGTCCTCCGGGTACGCGGCCAACCTCGCCGCAGTCACGGCGCTCAGCGACCGCGGCACGCTCGTCGTCTCCGACGCCGGCAACCACGCCTCCATCGTCGACGGCTGCCGGCTCTCGCGCGCCGGTACGGCGGTGGTCCCGCACTCCGACCCGGACGCCGCGCGCAAGACGCTCGCCGCGCACGACGGCCGGGCCCTGCTGGTCAGCGACTCGGTGTTCTCCGTCGACGGGGACGCCGCACCGCTCGCCGGGTACGACGCGGTGTGCCGCGACGAGGGCGCGGCCCTGCTCGTGGACGACGCCCACGGACTGGGCGTGCTGGGGGAGGGCGGCCGGGGCGCCCTGCACGCCGCCGGGCTGGCCGGCGCGCCCCACGTGGTCGCCACCCTGACGCTCTCGAAGTCACTGGGCAGCCAGGGCGGCGCCGTGCTCGGCCCGGCCAAGGTGATCCGGCACCTCGTCAACACCGCGCGCACGTTCATCTTCGACACCGGGCTGGCCCCGGCCGCCGCGGGCGCGGCACTGGCGAGCCTGCGCCTGCTCCGGCGGGAGCCGGACCGCGCCGACCGCGCCCGCGAGGTGGCCGGCCGGCTGTACGGGCGGCTCACCGCGTCCGGCCTGACCGCGGCCCGGCCGGACGCGGCCGTGGTGTCGGTACGGGCCCCGTCGGCCTCGGCGGCACTGCGCTGGGCCGCCGACTGCCGCGAGGCAGGTCTGTCCGTGGGATGCTTCCGCCCGCCGTCGGTGCCGGACGGCATCTCCCGGCTGCGGCTGACCGCCCGGGCCGACCTCACGGGGGACGAGATCGACCGGGCGGTCACGACGATCGTCGCGACCGCGCCCGCCGGAGCCGTGGACCGCTAGACGGGCGCGCGGTCGTCCGCCCGTACGGAGGCGAGGAAGCCGTTCCAGGCCGGCCCGGTGAAGAGCACGGCCGGGCCGTCCGTCCGCTTGGAGTCGCGGACGGCCAGCAGACCGTCGCCGAGGACGGCCGCTTCCACGCAGTTGTTCATTCCGGTGCTGCGGGTGCTCCGCCGCCACCGCGCAGCTCTGATCAGAAGTCCGCTGGGGCTCAAGGGGGTTGCGGACACGGGGGTGCCTCCTCTACGCGTCGTCAGCGAGTGAGCTGATGAGTTCAGACGAGTCCTGGGGCGGGAGGGCGTGCGCCTGGATGGTGCGGAACGCGGCGCCGTACGCCTCAAGGTCTTCCTTCCGCTCCAGATAGAGGCTACTCGTCAAATGGTCGAGTACCACCACATCCAGATCGGCGATGTTCGTAAATGAGAAAATGACGAACGGTCCTGTCAGGCCGAGATGACCACCCACGCTGAACGGCAGTACCTGTAAGGTCACTTGGGGGAGTCGTGCCACCCGGACCAGGTGCCGCAGCTGCTCGCCCATCACCCCCGGCCCGCCGATCTGGCGGCGCAGCACCGCCTCGTCCAGCACCGCGCTCAGCTCCAGCGGCGGATCGGCCCGCAGCACCGCCTGCCGGGCGAGCCGTACGTCGACCAGCGCGTCCACCTTCGGTTCCGGAAGCCCGCCGAGGGCGGCCCGGGTCACGGCGCGCGCGTAGTCCGCGGTCTGCAACAGTCCCGGCACCACGGACACTTCCACCGTACGGGCGGACCGGGCCCCCGCCTCCAGGCTGATGAAGTCCCGGTACTCCTGGGGCAGCAGCCCCCGGTAGTCGTGCCACCACTGGCGCCCCCGCCCGGTGCCGCCGCCCGGTCCGGGGCCGGCGGCCGAGGCCGAGAGGGCCTCCAGCAGCGCCCGCTGCTCCGGGCTCACGAGCTCCCCGTAGGCGTCGAGAAGCAGCCGGATGTCCTCCGGTTTCACGCCGCTCCGGCCCGTCTCGATGCGGCTGATTTTCGACTGGTGCCATCCCATGATCCGGGCGGCCTCACCACTGGTGAGTCCGGACCGGTCACGCAGGGCACGCAGTTCCTCGCCGAGCTTGCGCCGGCGCACCGCGGGACCGTGCTGCACACCGCCTCCTTCCACCGGCACAGGTCGCACCAGTCTGCCGTCCAAATACGCTCTTCCGTAGCAGAGTTCACCGCAACGGGCGACAGATATATGCACATCTTTGGGGAAAGGCAGGTGCGGCGCCACGATGGGTGGCACTCTGGCGTCCAGCACAGATCCGGGGAGTTTCCGACCCGGTGGGAAAGGGACGTCGCCATGGCAGACCACCAGGAAGCATCCGTCACTCTGCCGAGCGATCCCGCCTCGGTGGCCGCTGCCCGGCGCTACGTCGCGGAGGTGCTGTGCGAATGGGGACTGCCCGATGACGCCGAGACCGCGGACAGCGTCCGGCTGATCGTCTCGGAGCTCGCCACCAACGCCGTACAGCACACTTTCGGCCAGTCGCCCACCTTCACTGTCGACATCCTCCTGGAGCGCGAGGAGTGGCTGCGGGTCGGGGTGACCGACAGCCACCCGCGCTGGCCCAGGCGGCTTCCGGCCGCCGTCCAACAGGACAACGGCCGGGGGATGGTCATCATCCGCTGGCTCGCCGCGGAGGCGGGCGGCCGGCTCTCGGTCACCCCCACCGAGGAGGGCGGCAAGACGGTCTGGATCGCCCTGCCCTGGACCGCGGGCACTCCCGCCGCGGCGGCCGGCGGCTGCTGACCGCACCACTGCACCGCCGGACCCCCGTGAAGGCCGGGCGGCCCCGATGACCGGGCGCCCGGCTGTTGCCGTATACGGAAGGCGGCCTCCGGGTGACGCGGGCCCGAACCGGGCGCCTTCCCGAAACCTGGGTTAACCCAGCGGAAAAGAGCGGACCTTAGCGTGGCGGTCACGTGCGACCACCAATGATCACCCATGAGCCGGTAAAGCTGCGGTGGGCGGAACGGAAAGCCTTCCCTTGCGTTGGGCAAGAGACGCTCGGGTCGGAAATGCGCAGGTCAACAGAGTGTTGAAGGCCGCTAGGGTCGCCTCGGCGCGAAGTCGATCTTGTCCCGGAAGCTTGGTGATACGAGTGCAACTGACACCGCACGAACAGGAGCGGCTGCTCATCCACGTGGCCGCGGACGTGGCCGGGAAGCGGAAGGCGCGCGGAGTGCTCCTCAACCACCCCGAGGCGGTGGCGCTGATCACGTCGCACATCCTCGAAGGGGCCCGCGACGGCCGCACGGTGGCCGAGCTGATGGCCTCCGGCCGCACCGTGCTGAGCCGCGCGGACGTCATGGAGGGGATCCCGGAGATGATCCACGACGTGCAGGTCGAGGCGACCTTCCCGGACGGCACCAAACTCGTCACCGTCCACGACCCCATCGTCTGACAAGGAGCACCACCGCATGATCCCCGGCGAAATCGCCTTCGGGGAGGGCCCGGTGCTCCTCAACGAGGGCCGCCCCGTCACCCGTCTCACCGTGCTCAACGCCGCCGACCGGCCCGTCCAGGTCGGCTCCCACTACCACTTCGCCGAGGCCAACCCCGGCCTCGACTTCGACCGCGCGGCGGCGCACGGGCTCCGGCTCAACATCGCCGCCGGCACGGCCGTCCGCTTCGAGCCGGGCATCCCGGCGGCGGTGGAACTGGTCCCGCTGGCGGGCTCGCGGACCGTACCCGGACTGCGCGGGGAGACCGGAGGGCCGCTGGATGGCTGAGATCTCCCGCCAGGTGTACGCCGACCTCTTCGGCCCGACGACCGGCGACCGGCTCCGGCTCGCGGACACCGACCTCTTCGTCGAGATCGAGCAGGACCTCGCCGGCGGCCCCGGCCGCTCGGGCGACGAAGCCGTCTTCGGCGGTGGCAAGGTCATCCGCGAATCCATGGGCCAGGCCCGCACCACCCGGGCCGAGGGCGCGGCCGACACCGTGATCACCGGAGTCGTGATCCTCGACCACTGGGGCATCGTCAAGGCCGACCTCGGCATCCGCGACGGCCGTATCTGCGGCATCGGGAAGGCCGGCAACCCCGACACCATGGACGGCGTCGACCCCGCCCTGGTCATCGGCCCCGAGACCGAGATCATCGCGGGCAACGGGAAGATCGTCACCGCCGGCGCCATCGACGCCCACGTGCACTTCATCTCCCCGACGGTCGTCGACGAGGCCCTCGCCTCCGGGATCACCACCCTGGTCGGCGGCGGCACCGGACCGGCCGAGGGAACCAAGGCCACCACCGTCACCCCCGGACCATGGCACCTGGCCCGGATGTTCGCGGCGCTGGAGGCCTACCCGGTCAACATCGGCCTCCTCGGCAAGGGGAACACCACCTCGCGCGAGGCCATGCACTCCCAACTGCGCGGCGGAGCCCTCGGGTTCAAGATCCACGAGGACTGGGGGGCCACCCCCGCCGCCATCGACGCATGCCTGAGCGTCTGTGACGAGACCGGCGCCCAGGTCGCCATCCACACCGACACCCTCAACGAGGCGGGCTTCGTCGCCGACACCCTCGCGGCCATCGCCGGCCGGACCATCCACTCGTACCACACCGAGGGCGCGGGCGGCGGGCACGCCCCCGACATCATCACCGTGGTCTCCGAGCCGAACGTCCTGCCCAGCTCCACCAACCCCACCCGGCCGCACACCGTCAACACCGTCGAGGAACACCTCGACATGCTGATGGTCTGCCACCACCTCAACCCCGCCGTTCCCGAGGACCTCGCCTTCGCCGAGTCCCGCATCCGGCCCTCGACGATCGCCGCCGAGGACGTCCTGCACGACCTCGGCGCCATCTCCATCATCTCCTCCGACTCCCAGGCCATGGGACGCGTCGGCGAGGTGGTGCTGCGCACCTGGCAGACCGCCCACGTGATGAAGCGCCGCCGCGGCTTCCTCCCCGGCGACGGACCCGCCGACAACCACCGGGCCCGCCGCTACGTCGCCAAGTACACGATCAACCCCGCCGTGGCCCAGGGGATCGCCCGCGACGTCGGCTCGGTCGAGACCGGAAAGCTCGCCGACCTGGTGCTGTGGAACCCGGCCTTCTTCGGGGTCAAGCCCGAGCTCGTCATCAAGGGCGGCCAGATCGCCTACGCGCAGATGGGCGACGCCAACGCCTCCATCCCCACCCCCCAGCCCGTCCTCCCCCGGCCGATGTTCGGCAGCCACGGCCGCGCGCCCGGCCTGAACTCGCTGAACTTCACCGCCCAGGCCGCGCTCGACGACGGCCTGCCCGAACGGCTCGGACTCGGCAAGCGGTTCACCGCCATAGAGACCACCCGCAAGGTGACCAAGGCGGACATGCGCAACAACGACGCCATGCCCCGGGTCGAGGTCGACGCCGACACCTTCACCGTCACCATCGACGGCGAGCCGGTGGAGCCCGCACCCGCGGCGGAACTGCCCATGGCCCAGCGCTACTTCCTCTTCTGATGGGCCCCCTCACATGAGCCTCGCCGCCCTGCTCGTCCTCGCGGACGGCCGGTTCCCCGCCGGGGGTCACGCCCACTCCGGCGGGGCCGAGGCCGCCTGCAAGGCGGGCCGGATCCACGACGCCGCCACCCTGGAGGACTTCTGCCGGGGCAGGCTGCACACCTCCGGGCTCACCGCAGCGGCACTCGCCGCCGCGGCGGTCCTCGGGCTGGACCCGGCCGTACTCGACGCCGCGGCCGACGCCCGCACCCCGTCGCCCGCGCTGCGCACCGCGGCGCGGCGGCTGGGCCGCCAGCTGCTGCGGGCCGCGCGGGCGACCTGGCCCGACCCCGGACTGGAGCGGCTCGCCGCCGCGTTCCCGCGCGGAGCCCACCAGCCCGTCGTGCTCGGCCTCACCGCCCGGGCGGCCAGGCTCGGACCGCTCGACGCCGCGCACGTGGCGGCGTACGAGAGCGTCGGCGGACCGGCGACCGCCACCGTGCGGCTGCTGGGCCTGGACCCCTTCGAGGCGAGCGGGGTCCTGGCCCGGCTCGCCCCCGAGCTCGACGCCGTCGCGGCCCGGGCCGCCGAGGCCGGACGCCGGGCGCTCCTGGACGGTCCCGAGGCACTCCCCGCGGCCTCCTCGCCCCTGCTGGAGATCGCGGCCGAGGCCCATGCCGACTGGCCGGTACGCCTGTTCGCCTCCTGACCGCCCACCGCCCGACGACTTCCGACCGGCGCCGTCCGTCCGCCGCCCTCCGACCCGCGCCGGACCGCACCACCGCACCCCTACGACCCCGGGAGCACCCCCATGCACCTCGACCACGCCGTCGCCCACACCCACCGGCACACCCACAGCGCCGAACCGCTGCGCGCCGACGGCACCCGGCGCGCCCTGCGCATCGGCCTCGGCGGACCCGTCGGCTCCGGCAAGACCGCCACCGTCGCCGCCCTCTGCCGAGCCCTGCGCACCGACCTGTCCATGGCGGTGGTCACCAACGACATCTACACCCGCGAGGACGCCGAGTTCCTGCTCCGCGAGGCGGTCCTGCCGCCGGAGCGGATCACCGCCGTCGAGACCGGAGCCTGCCCGCACACCGCCATCCGCGACGACATCTCCGCCAACCTGGAGGCCGTCGAAGAACTGGAGGAGGCCTTCCGCGAGCACGCGCCGCTCGACCTGATCCTCGTCGAGTCCGGCGGGGACAACCTCACCGCCACCTTCTCCCGGGGGCTCGTCGACGCCCAGATCTTCGTCATCGACGTCGCCGGCGGGGACGACATCCCGCGCAAGGGCGGTCCCGGCGTCACCACCGCCGACCTGCTCATCGTCAACAAGACCGACCTCGCCCCCCACGTCGGCTCCGACCTCGACCGGATGGCCCGCGACGCCGCCGAGCAGCGCGGCGAGCTGCCCGTCGCCTTCCAGTCGCTGCGCGGCCCCGAGGGCGTGGCCCCGGTGGCCGACTGGGTCCGCGCGCGGATCGCCGCCTGGACCGTACGGTGACCACCGCGCCCCCCGCCGCCCCGCCCGCCACGGGGGTGCGGGCCACCGCCCGCATCCACGCCGTGGCCGACGGGCGGGGCGGGACCGCACTGCCCCTGCTGGCCGGTGAGGGGCCGCTCGCGCTGCGCCGCACCCGCGGCGGGGAGACCGAGGCCGGCGTCGTGCTCGTCGGCGCGATGAGCGCCCCGCTCGGCGGCGACCACCTCACCGTCCGTGCCACCGCCGGGCCCGGGGCCCGGCTGGCCCTGGCCTCGGCGGCGGCCACCCTGGCCCTGCCCGGCCGGGCGGGCGAGCCCGCGCGCTACGACGTGGAGCTGGACGTGGAGGACCGCGCCTCGGTGCGGTGGCTGCCGGAGCCGCTCGTCTCGGTCCGCGGCAGCGACCTGCGGGTGCGCACCCGCGTCCGCCTCGCCCCGACCGCACGCCTGCTGCTGCGCGAGGAGCAGGTCCTCGGACGGCACGGTGAGCCGTCCGGTCTGCTGCGCAGCCGCCTCACCGTCACCCGCGGCGGCCGGCCGCTGCTGGACCAGGAGCTCGCCTGCGGCCCCGGCGCTCCCGGCGGCTGGGACGGACCGGCCGGCCTCGCCGGACACCGGGCCGTCGGTCAACTCCTCGTCGTGGACCCGGCCTTCGAGACGGATCCGCCGTCGCCGGCGGTGTTGGGGGAGTGTGCCGCGGCCACTCCGCTGGCCGGTCCGGCCGTCCTCGTGACGGCCCTGGCCGCGGACGCCCTCCGGCTGCGCGAAGTCCTCGACGAGGCCTGCCGTACCTACCATCGCTGAACGCGGGACGAATCGGGCACCGCTCAGCGGTACGCGGCTCTCCGGTTATCGGGTTGGCAAAGAAGCCGGCACCACCCTGTCGCCGGGACGCGCCCGGACGACAGGATCCCCCTGCACGCCGACGACCGGAAGCAGCCAACCAGGCCGCCCACGGCGGCATCTGACGCAGGGGGAACCACCACGTGATACGCAACGCGGCGCTGGGGAGCGCCGCCACATTCGTCACCGGCGCACTGGCCGCGGGCCTGCTGCTCGCGCCGCCGGCCGCCGCGGCCCCGGCCGACCGGGACATCCGCCTCCCGGAGACGCTGGGCGTGCAGATCGCCGCCGCCCGCGCCGCCCGCAGCGGGATCGACTGGAAGGACTGTCCCGCGGACTGGGGCCTCGCCGCCCCCATCCAGTGCGGCTGGGTGAAGGTCCCGCTGGACTACGCCAAGCCGTACGGCAAGACGATCGACATCGCCGTCGACCGCGCCGTCAGCACGGGTACGAAGCAGGAGCGCCAGGGCGCCCTCGTCTACAACCCCGGCGGCCCCGGCGGTTCCGGCATGCGCTTCCCGCGGCGCTCCACCTCCCGGAGCCCGCTGTGGGTCAACACCGCGAAAGCGTACGACTTCGTGGGCTTCGACCCGCGCGGGGTCGGCCACTCCGCGCCCATCTCCTGCATCGACCCGCAGGAGTTCGTGAAGGCTCCCAAGGCCGACCCGGTCCCGGACACCGAGGCCGACAAGCGCGCCCAGCGCAAGCTCGCCGCCGAATACGCGGACGGCTGCAAGGAGCGCAGCGGCGAGATGCTGCCGCACATGACCACGCCGAACACCGCGCGCGACCTCGACGTCATCCGGGCCGCCCTCGGCGAGAAGAAGCTGAACTACCTCGGCGTCTCCTACGGCACCTACCTGGGCGGGGTCTACGCGACCCTGTTCCCGACCCATGTGCGCCGCATGATCGTCGACAGCGTGGTGGACCCGTCGCGGGACAGCATCTGGTACGAGGCCAACCTCGGCCAGGACGTGGCCTTCCAGATGCGCTGGAACGACTGGCAGGACTGGGTCGCCAAGAACGACGCCGTCTTCCACCTCGGAGACACCCGCGCGAAGGTCGACGCCAAGTGGCAGGAACTGCGCGGCAAGGCCAAGGCCGACCCGCTCGGCGGGGTCGTCGGCCCGGCCGAGCTCATCGGCTTCTTCCAGAGCGCCCCGTACTACGACTCATCCTGGGTGCCCGTCGCCCAGACCTTCGCGGCATGGGCGGCCGGTGACGAGCAGACGCTCATCGACGCCATCGCCCCGGACATGTCGGACACCAAGGGCAACGCGGCGGCGGAGAACAGCAACGCCGTCTACACCGCCGTCGAGTGCGCCGACGCGAAGTGGCCCACCAGCTGGACGAAGTGGGACCGGGACAACACCAGGCTGCACGAGAAGTATCCGTTCCTGACCTGGTCGAACGCGTGGATGAACCTGCCCTGCGCCACCTGGAGGTCCAAGCAGCACACCCCGGTCGAGGTGGGTGCCGGGCGCGGCCTGCCGCCCGTCCTGATCGTCCAGTCCGAGCGGGACGCGGCCACCCCGTACAAGGGCGCGGTCGAACTGCACCGCCGCCTCGCCGGCTCGCGTCTGATCACCGAGCAGAACGCCGGCTCGCACGGTGTCACCAGCCTGACGAACCCGTGCGTCAACACCCGGGTGGACGCCTACCTGCTGACCGGCGAGGTCGACGCCAAGGACGTGACGTGCGCCCCGCACGCCGCTCCGGTCGCCCCGGCCCCGGCCCCGGCGGCCACCGCGCGGTCGCTCGACCGCGGCACCGGTGCCGGCTGGCCGCAGCGCGAGGAACTCCCCGCCGTCCGTTGAGGACGGGATGACGGGCAGCCCCCGCCTGAGCGGTGACGAGGGAGGAGGCTCAGCGCGTCGTGCGCCGGGCCTTCTTCCGCGCCTGCTCCTCCTCGGCCTTCACCTCGGCCGCGTACCGGTCGACGTACTCCTGCCCGGACAGGCCCAGGATCGCGTACATGATCTCGTCGGTGACCGCCCGCAGGACGGCGCGCTCGCCCTCCATGCCGGCGTACCGGGAGAAGTCCAGCGGCTCGCCGAAGCGGATCGTCACCCGCCGGATGTTCGGGATCTTCTGCCCGGGCGGCTGGATCTCGAAGGTCCCCACCATCGCGCAGGGGATGACCGGCACCCCGGCGCCCAGGGCCATCGCGGCCACGCCCACCTTGCCCTTGTAGAGCCGGCCGTCGTGCGAGCGCGTGCCCTCCGGGTAGATGCCCAGCAGCTCGCCCTTGGCCAGCACTCCCAGCCCCTCGCGCAGGGCGGCCTGGCCGGCGTCCTTGCCGGACCGGTCCACCGGGATCTGGCCGGCGCTGCGGAAGAACGCCGCGGTGAGCCTGCCCTTGAGCCCGGGACCGGTGAAGTACTCGGCCTTCGCCAGGAAGGTGATCCGCCGCGCCAGGATCGCGGGCATCAGGAAGTGGTCGGAGAACGACAGGTGATTGCCCGCGACGATCGCGGCGCCCTCCGCCGGGATGTTCTCCAGACCCTCGATCCGCGGCCGGAACAGCAGCCGCAGCAGCGGGCCCAGGAACACGTGCTTGAGCAAGAGGTAGAACACCAGGCCGCTCCTGTCGGTATCCCGTCGTCACGGCCATTTTACGGACGGTGAGTCCCGGGATGGAGGGGGCGGCGGTGACCTTCCTCAGGCATTGTGCGAGGCGGCCATCCCCGCGGTCAGCAGCCCCAGCACCACCCAGCCGAACCACAGCCAGCCGTTGCTGCCGAGGGCCACCGAGTACGTGGCGACGGCCACCAGAGCGGCGAAGGTCATGACTGCCATCGCCTTAACGGATCCGGTCATGCCCCATGGTCGCGCGCCGGAGCGGGATCGCGCTACTGGCCACGCGCCTGGAGCGAGGCGAGATACGCGTTGTACGCCTCCAGCTCCTGGTCGCCGTTGCGGTCCGCGGCCCGGTCGGAGCGCTTCGCGGCCCGCTGCTCGGAGTGGTACCACTGGTAGATCAGGGCGATCAGCACCAGCACCGAGGGGATCTCGCTGAACGCCCAGGCGATGCCGCCGCCCCACTGCTGGTCGAGCAGCGGATCGATGCCGAGGGAGGCCGGCGGGTTCGCGTACGTCTTGATCATCGGCTGGCTCGCCATCATCAGGGCGATGCCGAAGAACGCGTGGAAGGGCATGCCCGCGAAGAGCTCCAGCATCCGCATGACGTAGCCCGGACGGTGCGGACCGGGGTCGATGCCCATGATCGGCCAGAAGAAGATCATGCCGACCGCGAAGAAGTGGACCATCATCGCGATGTGCCCGGTGCGGCTCTCCATCAGGAAGTCGAAGAGCGGGGTGAAGTACAGCGCGTAGAGGCTCGCGATGAACATCGGGATCGTGAAGGCCGGATGGGTGATCACCCGCATGTACCGGCTGTGCAGGAGCGCCAGCAGGAGCTCGCGCGGCCCCGTGCGCCCGCGGCCCGCGGGCGGCAGCGCGCGCAGCGCCAGCGTCACCGGGGCGCCCAGCAGGACCAGGATCGGGGTGATCATGCTGATCACCATGTGCTGGACCATGTGCACGCTGAACATGACCATGCCGTAGTCGTTCAGCTTGGTGCACATCACCAGGATCACGGTGAGCACGCCGATGGTGAACGCGATCGTCCGGCCCAGCGCCCAGGAGTCCCCGCGACGGCGCAGCCGCAGCACGCCCCACCCGTACAGGGCGAGCGCCAGCAGGGAGCCGAACAGGAAGAACGCGTCGAAGGAGAACTCCAGCCCGCGCCCGAGAGTGAACGGCGGCAAGTCCATGTGCATGTCCATGCCGTGCCCGCTGTGGTCCATCTGTTCACTCCCTCGACTGTGCTGCCCCACCACAGTAGTGCCGCCCCCGTACGCTCGTGCGCGCGGGGGCGGTCTGCCACAAATGGGACGCCGGGGAGCGGTCAGAGAACCGTCTGGGCCTCTTCGTAGCGCTCGGCCGGGACGGTCTTCAGCGTGGAGGTGGCCTCGGCGAGCGGGACCATCTCGATCTCCGTGCCGCGCAGCGCGGTCAGCATGCCGAACTCACCCCGGTGCGCCGCCTCCACCGCGTGCCAGCCGAACCGGGTCGCGAGGACCCGGTCGTACGCGGTGGGCGTGCCGCCGCGCTGGACGTGACCCAGGATCACCGGCCGGGCCTCCTTGCCCAGACGGTTCTCCAGCTCGACGGCCAGCAGGTTGCCGATGCCGGCGAACCGCTCGTGGCCGTAGATGTCCTTGCCGCGCTCCTCGAAGGCCATCGAGCCGGGCTTCGGCTTGGCGCCCTCGGCGACCACGACGATCGCGAACCGCTTGCCCGCGGAGAAGCGCTCGCCGACGATCGCCGTCAGCTCGTCGATGTCGAAGGGGCGCTCCGGTACGACGATCGCGTGCGCGCCGGCCGCCATGCCCGAGTGCAGGGCGATCCAGCCGGTGTGGCGGCCCATGACCTCGACGACCATCACGCGCTGGTGGGACTCGGCGGTGGTCTTCAGACGGTCGAGCGCCTCCGTGGCCACCCCGACGGCGGTGTCGAAACCGAAGGTGACGTCGGTGGAGGCGATGTCGTTGTCGATGGTCTTCGGGACGCCGACGATCGGCAGGCCGGCCTGCGAGAGCAGGTTCGCGGCCTTCAGGGTGCCTTCGCCGCCGATCGGGATGATCGCGTCGAGGCCGAGGTCGGCGACATGCCCGCGGGCACGCTCGACACCGTCGCGCAGGTGCGCGGGCTGGACCCGGGAGGAGCCGAGGATGGTGCCGCCGCGGGCGAGGATGCCGGCGACGGCATCGAGGTCGAGCTTGCGGTAGTCCGCTTCCAGCAGGCCCTTCCAGCCGTCGTGGAAGCCGATCACCTCGTCGCCGTGGTCGACGACGGCGCGGTGTACGACGGAGCGGATGACGGCGTTGAGGCCGGGGCAGTCGCCACCGGAAGTGAGCACACCTATGCGCATGGCAGAAAAGACCTTTGCAACGTGGGCCGGCGACCGGACCACGTCGTCCGGTTGGAACTACGGCCACCCTACAAGCGGTTTGGAGGTGCGCTGAACCATCCTCCACATGCTGGTCGTGATCGTCGTGCGAAACGACGTCGGCCCGGTTCCCCCTAGGGAAAACCGGGCCGAACACATGATGCGGGGGTCGCCCTGATGAGCGCTCCGCGAGGGTGCTAGGCGGGCTGCGTCGCGGCCGCGATCCGCTCCGCGCGCAGTGCCTCGTACCACCGGTCGTCTATGGCCGGGAGGGCGTTCACGTCGAGCGCCAGCTTCAGCAGCAGGTCCGCGATCTGCGGGTTGCGCGCCATCACGGGCCCGTGCATGTAGGTGCCGAACACCGTGTCGTTGTACGCGCCTTCGGTGCCGTCGCCGGTGCCGTTGCCGCGGCCCATGGTCACCCGGGCGAACGGCTTCGCCGTCGGGCCGAGGTGGGTGACGCCCTGGTGGTTCTCGAAGCCCGTCAGCTGCGGCAGGCCCAGCCGCGGGTCGATGTCGGCGAGGACGTCGCCGACGCACCGCTCGCCCTCACCGCGCACGGTGACGACGTCCAGCAGGCCGAGGCCCTCCTGGCGCTGGCCCTGGTCGTTGACGAACTCTTTGCCCAGGATCTGGTAGCCGGCGCAGACGGAGAAGACGATCGCCCCGTTCGAGACGGCACGCTCCAGACCGCCGTCGCGCAGCAGCCGCTCCGCGGCCAGGCGCTGCGGACGGTCCTCGCCGCCGCCGATCAGGTAGATGTCGCCCGAGGTGGGGATGGGCTGGTCGCTGCGCACGTCCACGCGCTGCACGTCCAGGCCGCGCTGGCGGGCCCGGCGCTCCACGACGAGGGCGTTGCCCTGGTCTCCGTACGTGCTGAGCAGGTCGGGGTAGACCCACACCAGACGCAGGCTGTTGTCGCTCATGCTCTTGTGTCCTCTGGGGGTATGAGTACTAGTTGCCGACGCGGCGGCGCACGTCCTGGAAGGCGGTGTAGTTGGCGATCAGCTCGATCTGTCCGGGCGGCGCGAGCTGCACGGCCTCGTCGAGGGTCTCGCACACCCGGAAGTCCAGGCCCGCGACCTCCAGGCGGACCGCGAGGTCCAGCTTGCGGTCGCCGATCACGAAGATCGGGTGGCCGGCCAGCCGCGGGTAGTCGACGTCCCACAGCCAGGAGGTGTCGGTCCCGTCGGCGCCGCGCGCGTTCACCGAGAGGATCACCGGGGTCGGCGGCGGGTCGATCAGCGAAAACGTTTCGAGCCAGCCCGCCGGGTTCTTCGCGAGCAGCAGTCGCAGCTCACGGCCCTGGAAGTGGACGACGTCGTAGCGTCCGGCGACGGCCTGCACCTGGTACATCCGCTCCAGCGCGACCTGCGGCGGGACGCCGAAGACGGCGGCCACGGCGGCCGAGGTGGCGGCGTTGGCCTTGTTGGCGCGGCCGGGCAGCTGGAGGTGGATCGGCCAGGCCGAGCCGTGCGGGTCCAGCACGTGGTCGCCGGAGAGCACCCAGGTCGGGGTCGGGCGGCGGAAGCCGCACTCGCCGCAGAACCAGTCGTCGCCCGGGCGCTGCATGACGCCGCCGCACGAGGGGCACGACCAGGCGTCGTCCTTCCACTCCTGGCCGGCCGCCACCCACACCACGTTCTGGGAGGAGGACGCGGACCAGACGATCAGCGGGTCGTCGCAGTTGGCGACGATGACGGCCTTGGAGCCCTGGAGGCCCTCGCGCCACTTCTCCGCGAGCATGCGGGTCTCGGCGGCGCGGTCCAGCTGGTCGCGGGAGAGGTTGAGCAGGGCGATCACCTTGGGGGTGACGTCCCGGGCCACTCCGGCCAGGTACTTCTCGTCGACCTCGATGACGCCGTACTTGGCGTCCGAACCGCCGGCGAGCGCCGAGGTGATGCCCGCCGGCATGTTGGCGCCGAGGGCGTTGGAGACGACGGGACCGCTGGCCCGCAGGGCCTCGGCGATCAGCCGGGTCGTCGTGGTCTTGCCGTTCGTCGCTGATACGAGGACGACGTCGAGGTGTTGCGCCAGCGCGCCGAGAAGATCGGGGTCGAGCCTGAGTGCGACCTTGCCGCCGATCACCGATCCGCTTCCGCGTCCCGCGGCCCGCGACACCGCCGCCGCGGCCTTGCCCGCCGTCACGGCCAGCTTGGCCCGCGGCGAAAGCGGCTCCGTGTTGCCTGCCATCGTCCCTTGTCCTCCTAGCGTCGGTCGGCCCCAGCCTATCCAGTACCGGCCGGAGCCCTGACCGCGGCGCCCCCGGCCCGCCGCGGATCTCCTCATATAGTCGCCCGTCGTACGCTTACGGCCATGCGACAGCGCCTCATCCCCGGTACCACCGGACTCGTCCGCACCATGAGCCTGCTGGGTGATCCGGTGCTCCACTCGCCCTGCCCCGAGGTCACCGAGTTCGGCCCGGCCCTCGACCGGCTCATCGAGGACATGTTCGCGACGATGTACGCCGCCGAGGGCGTCGGCCTCGCCGCGAACCAGATCGGTGTCGCCCAGCGGGTGTTCGTCTACGACTGTCCCGATGACGAAGACGTACGGCACGTCGGGCACATCGTCAACCCACGTCTGGTGACGGCCGACGGGGACGAGTTCCTCGGGCCCGAGGGCTGCCTGTCCCTGCCGGGGCTGGAGGCGGGCACCGCCCGCTTCGACCACGCGGTCGTGGAGGGGGTCACCTCGGACGGCGCCCCGGTACGGGTTTCCGGGACGGGCTTCTTCGCGCGCTGCCTCCAGCACGAGTGCGACCACCTCGACGGGACCGTGTACGCGGACCGCGTGACGGGGATGCGGGCCCGCCGGCTGCGGCGGGCGATCCGCAAGGCCCCGTGGGGGGCCGAGTCGCTGCGCGGCTAGCGGAGCCCCCGGCCACCGGGCTGGGGCCCGCCCCCGGCTCGCCTCTCCTCGGCCGGGGTGGCTCCGGTCTCGCCGGAGGCCGAGGCGGGCGCCCGGGGCGGTGCTCCACCCGGCCCGGCTCCGCCGGTCACCGGGCCCTGCCCGGACCCGCGCCTCGAACGCCGGCGGGCTGTTCTTGCGCGGCGGCGCCAGAGGGGTCAGAAGCCGGGGCCGTCCTCGCGGTTCCCGGCGGTGGACAGGCGGCCCCAGAGGAGGTCGGTGAGGCCCGCGACCAGGTCGGCGCGCTCGCAGGGGCGTTCACCCAGCCACCAGTCGCCGGCCGCGTGCATCATGCCGACGATGCCGTGGCCCCAGACCCGGGCCAGCTGCTCCCCGCCCGGGCCGAGGTCGACCCGCTCGCTGATCACCTGGGCCAGCTCCTCGCCGAGTCGGCGCAGCAGCGGTGCCGAGTGCAGGCCGACGTCGAAGCCGCGCTCGGCGGTGTGCGAGTCCTCCGCCGGGTGCATCAGGAAGCGGTAGACCTGCGGGCGCGCCTCGATGGCGGCCAGATAGGTGTCCAGGGTCGACTCCACCCGTCGGCGGCGCTCGGCGGGGGCGTCGAGCGCCGCCCGCAGCGAGTCGAGCAGCGCGTCGGTGTGCCGGACGGCGAGCGCCTGGTAGAGGCCCGCCTTGTCCCCGAAGTGCCGGTAGAGGATGGGCTTGGTGATGCCGGCCTCGGCCGCGATGGCGTTCATGGAGGCCTTGGGGCCGTCCCTGAGCACGACCCGGTCGGCGGCTTCGAGCAGCTCGCGCCGACGGCGTTCGGCCGCTCCCGGTTCGCCGGACTGCTGCGTGGTCTCCATGACGTGTTTCTCTCCCCGCCCTTGCGATGTGCGTGACGCCCACGCAACGTAACACCCGAGGCACCCCGGCGATCGAATCGGTGGGCACGACCTGAGAGCCGTCGACGGCATCGCTCGTGCTTGACAGTGCTTACTCGCCGGTAACAGACTGTGGCCCCCATGCAGGTTACCGCTGGTAACTTCCGGATCGAACGCGTACGACAGGTGGAGGGGACATGGCGGAGTTCACCATGGAGCTGAACGACGACCAGAAGCAGGTGCGGGACTGGATCCACGGCTTCGCGGCCGATGTGATGCGACCCGCCGCCGCGGAATGGGACGAGCGCGAAGAGACTCCGTGGCCCGTCATCCAGGAGGCCGCCAAGGTCGGCATCTACTCGCTGGACTTCTACGCCCAGCAGTTCTTCGACCCGACCGGACTCGGCATCCCGATGGCCATGGAGGAGCTCTTCTGGGGCGACGCCGGCATCGCGCTGTCCATCGTCGGTACCGGGCTCGCGGCGATCGGCGTCGTGGCGAACGGCACCGAGGAGCAGATCGGCACCTGGATCCCCCAGATGTACGGCACTCCCGACGAGGTGAAGGTCGCCGCCTTCTGCTCCTCCGAGCCGGACGCCGGCTCGGACGTCGGCTCGATGCGCACCCGGGCCGTCTACGACCAGGCCAAGGACGAGTGGGTGCTCAACGGCACCAAGACCTGGGCCACCAACGGCGGTATCGCCAACGTCCACATCGTCGTGGCCGTCGTCGACCCGGAGCTGGGCACCAAGGGGCACGCCTCCTTCATCGTGCCGCCGGGCACCCCGGGGCTGTCCCAGGGGCAGAAGTTCAAGAAGCACGGCATCCGCGCCTCCCACACCGCCGAGGTGGTCCTGGAGGACGTACGGATCCCCGGCAACTGCCTGCTGGGTGGCAAGGAGAAGCTGGACGAGCGGCTCGCCCGGGCCCGGGAGCGGGCCCGCAGCGGCGGGGGCGAGCGGGTCAAGAACGCGGCCATGGCGACCTTCGAGGCCTCGCGGCCGGCCGTCGGGGCGATGGCGGTGGGCACGGCGCGCGCCGCGTACGAGGTGGCCCTCGACTACGCGAAGACCCGTACGCAGTTCGGCCGCCCGATCATCGACAACCAGGGTGTGGCCTTCCAGCTCGCCGACATGCGCACGCAGATCGACGCCGCGCGGCTGCTGGTGTGGCGGGCGTCGTGGATGGCGGTCGCGGGGCGGCCCTTCGAATCGGCCGAGGGCTCGATGTCCAAGCTCTTCGCGAGCGAGGTCGCCAAGAAGGTCACCGCCCAGGCCGTCCAGATCCTCGGCGGCAACGGTTTCACCCGCGAGTACCCGGTCGAGCGGATGCACCGGGACAGTGCGATCTACACGATCTTCGAGGGCACCAGCGAGATCCAGCGGCTGGTGATCGCGCGCACGATCTCGGGCATGCCGATCCGCTAGCGCGGAGCCGAACCGGACGCGGGGCCCGAGGCCCCGCAACCCCCGCGCCGCCCGCGCCGCCCGTCCGCTCCGGGCGCCCTGTGGTCGTACCGCCCTGCGGCCGTACGGGCGTGTGGCCGTGCCGCCCTGCGGCCGTACCGCCCTGTGGTCGTACCGCCCCGCGGCCGTACGGGCGTGTGGCCGTGCCGGGCCTGCGGTCGTGCCTGGCCTGCGGCCGTACGGGGCGTGCGTGCGGTTGTACGCGTGCGGCCGTACCGGGCGTGCGGCGGTACCGGGCCGTCGGCTGCGCGGCCCGCACCGGCTTGCCGGTCTCAGGTGCGGAGCAGTCGGGTGATGGCGCGGCCGAAGAGGAGGCGGCCGGCTGTCGCCACCAGGGGGTCCAGGGCGCGGGGGAGGCCGCGCAGGCGGAGGTCCTCGCGCCAGTGGATCTCCGCGCCGCCCGCGGGGAGGGGGCGGATCTCGGTCTCCGCCCAGCCCGTCACCGGCCGGCCGCGCTTCTCCAGCCGGACCAGTCCCGGCGAGCCCGCCGCGGGCGGCCGCCACACGACGACCTCCATCCGGTCGTCGAATGTGATCCTGCCCACACCCGTGCGGGCCGTGAAGATCGTTCCCACCTGCGTCGGTGGCGCCGTCTCGATGATCGTCCGCGTGAGAGGGACCTGCGCGCCGTGGCGCTCCCAGTCCGTGAGCCTGGACCACGCCTCGGCGGCGGGGGCGGACGTACGGTGAACGATCCGGATAACGGGCATGAGCGCATGGTAATCGGGCATACACACCGTGAACTGGACGGCGAATATGGGTTCCGTCCGGGGGCAGCGATCAGTAATACTCGCCGCCACCGTGGATCGCGGATTCGACCGGGTGACCACCGGCCCTCCCGCCCCACATCGCGAGGAGGTGCGCCATGTGCTCCCACCAGCCCCCCTGCCCAGCCGCCGACAGCGCCGACCACGACGCCGCCCGCATTGTGGCCTCCCATCACGAACAGGGATGGAGCCTGCTCTGCAACGGAGTCGTGATCTTCGACGACACCGGTGAACTGCTCCCCGACAGCCGCGCGGTGGAACCCCGCCGCCCGGCCCTGGTCTGAGCGAGGAGGCAGCATGCGCCAGCAGCTGATCCGCAAGCCCGTCCCCAAGCCCGCCCCCCGAGACCT
This sequence comes from Streptomyces sp. NRRL S-378, assembly GCF_000720645.1. Classification (NCBI taxonomy): domain Bacteria; kingdom Bacillati; phylum Actinomycetota; class Actinomycetes; order Kitasatosporales; family Streptomycetaceae; genus Streptomyces; species Streptomyces sp. NRRL S-378. Next base: position 110,118 of record NZ_JOBX01000013.1, read on the forward strand.
GGATCTGCGCACACCGTCGGGCAGACCCCTCCCGTACTGACGGGAGCCCCGGCAACGTTACGCAGCGCGCCGTCCACGGGCCGGAATCAGCCCGTGGGCGCCGCCGCCCCGCCCCGGAACGCCGCCTCGAAGGCCGCGTCCCCGATAGCCGCCCGGGCCTGCCGTTCGCCCTGGTCGCGCACGGCCCTCAGGGAGGGCGAGCCCATCTGCGGACGGCCCACGGTCCGCCACCACGCGTGACCGGTGCCCAGCAGGCGCGCCGCCAGTTCGCCGTCGCCCAGCCCGGCCACCGCCGCGGCCAGCAGGTCCAGGCCCAGTGCGATGCCCAGCCTGTCGCCGAGGAGCCGCTTCCCGGACAGCATCGCCCGTACGTGGCGTGCGGCCTCCCCGTGGTCGCCCAGGCCCAGCGCGGCCACCGCCAGGATGTAGTCCGCGTAGGCCCGCATCCAGCGTTCGCCCAGCTCCGCGCAGACCTCGCGCAGCGACCGCGCCTCCTCGGCCGCCTCCCCGAAGCGCCCCAGGGCGCACAGCGAGTAGCTGGTGGACAGCTTGCACAGGAGCCAGCCCGGCCCGGTCGTCCGTCCGCCGTGCGCGGCCCGGGCCTGCGGTCCGGCCAGTTCCAGGGCGCGTACCGGGTCACCCGGCATGAGGACGGCCGCCGCGTGCAGATAGGCGGCGCGCAGCTCCCGTTCGGGGTCGGCGAGATGGGCGGCGTTCCGCGCGCACTGCTCGCCAATGCGCCGGGCCTCCTCCATGTCGCCCTGGAGCACCATCGTGAGCCCGAGGGACCACAGTGCCTGGTTGTACGCGACCTCCGTGCGCGGGGCGATCTCCAGGGCCCGTTCCAGGAAGGCCCGGCCCTCGTGCACGTGCCCGCACGCGAACCAGTAGAACCACAGGGCGCCGGCCATCTCCAGTGCCGCCGTCGGGTCGGCGGTGAGCAGGTGCTCCAGTGCGGTGCGCAACTGCGCGTGCTCGGCGGTGATCCTGCGGTACCAGTCGACCTGCCCCGGCCCCATCCAGCCCCGGTCGGCGGCGTGCGAAAGCGCCGCGTACCAGTGGGCGTGCCGGTCGGTGACCAGCTGCGTCTCGCCGAGCTCGGCCAGCCAGTCGTGCCCGTACTCGCGGATCGTGTCCAGCAGCCGGTAGCGGGCGCCGGCGCCCCGCTCCTCGGTGCGCAGGACCACGGACTTGGCGGCGAGACCGGTCAGTACGCGCTCCACCCGGGCGGCGGGCAGAGGTCCGCCCGCGCACACGGCGCGTGCCGCGGCGATGTCGAAGTCGCCGGTGAACACCGAGAGCCGGGCCCACAGCAGCCGCTCCAGCGGCTCGCACAGTTCGTGGCTCCAGCCGATCGTCGTCCGCATCGTCTGGTGCCGGGGCGGCCGGGGGACACGGACGTCCGACAGCATCTCGAAGCGTTCGTCGATCCGCTCGGCCATCTGCTCGACGGTCCACAACCGCAGTCGGGCGCCCGCGAGTTCCAGGGCGAGGGGGATCCCGTCCAGGCGTCGGCACACCTCGGCGGCGACCGCGGTCCGTTCCGGGTCGGCGAAGACGGCGGCGGCGCGCGGGGCCGCGGCGAGGGCGCGGGCCCGGAAGAGGGCCAGGGCGTCGCTGTCGGGTCCCTCGCAGGGCAGCGGGCGGACCTCGACGACCTCCTCGGTCGCGCAGCGCAGCGGCTCCCGGGAGGTGATCAGGATGGTCAACCCGGGCGCGGACTGCAGCAGTTCGCCCGCCAGGTGGCGGCAGGCGGAGACCAGGTGCTCGCAGGTGTCCAGGACGAGCAGGAGCTCCCGGTCGGCCATCCACGCGCACAGCTCCTCGTCGAGCGGGCGCGGGGTGTGGTCGGCGAGGCCGACGGCGTGCGCGACCGTCGCGGTCAGCAGGGCGGGATCGCGCAGCGGGGACAGGTCGACCCACCAGACGCCGTCCGGCCGGGCCTGGCCGGCACCGGCGACCGCGCGCAGGGCGAGCCGGGATTTGCCGACGCCGCCCACCCCGGTCAGGGTGATCAGTCTCCGCTCGCGCAACAGCCGGTCGAGCAGGTCCAGTTCGGGCCGCCTGCCGATGAAGCTCGCCGGTTCCGGCGGGAGGTTGCCCAGGGGTGTCCCGGCGCCCGGGGTGGGGACGCCGTCCGTGGAATCTGGCTGATTGTCATTGACCGAGTACTCACCGAACACGGGAGTATTGTGCGTGATCTCCTGTCCCACCGCGCCGTCGGAGCGGGATCGGTGTCCGGGGTCACCCGGCGAGGGAGATCCGCCGCTCCGCCGAGAAGGCCCCCCAGGTGCCGTCGGGGAGCCTGGCCCGCAGTTTTACGGTCCATTCGGTGCCGGCGGGCTCCGCCACCGTGAGGCGGTGCTCCACCCGTCCGGTGGGTACGGCGCCCGCGCCGAACTGGATGACGGTGGTGGGCCGTCCGTTGACGTACAGCTCGTACTCGGCGGTCGGGCGCCCGGTGTCCGGGGCGGTCCAGGTGAGCGTGACGGCGCCCGGTGAGGCGGTCGCCGTGAGGTCGGCGGGCGCGGTGCCCGGGCCGTCGCCGGAGGCGGGCGGCGTGCTCACGTCCACGGCCGGGCCGTCGGGGGAGGAGTTGTCCGCGCCGTCCCTGGCCCGGACCGTGAAGGTGTAGACGGTGTCGGGCCGGAGGCCGGTCAGCGTGGTCGCGCTCTCGCCGGGCCCGGCGGTGTGGATGCGTACGCCGCTCTGGTAGACGTCGTACGCCGTGACACCCGTGTCGTCCGTCGAGGGGGCCCATGAGACCCGGGCGGAGCGGGGGCCGGTGGCGCTGCCCTCGGTGGTGGCGGGGGCGGTGGGTGCCGTGCGGTCCTCGGCCTTCGCCGCCGGGGTGGTCACGGCCGCGGCCGGTCCGGCCCCGGAGAGGTTGCCGGCGGAGTCCAGGGCCCGCACCGTGAAGGAGTAGCCGGTCTGCGGCGTGAGGCCGGTGATGTCGACCATGGTCTTCTCGGCGGGGAGTTCCCGCACCAGCCGTCCGGCCTCGAAGACCTGATAGCGCGTCACCCCGTCCCGGTTCGCCGCCCCGTTCCACATGACGTGCACGGAGGTGGCGCTGCCGGCCTGGGCGGTGAGTCCGGTGGGGGCGGACGGCGGCTCGGTGTCGGGGGCGGTGCACGCGGTGGGGCCCGTGAGGCCGGCGAGGGCCAGGAAGAGGGCGAGCGTGGGGGCGCTGCGTCGCACGGGGGGCCTTCCTCGGCTTCCGTAAAGGTCTAGACATATATGGCACGGAAGACGGGAGGGCGACAAGACCTGTGCGTCGCCGACCGGTGATGTGACCCGATTCGTCGACTTCTGATCGCCTCTGGCATTATTGCCAGCTCTTTGCAATAACGGATGAACGCGAACAGGGATGTGCAGAGCATGACGGCCCGGACAGTACGGGGAGCGGCCAGGGCGACGGTGGCCGCCGCACTCATCACGGGCGTGGCGGCCTGCTCCGCCCCCGGAGCCGGCGCCGGCGGTGCGGCAGCCGCCGACTCGGTCGTGGTCGGCATCGCCACCGAGCCGGAGAGCCTCAGCCCGCTGCTGGGCTACGGCAAGGACGGCAACTCCAAGATCTTCGACGGCCTGCTCACCCACGACGCGGACATGAAGCTGAAGCCCGCCCTGGCCGAGCACCTCCCCGAGGTCTCCGCGGACGGACGCACCTACACCTTCACGCTGCGCCGGGGCGTCACCTTCAGCGACGGAGCCCCCTTCTCCGCCAAGGACGTCGTCTTCACCTACCGGACCATCCTCGCCGCGGGGACGAACAACGCCTCCAAGACCGAGCTGGACGCGATCGAGGGCGTCGAGGCGAAGGGTGAGGACACCGTCGTCTTCACCCTGAAGTACCCCTACGCGCCCTTCGCCGAGCGGACCGTGCTGCCCATCGCCCCCGAGCACATCGCGGGCGCGCAGGACGTCAACAGCGGCGACTTCACCACGCGGCCCGTCGGCACCGGCCCCTACGTGCTCGCCGGCTGGTCCAAGGGCGAGAAGCTCAGCTTCAAGGCCAACCCCCGTTACTGGGGCGGCGAGCCCGCCGTCAAGAAGTTCACCATGGCCGTGATCAAGGACGACGACGTCCGCGCCACCCGGCTGCGCTCCGGCGAGCTGGACGGCGCCATCCTGCCGCCCAACCTGGCCGAGGGCTTCGCCAAGGACCGGTCGCGCCGCACCTACGCCGCCAAGACCTTCGACTACCGCAACGTCACCCTCCCCACGCACCACAAGGTCACCGGTGACCTCGCCGTCCGCCGGGCACTCGACATCGCCGTGGACCGCACGGCCATGGTCGACAAGCTGCTCGAAGGCGCGGGCAAGCCCGCCTTCGGCCCGGTGCCGACCGACAGCCCGTGGTTCACGGCCGGCACCGAGCGCCGCCACGGCCTCGACCGGGCCCGCAGGATCCTCGACGACGCCGGCTGGAAGGCGGGCGAGGACGGGATCCGCGTCAAGGACGGGGTCCGCGCCTCCTTCCCGCTCTGGTACACCTCCGGCGACAAGATCCGCCAGGACCACGCCCTCGCCTTCGCCTCCGACGCCAGGAAGGCCGGTATCGAGGTCACGGTGGAGGCCGGGACCTGGGAGGTCATCGAGCCCCGGATGAAGACGGAGGCCGTCCTCGCGGGCGGCGGCTCACCGGCCGACCCGGACTTCGACCAGTACCTGCTGCTCACCTCGTCACTGGGCGGCGACGGCTTCAACAACATGGCCTGGTACGACGATCCGGCCGTGGACGCGGCCCTCGCCGAAGGCCGCCGCACCGCCGACCCGGCCGTCCGCAAGGCCGCCTACGACACGGTGCAGCGGCGCCTCGCCGACAACCCGGGCTATGTCTTCCTCACCCACATCGACCACCTCTACGTGGTGAACGACCGGTGGGAGGGGCTCGGCACCCAGGTGGAGCCGCACGACCACGGTCTCGGCGCCGGCCCCTGGTGGAACGTCGAGAGCTGGAAGCCCAAGCCGAAGAAGAAGTGAGCCGCGCCCTGTGACCACCCGCTCCGTCCGCCTCCCCTGGAGGCCGATGGCGCGCATGGCGGGGCGGCGGACCCTGTCCGCCGCCCCCGTCCTGCTCGCCGTCACCTTCGGCGTGTTCGCCCTCGCCGCACTGTCCCCCTTCGACCCCGTCAAGGCCTACGCCGGCACCGCCGGACTCACCGCCTCACAGGCCGAACTCGACCAGCTGCGGACCAACCTCGGCGTCGACCGGCCCCTGGCCGCCCGCTGGTGGGACTGGCTGACCTCGGCGCTCACGGGCGACCTCGGGACCTCCGCCGTCATGCGCCAGCCCGTCGCCGACGTCATCGCGGAGCGGGTGGGCTGGTCGGCCCTGCTCGCTGCCTGCGCCTTCAGCCTGGCCGTGCTCGTGGGCACCGCGCTCGGGGTGCTCGCCGCACGCCGGGCGGGCGGCCCGCTGGACCGCGCCGTGTCCGCAGTCGCCTACACCCTGGAGGCGGCCCCGGCCTTCTGGCTGGCACTGCTCGCCATCTGGTTCTTCTCGGTCCGGCTCGGCGCGCTGCCCTCGGGCGGCCTCACCGACGCGGGCAGTGACACCGTCACCGCCGGGCAGGTCGCCTCCCACGTCGTGCTCCCCGCACTGGTCCTGGGCGTCTCCCAGCTGCCCTGGTTCTTCCTCTACGTCCGCCAGGGCGTGGCCGACGCGCTCGCGGAGGACCCCGTACGCGGGGCCCGCGCACGGGGTCTGGCCGAACGCAGGGTCCTGCTCGGGCACGCCCTGCGCTCCGGCATGCTGCCGGTGCTGACGCTGGTCGGCTCCCGGGTACCCGAACTGATCACCGGCGCCCTCCTGGTGGAGACGGTCTTCAGCTGGCCCGGGATCGCCGCGGCGACCGTACAGGCGGCCACCTCCGTCGACTTCCCGCTCCTGGCCGCCCTGACGGTGCTGGCCACTGCCGCCGTACTCGCCGGGAACCTCCTCTCCGACCTGCTGTACGGGCTGGCCGACCCGAGGGTGGGCTTCGATGGCTGAGCAGGTCTGGCGCCCACAGGGCCGCACCCGGCGCTCCACCCGCACCCTGAGGGTCCGCGCCTCCGCCGCCGTCATGGCGGTGATCGTGCTCGCCGTCGTGCTCGTACCCCCGCTGGCACCACTGGACCAGCAGGCGGTCGACCTGGCGGCCAAGCTGCAACCCCCCTCGTGGGACCACCCCTTCGGCACCGACGATGTCGGACGCGACCTGCTGCTGCGCTGCGTCTACGGACTGCGCGTCTCCCTCTTCGTCGGACTGGTGGCCGCACTCGTCGCTACCGTGATCGGCACCGCGGTGGGCGCGGCCGCCGGTGCGCTCGGCGGCTGGACCGACCGCTTGGCGATGCGTGCCGTGGACACCCTCTCCTCCGTCCCGCACCTGCTCCTGGGCATCTTCGTGGTGGCGGTGTTCCGGCCGGGCGTCTGGCCCGTCGTGGCCTCCGTCGCGGTGACCCACTGGCTCTCCACGGCCCGGATCGTCCGCGCGGAGGTCATGTCCCTGCGCGGCCGGGCCTACGTGGACGCCGCAGTCTCCGGCGGCGCCTCGCGGTGGCGGGTCGCCGTACGGCACCTGGTGCCCGGCGTCCTCCCGCAGGCGGGCCTCGCCGCCGTGCTGATGATCCCGCACGCGATGTGGCACGAGTCCGCCCTCTCCTTCCTCGGCCTCGGACTGCCGGCCCACCAGGCGAGCCTGGGCAACCTCGTGCAGAGCGCACGCGGTTCGCTCCTCGCCGGTGACTGGTGGCCCACCCTCTTCCCCGGCCTCCTCCTGATCCTCCCGACCCTGGCCATCGCCGGTCTCGCGGGCGCCTGGCGCGACCGCCTCAACCCGCGCCGCCGCTCGGAGCTGACCCTGTGACCCCCTCGCCCCCCGCCACCACCGCCGGAGCCGACGCTCCCCGCCCCGGCGGGGCCGGTCCCGTCCTGCGCGTCCAGGACCTCTCCGTCCGCTTCCGCATGTCCGCGGGCCGGTACGTGGAGGCCGTCACCGGCGTCACCTTCGCCCTCGCCCCCGGCGAGAGCCTCGCCCTCGTCGGGGAGAGCGGCTGCGGGAAGTCCGTACTCGCCTCCGCCCTCCTCGGCCTGCTCCCCGGCAACGCCGAGACCGCCGGATCGGCCCGGCTCGCCGACGGCCTCGACCTGCTGGCCGCCGACGAGCGCACCCTCGCCCGGACCGTACGAGGCCGACGCGTCGGTCTCGTCCCGCAGAGCCCGGCCGCGCACCTCACCCCGGTCCGCACCGTCCGCGCCCAGCTGGAGGAGACCGTTCGCGAACTGGCCGGCACCGGACACGCCGGCCCCGCCACGGAGGCCACGTCGGCCGGGCCCCGTGAACTGGCCGGCACCGGACATGCCGGCCCCGCCACGGAGGCCACGTCGGCCGGGCCCCGTCCCTCGCCGGCCGGACCGGTGCCCGCCTCCGGCGCCTCCGACCGGCCCGCCCGCCGCGGACGCCGGCACAGGCTCGCCGCCCTGCGCGCGGCGGCCCGGAAGGCGGCCGGGCGTGCCGCCTTCCCCGCGTCCCACCTCGACCGCCACCCCCACGAGCTCTCCGGCGGCCTCGCCCAGCGCGCGGCCACCGCCCTCGCCCTCGTGGGCGACGCCCCGCTCCTCCTGGCCGACGAACCCACCACCGGTCTCGACCGCGACCTCGTCGAGCGCACCGTCGACGAACTCCGCGCCCACACCCGCGCCGACGGCCGGGCACTGCTGATGATCACGCACGACCTGGCCGCGGCCGAGCGGATCGCCGACACCGTCGCCGTCATGTACGCGGGACGGATCGTCGAGATCGCCCCGGCCGGCACCTTCTTCGGCAGCCCCGGACCCCGCCACCCCTACGCCCGGGGCCTCCTCGACGCCCTTCCCGAACGCGCCTTCACCCCCGTCCCCGGGGCCCCGCCCGAGCTCGGCGCGCTCCCGCCGGGCTGCGCCTTCGCCGCCCGCTGCGCCGCCGCCGACCCGCTCTGCCGCACCCGGCGGCCCGTGCTCACCGAAGGGGTGGCCTGCCACCATGCTTGAGCTCGACGACATCACCGCGGGCTACGACCGCCGCGCCCCCGCGGTCCGCGGCGCCCACCTGAGCCTGCGTCCGGGGGAGTCCCTCGGTCTGCTCGGGCCGAGCGGCTGCGGCAAGTCCACCCTGGCCCGGGTCGCCGCCCTGCTGCACCGGCCCGACGGGGGGACCGTGACCCTCGACGGCCACACCGTCACGGGCTTCTTCCACCGGGCTCCCCGCTCCCTGCGCACCGCGGTCGGCGTCGTCTTCCAGCAGCCGCGTCTCGCCGCCGACCCCCGCCTCAGGCTGCGCGACATCGTGGCCGAACCCCTCCGGGCGACCGGACGGCGGACGGAAGCGGAGACGCGCGTCGCCGAGTTGGCGGAGCGGGTGGGACTCGGCGCGGACCTGCTCTCCCGCCGTCCCCACGAGGTCAGCGACGGCCAGCTGCAACGCGCCTGTCTGGCCAGGGCCTTGGTGCTGCGGCCGCGCTGGCTGGTCTGCGACGAGATGACCGCGATGCTGGACGCCTCCACCACGGCCGCGCTGGTCGCGGTCGTCGAGGACTACCGCACCGAGACGGGTGCCGCACTGCTCGCGGTGGGCCACGACCCGGTGCTCCTCGACCGCTGGTGCGGGCGCACGGTCCACTGGGACGAGATCGTCAAGCACTGACCGTCCGTCACGGACGGTCAACACCCGTACGGCGGACACGTCGTTCCCCCGGAAGCACCCCCCTCTGCGCCACCATGACGGTGACTCAGGAGGTCTCGATGGTGCTTTCCCTCTCCGTGGTCGTCCTGCTCCTCCTCCTCGCCTGGATCTTCCTGCGGAGCGGCGGGCTGAAGTTCTCGCACGCCCTCGTCTGCGTCCTGCTCGGCTTCTACCTCGCGAGCAGCAGCATGGCCTCGACCATCCACGACGGCCTGACGGCCACCGCGAACGCCGTCTCCAGCCTCAACCCCTGACCGACTGTTGCGCCTTCGTGAATCATCCGGCGCGTGCATGGACTCCTCGGGCACCGCGATCTAGCGTCTGGCGGCGGCGCGATGTCAGACGCGATGTCAACAGACCTGTTGCGACACGGAGGAAGTGCGGATGTTCCGAAGAGCGCTGAACTGCGCCGTCCTACCCGTCGTGGCCGCCTTCACGGTGCTCCACGGCGGCTCCCCGGCCCAGGCCGAGGAGATACCCAAGGCGCCGGGCCACCGGCTGATCACCCCCTACGAGGGCGGCCCCGCCACCGCCGCGCCGCTGCCGGGCGAGGCTCCGCCGCAGCACCCGTACCTCGCACCCAACGGCCGCAGCGGCATGCACTCCGACGCGGCCGGCAGCGCCACCTCCCCCTGGTCGGGACCACTCGGCAGGAACCTCCAGGTGACCAGCGAGAAGATCGCGGCACTCGGCGGCGAGTGCGCCACCGCCACCTTCGACTCGGGCGGCCGCCTCGTCACGGTGTGCGGCACCTTCTCGGGCTTCAAGGTCAAGCTCCTGGAGCCCCGTACGCTCGCCACGCTCGCCGAGTACCAGCTCCCGCAGCGCTCCTCCACCGTCGAGGCGATCACCTCGCTCGACTTCGCGAAGATCTTCAAGGACACCTCGGGCGGCGCCTACTTCTACCTGGACGACCAGGACCGGGCCGTCCTCGCCGACTCCCGCCAGCACGTCCTGCGCCTCGCCCACTCCCAGAACCCGGACGGCACCTGGAAGTTCACCGTCGACGACGACTGGGACCTCACCGGCCACGTCCCGCACGACTGCGTGACCTGGACCAACCTGCGGCCCACCGGCACCTGCGACCCCGTCACCTCCGTGATGCCCGACTGGGACGGGCGGATCTGGTGGGTGACCCGCCAGGGCCGGGTCGGCACCGTGGACCCGCAGACCGCGCAGATCCGCTCCCTGCGGCTGGAGGGCGAGGAGATCCAGAACTCCTTCTCGGTGGCCGAGGACGGTGTCTCCATCGTCTCCGACCACGCGCTCTACGGCTTCCGGGCCGCCGCCGACGGCACCCCCCGGGTGCTGTGGCGCCAGAGCTACGACCGCGGCACCGGCACCAAGCCCGGTTCCGTCAACCAGGGTTCGGGGACCACCCCGGACCTCTTCGGCGACGGCTACGTCGCCATCACCGACAACGCCGACGACCGGATGAACGTCCTCGTCTACCGGCGGGGCACGGACGTCGCCGAGGACCGGCGGCTGGTCTGCAAGGTTCCCGTCTTCGGCTCCGGTGCCTCCACCACCGACAACTCGCTGATCACCTGGGGCAACAGCATCGTCGTCGAGAACAACTACGGCTACGAGAACCCCACCAGCCTGCTGCTGGGCAAGTCCGTCGTGGGCGGGGTGGCCCGCATCGACGTCCGCGCCGACGGCAGCGGCTGCGACACGGTCTGGGAGAGCGCCGTGCGCGCACCGTCCGTGGTCCCCAAGCTCTCCACCGCGAACGGGCTGATCTACTTCTACGAGAAGGAACCCAACGCCTGGGGGATCGACGGATGGTACCTCACCGCCGTGGACTTCCGCACCGGTGAGCGGCGCTGGCGGCAGCTGACCGGCACCGGCCCGCTCTACGACAACAACTGGGCGCCCATCACGCTCGGCCCCGACGGCACCGCGTACGTCGGCGTCTTCAACGGCATCGTGGCGGTCCGCGACCGCTGACCCCCGCCCCCTCGGAGCCGGCCGCCGGGACGGCCCTCATCGGGCCGTCCCGGCGTCCCGGGACGACGGACCGCCCCGTCCTTGCCGCAGCCGGTCGATCGCCGCCAGCCGCGCCCCCACGTCCAGGTTCCACAACCGCACCGTGCCGTCCGTACTGCTGCTCGCCACCGTCCCCCCGTCCGGGGCGAAGGCGACGCCCCACACGGCGTTGGTGTGTCCGGAGAGCGCCGCCAGTGTGCGCCGGCCGGCCACGTCCCACAGCCGCACCGTGCGGTCGTTGCCGCTGCTGGCGAGCGTGCGGCCGTCGGGGGAGAAGGCGATGCCCCGCGCCGACCCGGTGTGGCCGGACAGGGCCGACTCGAAGCGGTGGCGCCGGGCGTCCCACAGCCGTACGGTCCCGTCGTTGCCACTGCTGGCGAGCGTACGGCCGTCGGGTGAGAAGGCCACGCCCCGGACCGCACCCGTGTGACCGGTCAGAGTCGCCAGCGGGCGGCGGGCGGGCACGTCCCAGAGACGGACCGTCAGATCGTCACCGGCGCTCGCCAGGGTGCGCCCGTCGGGGCTGAACGCCACGTCGTTGGCGAAATCCGTGTGCCCGCCGAGCGTGGCGACCCGGCGGCGCGAGGCGACGTCCCACAGCCGGACCGTGCCGTCCGATCCGGCCGAGGCCAGCGTCCGCCCGTCCGGCGAGAAGTCCACCGCGAACACGGTCCCGCCCTGGCCGGCCAGCGTGGCCGACGGGCCGCCCGCCGCGACGTCCCAGAGCTGGATCGAGCCGTCGGAGCCGGCCGAGGCCAGCGTCCGTCCGTCGGGCGAGAAGTCGACCGCGAACACCGTCTCGGTGTGCCCCTCGAAGGTGGCCACGACCCTGCGCCCCGCCACGTCCCACAGCCGCACCGCGTGATCGGCCTCCGCCGTGGCCAGCAGCTTCCCGTCCGGGCTGTACGCCGCGTGCCAGACCTCCGTGAACGGCCGCGAGGCCAGCACCGCGCCCCGCAGGTCCCACAGCACCACCGACTGGTCGAACCCTGCGGTGGCCAGCATCGTGCCCCGGCTGTCCACGGCCGCCCCGAGCACGTAGTCGGTGTGGCCGGCGAGCGTCGCCGTCAGCCGGCCGCCGGCCACGTCCCACAGCCGGGTCGTACCGTCGCCGCCCGCGCTGACCACCGTCGTACCGTCCGGTGTGAAGGCGACGCCGTTGACGTCGTCGCTGTGCCCGGTGAGGGTGGCCGTCGTCCGGCGCCCCGCCACGTCCCACAGCCGTACGGTCCGGTCGACGCCCCCCGTGGCGACCGTACGGCCGTCCGGGGCGAACGCCGCACCGAGCACCTCGTCCGTGTGCCCGGACAGCACGGCGAGTCCGGCGGCTCCCACCGGGTCCCACAGCCGTACGGTCCGGTCGGCGCCGGCCGAGACCAGCATCCGGCCGTCCGCGGCGAAGGACAGGGCGTTGACCCGCCCGGTGTGCCCGGCCAGGGACGCGACGGCGCGGTGCTCCCCGGTGGTCTCCCACAACCGGATCGTCCCGTCCGGGCAGCCGGTGGCCACGGTCCGCCCGTCCGGCGCGAAGGCCACGGCACGCGAGCCCGTCGTGCTCGCCGGGAGCGCCGCGCCCGGACGGCCGCCGGCGGTGTCCCAGAGCCGTGCGGGCCCGTCCGTGGAGGCAGCTGCGAGCGTGCGGCCGTCGGGGCTCACGGCGACCGAGCGGACCCGGCCGGCCAGGGTGAAGGTCGCGGTCGTGCGCCGGTCGGACACCCGCCGCAGGGTCACCGTCCCGTCGGAACTGCCCGTCGCGAGCATTCCGTCGTCCGGGCCGAAGGCCACCGTGTTGACCGGTCCGCCGTGTCCGCCCAGCCGGGCGACGAACGGCTGCGACTGGGTGCTGAGCAGAGCCCCGCGCGCCTCGGTGGTCTCCGCGGTCCGGTACGCCTCGCCGGCGAGCAGCATCGACGCCTCCGGCTGCCCCGCGGCCAGTGCCGCCGACTGCAGGGCGAGCGCCCGGGAACGGGAGATCCGTTCCTGGCCGAGCGCGCCCGCCCGCTGCTGGTAGGCCAGCCCGCCGGCGCCCACGGCGAGGACCAGCAGGACCACCAGCGTGGCCAGCATCCGCTGGCGCAGCCGTGCCTGGCGGGCGGCCTGCCGCTCGCGGCCGGCCTGGGCCGCCCGGCTCTCGCGGAGGAAGGCCGCCTCCCCGGGGGCGAGCCGGCTCCTGCCGTCGAGTTCGTCCGCCCAGGAGCGGGCGGTGTCCAGCCGGGTTCCGCGGTAGAGCGCCGACGGATCACGGCCCTCCCGCTCCCACTCGGCCGCGGCATGGGCCAGTTGCTGGTGGATCAGGAGCCCCGCCCGGTCGGCGCCGATCCAGCCGCGCAGCCGCGGCCAGGCGTGCAGCAGGGCCTCGTGGGTGATCTCCACGGTGTCGCTGTCCATGGTGATCAGCCGGGCCCGTACGAAGGCGTCGAGCGCGGCCGACGCCGGGCCCGCGTCGGCCAGTTGCTCCATGAGGGCCGTCCGGGCCATCCGGCGCCGGGTGGCGCCCGTACCGTCGGCGACGTGCACCAGCCGTACCAGGATGCGCCGGAGCGTGTTCTGCTCGGCGGGGTAGAGGCGGGCGAAGACCTCCTCGGCGGTCCGCGCGACGGCCCCCTGGATGCCGCCGGTGCGCTCGTATCCGGCGACGGTCAGGGTGGCGCCCTCGCGCTGGCGCCAGGTGGCCATCAGCGCGTGGGAGACCAGGGGCAGCGCGCCGGACGGCGTCGCACCGCCGGGCGGATCGTCGCGCAGGCCGACGTCGCGCAGCAGCACAGGGACCAGTCCCGGTTCGAGGGCGAGACCCGCGAGCCGGGCCGGGCGGGTGATCGACTCCCGCAGTTCCTCGGGCGACATCGGCGGCAGGACGAACAGGCCGCCGGTGAAGACCGGGGCGAGTTCAGGGAGGTCCAGGCAGTTCCCGGAGAAGTCGGCCCGCAGGCCGAGCACCACGACGGCCGGGTCGTGCGGGACGTGCGGAGGTCCGGGGACGGCCAGCGCGCAGAGCACCCGTACGAACGCCCGCCGCTCGTCCTCGTCGGCGCACAGGGTGAACAGCTCCTCGAACTGGTCGACGAGCAGCACGGGCCGCAGGGGCGGCGGGGGCAGGCCGGAGGCGTCCGCCGGGCGGGGGACCGACAGCCGGTGGACCGCGTCGAGCAGGACGTGCGGACGCTCCCGCACCTCGTCCGACGTGATGCCGAGATCGCCGCCCAGCACCTTCGCGGCGCGGCCGAGCAGCTCCTCCAGCGGGTGCGCGGTGGGGGTGAGCCTGATGACCGGCCAGCTGTCGGCGCCCGGCATGGGGAGGCCGCCGCTCCGCAGGGCCGGTACGAGGCCGGCGTTGAGCAGGGAGGACTTGCCGGCGCCCGACGGGGCGACGAGCATCAGGGGCCCGCCGCCGATCCGCTCGAAGACGCGTTCGGTCAGCTCGGCGGTGGCCCTCTCCCGGCCGAAGAACCACCGGGCGTCCTGCTCGGTGAAGGCGGGCAGGCCGCGGTAGGGGCACTCGGCCTCCGTCCGCGGCCCGACGACGGTGACCGTGTCGCCGGCGGCCCCGCCCTCGGACGACTCCGCCTCCCGGGCCATCCGCAGCAGTTCACCCCCTGCCTGCAGCACGTCGTCGCAGCGGCGCGCCACATCGACGGTGACGCGCTTCGAGCCGGTCTCGATCTTGCTCAGGTAGCCCTTGCTGTAGTGCGTCTCGCGGGCGAGGTCCGCCAGGGACAGGCCGCGTTGCAACCGCAGACGTCTCAGTTGGGCAGGGAAGGGCCGTGCGGCGTCGTCGGACTCCCGCAGGTGGTCGGTCTTCCGCCGGCGGTCCGGATCCCCCACGACATCCCCCATGGCAGTGCGCCCAGGCAGTGAGACGGCACGGCCCAGGCTACCGCGAGGGGCAGCCGGAAACGGGGATCTTCTGGCCGGTATGACGAGAACAAGAGCTTCCGGAGCCGAAGCGCGACGGCTCCGGAAACCCTCCTCCCCGGGTGCTACCGGTTGAGGCGGATGGAGTTGATCGGCGTGAGGTCGGCGTACACACCGGTCTTGGCGGCGATGGGGCTGCCGCAGCCCGCGCCGTTGGAGCCGGTGCACAGGTTTGCGGTCGCACCGCCGTACTGGTTGTTCAGCACCCAGTGCTTCCCGAACTGGTTGCTGAGGTTGTGGGCCCCGTACCGGTAGAAGACGTGCGTCGGCTTGACGGCCGGGTTCTCGTTCTGCGGGTAGATGCAGACGGCCCCGTCCGGGCAGCCGGCCCAGGTGTCGACCGGCTTCGCCTCCACCGAGGCGCTGAGCGCGACCACGGCGACGGCGGAGGTGGCGAGGGCGGCGGCGCCGCGGAACAGCTTGCGCATGGTTTCCCCTTGCGGTTCGTGCCTCGTGCTGACGGATCCAGGCTGGAGCCGCCGGCGCGGCGGGGTCGACGGGTTGCCCGTTGCCCGTCCCGGGGGCGACCGGGAAACCCGTCGCGGCCTGTGCCGATGCCGACCGGTGGGCAACGGGGGCGGCGCGGTACGCAGCGCCGTGCCCGCCGGTATGACGATCCACTCTCCGGACGTCAAAATGCGGCCGTTTGCCCACGGCATGCATCGATACGCTGACCCAATGCGGCGATATGTCCCAATCGCCCATAACTTCTGCAGGGTGACGAACCGACAACTGAAGTCCCTCACGTGCATCGCCGTCGTCATGGCCGCCGGTTTCGGCGTCTTCGCGCCACCCGCGTCCGCGGCCGGACACCGAGTGCACCCGGGCGACTCGATCCAGGACGCGGTGGACTCCGCGCGGCCGGGCGACATCATCACCGTGATGCCCGGCACCTACTACGAGAACGTGCTGATCACGAAGAGGCTGACGCTGCGCGGCTGGGGAGAGCGGACGGTCATCAGGCCGCCGGCCGCGAAGACCCTGCCGGCCGGGCCGAAGGCGTCGGCCGACGGGCGGGCCGCCCTCGCCTGCTCGCAGGCCGACACCGGCATCTGCGTCATGGGTACCGAGGAGCAGCCGGTCGCCGGGGTCGAGATCCGCGCGCTGACCGTCTCGGGCTTCAAGCGGAACGGCATCTGGGCCTCGTACACCGACCGGCTGAGCGTCGAACGCGTGATCTCCGAGAACAACAGCACCTGGGGCATCGCCCAGGAGCGGTCCACCCGCGGGTTCTTCCGCGACAACATCGCCCGCGACAACGCCGAGTCGGGCATCTTCATCGCCAACACCGTCGCGCGCGAAGGCGGCGCCACCGACACCCGGGGCGCCGTGATCCGGGGCAACCGGCTCACCGGCAACCGGATCGGGGTCACGGTCAGGCGGGTGCGGAACCTCACCGTCAGCGGCAACAACCTCACCGGCAACTGCGGCGGCGTGTTCGTCGTGGGCGACGAGGGCGAGCCCGGCGCCGGTGACCTGACCATCCGCGGCAACCGCATCCACGAGAACAACAAGTTCTGCAAGGGCAACAGCCGCCTCCCCGACATCCAGGGCGTCGGCGTCGTCCTGACCGGAGCCGAAGAGACGATCGTGCGTTCGAACTCCATTCGCGGCAACGTCGGGTCCTCCCCGCTGTCGGGCGGCATCCTGCTGTTCAAGAGCTTCGTGGGCGCGACGAACACCGACAACGTCATCGAGAACAACGTGGTGAGGGACAACCTGCCGGCCGATCTGGCCAACCAGGGCGCCGGGTCGGGCAACCGCTTCCTCAACAACCGGTGCGACACCTCCGTGCCCGCCGGCATGTGCTGACCGGTGTCCCACCTCATCAGGAGAATCGAGGCCGTATGACCACGGTGAGTTCCACCCCCGCCTCCACCCCCGCCCCGGTCCCGGCACCGAACGCGGGCCCCCCGCACACGCCCCCGCCGGCCATGCGCCTGCGGGAGCTCGCCTTCGGCGCAGCCGTCGCCGCCGCCGTACGGGCCGCGGCCCGCCTCAAGGTCGCCGACGCCCTCGGGGAGTCGCCCGCCACCCCCGCCGAGCTCGCGGCCGCCGTGCACGCGGAGCCGAAACCCCTGCAACGCCTGCTCCGGGCCCTGTCCTGCTACGGGATCTTCGCCGAGACCGAGGACGGGAGCTTCGCCCACACGGAGATGTCGCGACTGCTGCGCGAGGACGACCCGCACAGCCTGCGCAACATCACCCTGTGGTGCACGGAACCCTGGACCTGGCAGGCGTGGCCGCGGCTCGACGACGCCGTGCGCACCGGCGACGGCGCGAACATCTTCCACGAGCTGTTCGGCAAGGGGTTCTTCACCTACCTGCACGAGGACGCCCACGAGTCGGCGCACGTCTTCAACCGCGCCATGACCACCTCCAGCGTCCAGTCGGCGCTGGACGTCGCGGACCTCCTCGACCTCACCGGCGTCTCGGTGGTCGCGGACATCGGCGGTGGCCAGGGGCACGTGCTGGCCAGCCTGCTGGAGAAGCACCCGACCGTGCGCGGGCACCTGCTCGACCTGCCCGGCGTGGTCGCAAGGGCCGATCCCCGGCTGCGCGACGGCGGTCCCCTTGCCGACCGGACCGGCATCGTGCCCGGCGACTGCCGCGAGGCCATCCCGGTCGAGGCCGACCTCTACATCATCAAGAACATCCTCGAATGGGACGACGAGAGCACCCGCAGGTGCCTGCGCAACGTCGTCGCCGCCGCCCGCCCCGGAGCCCGGGTCGTCGTCATCGAGAACCTCGTCGACGACACGCCGTCGATGCGGTTCACCACGGCCATGGACCTGATGCTCCTGCTCAACGTCGGCGGTGCGAAGCACACCAAGGAAAGCCTCCGCACCCGGCTGGCGGACGCCGGACTGGTGCTCGACGGCATCCGACCCGTCAACGCGTACCTGCACGCCTTCGAGTGCACCGTGCCCGGGTGATCCTCCCGGCCGGCACGCGCCACGACGCCCCGGAACCGGCGGTCGGCCGGTTCCGGGGCGTCGTCATGCGTGCCGGGCGGCGGCGCCCGTCCGCCCGGACGCCTCAGGTACCGGCCGTCAGGGCCTCGTTGACGAGATCGAGGAACTCGCGCGGCGTCTTGCACTGGTCCGCCCCGGCGGGGAGGGGCCGGCCGTGCCGGTTCTCCAGTTCGCCGACGATGCCGAGCAGCCCCAGGGAGTCGAGCCCCCACTCGTCGAACTGCGCGTCGGGCCGGTTGGCCATCACGGCGGGGTCGACGGCGATGCCCGCACCCTTCTTCATCAGCGCGGCCAGTTCTTCCACGGTCAGTCGGTCGGTCATGGCGGGCTTCTCCTAGGCTCGGGCCGGCGAACGCCGGTCGGTGATCAGGCGCATCTCGGAACGCTCCAGGAAACGCGAGATCTCCTGGTGGGTGGTGGGGACGCCGTCCTTGGCGCTGTCGAGCAGCCGGGCGAGCACCGCCGCCTTGTGGCCGCCCTCGACACCGAGCGTCAGAGCCGGCCGGGCGTCGTGCGGTCCGCGGAGGTCGAGGAGACGCACGACGACGTCGTCGCGCTGGAAGACGGTGCTCGCCTCGATCGGGCTCGACGCGTCGTCCACGGCCGCCTCGTCCTGCGCGGAGAGCAGCCGGGCGAGCTCCGTGCCGCAGCCCTTCTTGGCGGGATAGAACAGCGCGTGCCGTTGGAGTTCCGCGCCCTCACCGCCGCCCGCCGCCACATGGTGCACCGCGGGCAGCGCCGCACGGGTGAAGAAGGTCCGGGCCGAACCGGGGTCGCTGAGATCGCGGTCCTGCTCCAGGTACGGGTTGATGGCCTCCTCCAGCGCCCTGACCTCGGGCTGCAGGGCCACGTGGCGCAGCGCCGCGAGCAGGTCGCCCTCGACCTCGACGGCCCGTACGACCCGGTTGCCGTGCATGAAGAGCGAGGTGCGGCGCAGCCGGGTGTGCTCGTCGACCTGCGCCTGCGGGGACGCGTACCCGCTCAGCAGCTCCGCCACGACGGCCTCGCTGCCCGGCTTGACCGTGAAGGTCAGCGCGTGGCGGACCACACCGTCACCGCGCCGCGGGGCGACCTGGAGGCGGCCCCTGGACCGGTCCGGGCCGTCCGCGGACGCGGGGGCGAAGGCGGAGCCGGCGGGCGGGCCGGGGGAGAAGGCCGCGGCGGCGGCGCCCGGACCGTGGTCCCGGCCGGTCTCCCGCAGCACGCTGAACCGCAGCGAGCGGGTGTCCCGTACGCAGCCGTGCAGGGGCTGGACCGACGCGACGTGCTCCTCGCTGTTGACCCAGGCCAGGAACCGCGGTGCGCTCTCCCACTCGCTGGTGATCAGCCACTGCGACGGATTCTCGATCGACTGGCACAACTCGTCCCGGATGTGCCCGGGGACGGAGGAGACCTGCTTGTGGAGGTCTTCGTAGACCTCCAGGAACTGGTTCTGCGCACCGTCGTACAGATCCAGCAGCAGCACGACCCGAAGTCTCGAGTCGTCGAAGGCGGACTGGGATATCCGTTCCGACAAGGTTGTCATCGTTCACACTCCTTCGAGACCACACGGTCGCCACGGGCGGCGCCACCCGAACCGATCGTGGTCCGATAGCGCCGTCGGCGCGAGAGGAGAGAACCAAGCGGGTGAACGGGCGAGGGAACCCCCCTCGTACAGGGCATGGAAGACCCATGAAGGAAAACGTCGACCACCGCGTCCCGGTCCTCATCGTGGGCGGCTCGCTGGTGGGCCTGTGCACCTCGCTGTTCCTCGGCCGTCATGGCATCACGCACATGCTGGTCGAGAAGCATGCGGGAACCTCGCTGCACCCGCGTGGACGCGGTATCAACGTACGCACGATGGAGCTGTTCCGGGTCGCCCGGGTCGAGGACCGGATCCGTGAGGCCGCCTCGGCCCTGGCGGACAACCACGGCATCCTGCAGGGCGGCTCGCTGACCGGCGACGACCAGGAGTGGCTGTTCGAACAGATCGACCCGGGTGGCGCACTGGCCCGGTTCAGCCCTTCGACCTGGTGCCTGTGCAGCCAGAACGACATCGAGCCGGTCCTCATGTCCGTGACCCCGACGCTCGGGGCGGACCTGCGGTTCTCCACCGAACTGCTCTCCTTCGAACAGG
This sequence comes from Streptomyces sp. NRRL S-378, assembly GCF_000720645.1. NCBI lineage: Bacteria > Bacillati > Actinomycetota > Actinomycetes > Kitasatosporales > Streptomycetaceae > Streptomyces > Streptomyces sp. NRRL S-378. The sequence goes on from NZ_JOBX01000013.1 coordinate 129,821, forward strand.
ACGAGAGCGGCGTCACCGCGCTCGTGAAGAACCGGGAGACCGGGGAGCACAGCACGGTGCGCGCCGACTACCTGGTTGCCGCCGACGGGCCGCGCAGCCCCGTGCGCGAACAGCTCCGGATCGGCCAGAGCGGCCCCGGCGACCTGTTCCACAACGTGAGCATCACCTTCCGGTCCCGCATGCTCGCTCAGGTGATCGGCGACCGGCGCTTCATCGTGTGTTACCTGACCAAGCCCGACGCCGACGGCGCCCTGCTGCCCGTCGACAACCGGGAACGGTGGGTCTTCCACGCGCCGTGGCACCCCGACCGGGGCGAGACGCTGGAGGACTTCACCGACGAACGCTGCGTCGAGCACATCCGACGGGCCGTCGGCGCACCCGGTCTGGACGTCGAGATCACCGGGAAGGCGCCGTGGCACGCCGCCGAGCGCGTCGCCCAGCGGTACGTGGCCGGCCGGGTCTTCCTCGCCGGGGACTCCGCCCACGAGATGTCGCCCACCGGGGCGTTCGGCTCCAACACCGGTATCCAGGACGCCCACAACCTCGCCTGGAAGATCGCCGCCGTGCTGGGCGGCGCCGCGGGCCCGGGGCTGCTGGAGACCTACGAGGCCGAGCGGCTCCCCGTGGCGCGGGCGACGAGCGAGCGGGCCTCGGCCCGTTCCGCCGAACACAGCCACCCGGGGTACGAGCCGGACCCCGGGTCCGCAGCCGGGGCGCCGGCGCGCGGCGGCCCGCAGAACGGCGTCCTCTCCGTGGCCATGGGGTACGGGTACGGCCAGGGCGCGGTCGTGGGAGCCGACCCGGAGCTGCCGGTCGTGCCCGAACGCATGCGGCTGTGCGGGGACCCGGGCACGCGCGCCCCGCACCTGTGGCTCCGCGAACCGGCGTCGGGGGAGCGGAAGTCCACCGTCGACCTCTACGAGCGGTCCTTCGTCCTGCTCAGCTCCGAGGGCACCCCGTGGAGCGGAGCGGCCGGCTCGGTCGCGAAGCGGATGAACGTACGCCTGGACGCCTACGCGATCGGCACCGGCCCGGAGGCCGACCTGATCCCGGAGGACGGCGGCGACTGGGCCGCCGCGCACGGCACCACCGAGGCCGGAGCGGTCCTCGTCCGCCCGGACGGCTTCGTTGCCTGGCGCTCGGCGGAGGGCGTGGCGGACCCGGAATCGGTCCTCCACAAGGTCCTCACGACGGTGCTGCACCGCCACTGACACCCGGCCCGAAGGCGCCGGACGGGCGCCTTCGGGCCGGATCGGTTCACGGGATCACCGTCGAAGGACCTTTGCGCGTCTCGTCCCGCCTTCCGGATGTTGGACAACTCCACCCGTTGGCGGGGAAGGGCATCTACTCTGGCCGGGCAGCTGGTTCGCCCCGTCCGCCAGGCGGGATGCGTCGTAAGAGGGAACCCGGTGGGAGTCCGGGACTGCCCCGCAGCGGTGAGCGGGAACGACCGCCGTCATACGCACTGGGACCGGACCACGGTCCTGGGAAGCGACGGCCAGTAGGTGCCCGCCGGGAGACCGGCAGGCGTGCCCGCGAGTCCGAAGACCTGCCCGTTGCCCGCGTGCGACCCGTCGTGCGCGGAAACCCCGGTGACCTCGTGGGCGGGTCGGCGACACATCAGGCGGGCGACCGCGGGCGCGTACGCACAGGTACGCCCTCCCGCAACCGGTCGAGGTCCGTCCGATGCGTCATCCCTTCGCGCTCCCGACCCCCACCGGGGTCCACAGGAGACAGCTCGCGAAGGAGAGTTCCGTGACCAGCAAGACTCCCGCCACCGCCGTACGGGCCGGTGCGGCCACCGTGTACGGCTACCCCCGTCAGGGGCAGAACCGGGAACTGAAGAAGGCCGTCGAGGGCTACTGGAAGGGCCGGGTCGGCGCCGACGCCCTCCGGGAGACGGCCCGCGACCTGCGCCGGGCCAACTGGCGGCAGCTGGCCGACGCCGGCATCACCGAGGTGCCCACCGGTGACTTCTCGTACTACGACCACGTGCTGGACACCAGCGTCATGGTCGGCGCCGTCCCCGCACGCCATCGCGCCGCCGTCGAAGCGGACCCCCTGGACGGCTACTTCGCCATGGCGCGCGGCACCCAGGAGGTGCCCCCGCTGGAGATGACCAAGTGGTTCGACACCAACTACCACTACCTGGTACCGGAACTGGGCCCGGACACCGTCTTCACCGCCGACTCCTCCCAGCAGGTCGCGCAGTTCGAGGAGGCCCGCGCGCTCGGCCACACCGCCCGCCCGGTGCTGGTCGGGCCGGTGACGTACCTGCTGCTGGCCAAGCCCGCCCCCGGCGTGGCGGCCGGCTTCGACCCCCTCGCCCTGCTCGACCGTCTGCTCCCCGTGTACGCACAGGTCCTCGCGGACCTGCGCGCGGCCGGGGCGGAGTGGGTGCAGCTGGACGAGCCCGCCCTGGTGCAGGACCGCACCCCGGCCGAGCTGAACGCCGCCGCCCGCGCGTACCGCGAGCTCGGTGCCGCGGCCGACCGGCCGAAGCTGCTCGTGGCCTCCTACTTCGACCGGCTCGGCGAGGCCCTGGCCGTGCTGGCCAAGGCCCCCGTGGACGGGCTCGCCCTGGACTTCACCGGCGCGGCCGCCGCGAACCTCGACGACCTCGCCGCCGTCGGCGGCCTGCCCGGCAAGCGCCTGGTCGCCGGCATCGTCAATGGCCGCAACATCTGGATCAACGACTTCGAGAAGTCCCTCGCCACGCTCGGCACCCTCCTCGGCCTGGCCGGCAGCGTCGACGTGGCCGCCTCCTGCTCGCTGCTCCACGTGCCGCTGGACGCCTCCGCCGAGCGGGACATCGACCCGCAGGTCAGGCGCTGGCTCGCCTTCGCCCGCCAGAAGACCGCCGAGATCGCCACGCTCGCCCGCGGGCTCGCCCGCGGCACGGACGCCATCGCGGCCGAACTCGCCGCCAACCGGGCCGACCTGGCCTCCCGGGCCAACTCCTCCGTCACCCGTGACCCCGCCGTCCGTGCCCGGACCGCGGCCGTCACCGACGCCGACGGCCGCCGATCCCAGCCGTACGGGCGGCGGGCGCCCGCCCAGCACACCCGTCTCGGCCTGCCGCTGCTGCCCACGACGACCATTGGATCGTTCCCGCAGACCGCCGAACTGCGCACGGCCCGCGCCGACCTGCGGGCCGGCCGCACCGACACCGCCGGCTACGAGGACCGCATCAGGGCGGAGATCCGGGAGGTACTGGCCTTCCAGGAGAAGGCGGGTATCGACGTGCTGGTGCACGGTGAGCCCGAACGCAACGACATGGTGCAGTACTTCGCCGAGCAGCTCACCGGCTACCTCGCCACGCAGCACGGCTGGGTCCAGTCCTACGGCACCCGCTACGTCCGTCCGCCCGTCCTGGCCGGCGACATCTCCCGCCCCGACCCGATGACCGTCCGCTGGACCACGTACGCGCAGACGCAGACGGCCAAGCCGGTCAAGGGCATGCTCACCGGGCCGGTCACCATGCTCGCCTGGTCCTTCGTGCGCGACGACCAGCCGCTCGCGGACACCGCCCGGCAGGTCGCACTGGCCCTGCGCGACGAGGTGAACGACCTGGAGGCCGCCGGGACCTCCGTCATCCAGGTGGACGAGCCCGCGCTGCGGGAGACCCTCCCGCTGCGCGGCGCCGACCACGCGGCCTACCTCGCCTGGGCCACCGAGTCCTTCCGGCTCACCACCGCGGGTGTCCGGCCGGACACCCAGATCCACACGCACATGTGCTACGCCGAGTTCGGCGACATCGTCGAGGCCATCGGCGACCTCGACGCCGACGTCATCAGCCTGGAGGCCGCCCGGTCGCACATGCAGGTCGCCGACGAGCTCTCCGGCGCCGACTATCCGCGCGAGGTCGGCCCGGGCGTCTGGGACATCCACTCGCCGCGGATCCCCTCCGTGGACGAGGCCTCGGCGCTGCTGCGCAAGGGCCTGGAGGCCATCCCGGCCGAGCGGCTGTGGGTCAATCCCGACTGCGGTCTGAAGACCCGGGCCTGGCCCGAGACCCGGGCCTCCCTGGAGAATCTGGTCGAGGCGGCCCGCCTGGTCCGCGCCGAGGTGGGTGCCGAAGGCTCCGGCGCCGTCTGACGGGCTCCGTCGTCAGACGGGGAGCGGGGGACCGGCGTACTCCCGCGAGTGCGGCCGGTCCCCGTCCGTGGCCCCGTCCGCGGCCTCGGCGAGCCCCGCGACGTGGTCGGTGATCATGTCGAGGATGGCCGCCGAGACCGCGGCGTCGCCGAGCACCAGGTGGTTGAGGGTGAGCCCGTCCGTCATGGCGGCCAGGTAGCGGGCCAGTACGTGCACCGGTACGCGCAGTTCGAAGGGCATGAGCCGGCGCAGCTGCTCGATGAGCTCGGTGTAGGTGTCGGAGTACAGCTCGTACTGGCGTCGCGCGAGGTGCTCGAACCCGGGCCGCCGCAGGGCGTACTGCGTGAGCTCGTAAGTGAGCATGTGCTCGCCCGGGTGGGCGGCCACGTGGTCCCAGTACGCCTGGAAGCCGGCCCGGATGGTCTCCCGGAGGGTGGCCCTGGGCCGGATGGCCTCCCTCGCCACGGTGATGCCGTGCTCGGTGATCGCCACGATGACGGATTCCAGCAGGGCCTGCTTGGACTCGAAGCAGTAGTGGAAGACGCTCAGCGAGACGCCGGCCTCGGCGCAGATCGAGCGCGTCGTCGCCTTGGCGACGCCGTCGCGGGCCATCACGCGGATCGCCGCCTCGGTCAGCTGGCGGCGTCGCTCGGCCGACGGCATCCGTGCCATGGGCGTCGTTCCCTTCGTTCCGTGCGGTGCGGTGGGGCTAAGGCGTCCGGGGCCGGCCGGATCGGCGGATCCGGCCGGCCCCGGACGCGGGGACGTGAACGGCGTCAGCTGCTGTAGACACCGACCTCGTGGAGCGAGTAGCCCCACTTGGTGCCGCGCTGCACTCCGTGGACGCGAACGTAGCGGGCCGTGGTGCCGGTGAACAGGGCCGTGTCCAGACCGCCGTCACCGGCGGTGGTGGACCACGCGGACCGCCAGTTCGTGCCGTCGCCCGACAGCTCGATGCGGTAGGCCTGCCCGTGCGCCCGCTCCCAGTCGAGGGTGACGCGCTTGACCAGGTTGGCCGCGCCGAGGTCGATCTGGATCCACTGGTCGTCGCTCCAGTCGCTCGCCCAGCGGGTGCCCGTGTTCCCGTCCACGGCCCGGGACGGGGCGTAGCTGGTGAACGGGTTCCACTCGGAGGAGCTGGCCGTGGCGGACGCGCCCGAGGCGAGGTTCACCCCGGCCTTGTGCTTCTCCGACGAACCCCACGTGGTGAGGTAGGACTCGGCGCCGCGGAAGAGGTCGTCGACCACGTCCTGGCCGCCGACGATCCGGAGGTCCTCGATCCAGTCCGGGACCAGGCCGTAGTGCGAGGCGCCGTCGGTGTTGAGGTCCCAGGTGCGCTGTCCGGTGGTCTGCTTGTCGATGACGGAGCCGCCGTCGACGCTGCGGAACGGGTAGCGCACCGGGTTCGGGGTGTCGGCGCCGCGGGGTCCCGGCCACCCGCCGACGCCGTTCATGTCGGTGCCGTAGCCGTAGCCGACGTTGTACTTGTCGCGCAGGGCGTTCTTGGCCTTGGCCTCGGCGCTGAAGCCCTCGGCCCCGCCCATGTACTGGGCGACGAACCCGCCGAGCTTGTAGAGCCGCTCGGTCCAGTTGTCGTCCATCCAGCTGTGCGAGGAGATGATGCCCGGGTAGGACTCGGACTCCAGGATGTCGAAGGCCCGCCCGGCGGCCTTGACGCTCATGTGGTCGATCTCCAGCATCATCTTGCGTTTCATCATCCCGCGCACCGCGTACTCACCGAGGTCGGTCAGACCGCGGGTGTTGCACTGCGCGTCCGCCGCGTACGAGGGCACAGACACACCCGCCGGGAGCTCCTTCTGCGCCGCGGGAGCGGCCGCGAGCCCGATGGGGTTGTCGTGCTGCGGGCCGGTGCACTTCTCCGTCTTCCAGAAGGTGCCGGTCGACAGGAACTGGCCTACGTTGATCGCGGTGCCGAGCGCGCCCTGGTCGAAGCGGACACCGCACAGGGCGTTGTCGAACTTGTGGCAGAGGAACATGCTGCGCACGCCCAGCCGGTGCAGCTCGTCGAGGCCCCGGTCGATGTCCTCCTTGCTGCACTGCGCGACGTCCAGGATCTGCTTGCAGCCGAAGGGTTCGGAGGTCTCGACTCCCAGGACGACCGCCAGCTTGCCCTGCTTGATGACCTCGCGGGCCTGGGCGGAATCGGTGACGATACGGAACCAGCCCTTCCCTGGGCCGCCGTACATCTTGTCGACGAAGGCCTGCATGTCGTACGTCTTCTGCGCTTCGAGCCGGATGGCGGTCATCTCGTCGCAGCTGCGGTCCTTGAAGAAGTAGACCGAGCAGATCACGCCGTTCGTCACGAGGTCGTTGACGAGGACGCGCTGGCCGCCGCGCCAGGCCCGTTCGACCCAGGCGTAGTAGTTCTGCTGGTGGGTGAGCGAGTCGTGGGCGGGCCAGTCCTTGAAGGTGGGCCAGCCGTTCGGGTCGTGCTTGCCGTCACCGCCCTTGGTGATGAAGTCGAAGACCGCCAGGGTGCCGTCGGGGTAGTGCTCGGGGCAGTCCTTGAGCGCGTCGGCCACGCCCATGTCGGAGAAGGGCTTGCCGCAGATGAGACGCCCGCCGAAGCCCTCGTTGGACATCAGGTGGTCGTGGGCGTCGACGAAGCCGCGGACCCTGCCCTGGGAGTCGGTGCCCTTGAAGGGCTCGCCGGTGATGTTGATGTCGGAGTCGGGTGCGGGCCGCGCCACCGGATTCCACCAGCCGGGGTCGGCGGCGGAGCTCGGCACGGGGCCGAGCACCATCGCGACGACGGCGAGGAGCAACGACAGGACCGCGAGGGGGCTGCGCCTGTGGTGCGTGTGTCGGGAAGTGGTCATCACTCACGTCTTCGGTCAGCGGATGCCGCGATGGAGGGGTCGGATCCGTTTCCGGGACGCGACGGCCACAGGGGGGTGTCCACTTGTCATGAACCCGCAAACGGTGCGTCGAGAATCGCCACTGGCGCCGACGGAGTCAAGAGTCCGGGACGGATGACCTGATGAATCGTCAGAACGCTTTCCGGGCAGATGGGCGCAGGAGAGGCGGCACGGGACCGACGGGGGAGCGGAGCCCGGCGTGGCCGGACGGCGGGAGCCCACGGGACGGCCTACCGTCGGGGTATGAGCGCAATGGCCGTGGTGTACGAGGTGGAGGACCCGGTGACGGCGCACGCCGACGGGACCGCGGCAGGCGGCGGCGAGGTGACCGTCGTACGCGTGCACGCGGCACCCGTGGCGCCCGGCATGCCCGGTGTCCCCGGCCCGCGGACCTTCTGCGGCAGGGACACCTTCGCGATGCAGGCCGCCCCGCGGCAGCCCGCGGGACGGCCCGGCCCGTCGTGGTACGACGCCGACTACGCGGACCGGGTCTGCCCCGCCTGCGACGACGCTGTGGGCAGCGACTGAGGGACCGGCGCGGCACCGGCCGCGCGGGCGTCAGCGCGCGTTGTGCTCGGGCAGGTCCCTCTCGGCCGGGGCGAAGCCGAAGCCGCGGGCGCCCTTCTTCTCGGTCTGCTTACCGCAGAACGCCGCTTCGAGGGTGCCGCCGAGCGCCGTGTTGGCGGCACCCCGGTTCGAGGTGTTCGCCATCGCGGAGAGGCTGCGCCGGCCGTCGCGCGTGGAGAAGGCGTAGGTGTAGAAGCCCTGCACCGTGCCCGTGTGCCCGTAGACCGACGTGCCGCAGGAGAGGTCGTAGCGGCGCAGGCCCAGCCCGTAGAACCGGGTGTTCGTGGTGTCCGTCGGGGTGGCGGTCACCATGGCGTCCAGCAGCTTCGGGGACAGCAGCCGGCCCCCGAGCAGCGCCGCCGTGAAGGTGTTCAGGTCGGCCGGGCTGGAGATCACCGCCCCGGCGGACTGGGCCCACGACACCGTCTGCTCGGTGGAGTCGACCAGCGGTGCGCCGGCCTCGTCGGGGTGCAGGTAGCCGCGGGCGTGCAGCCCCTTGATCCGGGTGTCGGGGTGCACGTACGTGGTGTCGCGCAGGCCCAGCGGCTTGAAGATGCGGCGCTCGTACTCCTTGCCCACCCGGTTGCCGGTGGCCTTCTCGATCAGCATGCCGACGACGACGAAGTTGGTGTTCGAGTACTTGTACGCCACGCCCGGCTCGGTCGTCCTGGGCTCGCGCAGCGAGAGGTCGAGCAGCTCCTGGTAGCTGAACACCTTGTTGCGCACGGCCTCGAAGCCGGGGACGGTCCGCTCGAACATGGCGTCGGTGTAGTCCGCGAGACCGCTGCGGTGGGTCAGCAGGTGGCGCACGGTGATCCGGTCGTCGGGCAGCAGGCCGGGCAGGTAGCGGTTGACCGGGCCGTCCAGGTCGATCTTCTTCTCGCCGACCAGCTGGAGCAGGACCACGGAGGAGAAGGTCTTGCTGACACTGCCGATCCGGAAGCGGGCCTGCGGGTCCATGGCCGCGCCCGTGGTCCGGTCGCGCACGCCGACGGCCCGGGTGCTGACCCCGTCCGGGCCGCTGAAGCGGGCCATGGCACCGGGCGCTCCGGCAGCCGTGGTGTTGCGCAGAGCCTGGGTCAGGGCTTCGAGGTCGGGAGTGGTTCCGGCGGCCCGGGCGGTGGTCGCGGGGGCGACCGCGGCGGTCACGGCGAGCAGGGCGGCGGTCAGGGCGAGTCGTCGGTTCAGGGGCAGCGGCACGGTGCTGGGTTCCTCTGGTCGGTGGTCAGTCGGCAGGGGGGAGGGGCGTCGCGGTCGGCCGGCCGGCGCGACCGTGACGCACCCAGAAAGATCATCGGGCAGGAGGCGCGGCGGCGTGAGCCGCAACGCGCCGTTCTACGAAGGTAGTTCCAGCAGACGCAGGGCTTCCTGGCGCATTTCCACCTTGCGGACCTTCCCGGTGACGGTCATGGGGAACTCGTCCACGACGTGCACGTAGCGCGGGATCTTGAAGTGGGCCAGCCGGCCCGCGCAGTAGGCGCGGACCGTGTCCGGGGTCAGCGGCTCGGCCCCCTCGCGCATCCGCACCCAGGCCATCAGCTCCTCCCCGTACTTGGCGTCGGGCACCCCGATGACCTGGACGTCGAGGACGTCCGGATGCGTGTGGAGGAACTCCTCGATCTCGCGCGGGTAGAGGTTCTCCCCGCCGCGGATCACCATGTCCTTGATCCGGCCCGTGATGCTCAGGTAGCCGTCCTCGTCCATGACGGCCAGGTCGCCCGTGTGCATCCACCGGGCCGCGTCGACGGCCTCCGCGGTGCGCTCCGGTTCCTCCCAGTAGCCCAGCATCACCGAGTAGCCGCGGGTGCACAGTTCGCCCGGTTCGCCGCGGGGCACCGTCCGCCCGGTCCCCGGGTCGACCACCTTGACCTCCAAGTGGGGCCCGACGCGGCCGACCGTGGACACCCGCCGCTCGACGGAGTCGTCGGCCCGGGTCTGCGTCGACACCGGCGAGGTCTCCGTCATCCCGTAGCAGATGGACACCTCGGTCATGCCCATCCGCTCGATGACCTCCCGCATGACCTCGACGGGGCAGGGCGAGCCCGCCATGATCCCCGTGCGCAGGCTGGACAGGTCGTACGCGTCGAAACCGGGTTCGGCCAGCTCGGCGATGAACATCGTGGGGACGCCGTAGAGGGAGGTGCACCTCTCCGACTCCACGGCGGCCAGGGTGGCCGCCGGGTCGAACGACGGCGCGGGGATCACCATGGCCGCGCCGTGGCTGGTGCAGGCGAGGTTGCCCATGACCATGCCGAAGCAGTGGTAGAAGGGCACCGGGATGCAGACGCGGTCCTGCTCGGTGTAGTGGCACAGCTCGCCCACGAAGAAACCGTTGTTGAGGATGTTGTGGTGCGAGAGGGTCGCGCCCTTGGGGAATCCGGTGGTCCCGGAGGTGTACTGGATGTTGACGGCGTCGTCCGGGCTGAGCGCGGCCTGCGCCCGGGCCAGGTCGTCCGGGTCGCCCCCGCGGCCGCGCTCCAGCAGGGAGTCCCACAGCGGGCCGCCGAGCAGGGCCACGAACTCCAGCGCCGGACATTGCGGGCGGACCTCCTCGATCATGGCGGCGTAGTCGGAGCTCTTGAAACGGTCCGCCGCGGCCAGCAGCCGGATGCCGGACTGCCGCAGTACGTACTCCAGTTCGTGGGAGCGGTAGGCGGGGTTCACGGTGACGAGGACGGCCCCGATCCTGGCGGTGGCGTACTGCACGAGCGTCCACTCCGCGCGGTTGGGGGCCCAGATCCCGACGCGGTCGCCCTTCGTGATGCCCAGGTCCAGCAGGCCGAGGGCGAGCGCGTCGACATCGGCGGCCAGCTCCGCGTACGTCCACCGGCGGCCGGCGGCCACGTCCACGAGGGCGTCGCGGTCGGGGAACCTGCGCACCGTGCGGTCGAGGTTCTCGCCGATGGTGTCACCGAGCAGTGGCACGTCGCTGACCGCGGACGCGTAACTCGAAGCGGCAGACACATGGACCTCCTGGAGGGACGGACTGGCGGACGTGCGGACCCACGGGCGTGCGGGCGATCGGGCGCGCGGACTCACGGGCGGGCGGGCGATCGTGCGATCTGGGACGATGGCGCCTGAAATATACTGGTGGGGTGACGGAGAACCCCTTGCCAGCCTGCCCCGAGTGCGCGGGTGCCTACGCCTACGAGATGGGCTCGCTGCTGATCTGCCCCGAGTGCGGGCACGAGTGGCCGCTCGCCGGCGCCGGACAGGAAGAGGCCCCGGCCGAGCGGGTGGTCAAGGACGCCGTCGGCAACGTCCTGGCCGACGGTGACACCGTGACGGTGATCAAGGGACTCAAGGTCAAGGGCAGCCCGACCGGGATCAAGGCGGGCACCAAGGTGCGCAACATCCGCCTCGTCGAGGGCGTGGACGGTCACGACATCGACTGCAGGATCGAAGGGTTCGGGCCGATGCAGCTCAAGTCCGGCGTGGTCCGCAAGGTCTGACGCGGAAACGGAAGGCGCCTGCCGGGCAGAGCCGGGCAGGCGCCTTCGTCGTACGGGCGGGGGAACGGTGCAGCGGGAACGGTGCCGAACTCCCCGGGGGAAGGTCAGGTCGCGGAGTACGCGCGCAGGGGCGCGGCCGCCGTGGTGGTGATCGTCGCCGTGGCGGTGAAGATGTCCTCGCCGTCCTGCCGGGCCACGACCCGCACCGGGTGCCGACGGCCGTCCGGCGACGCCGTGTGGTCGGGGAGCGCGGTCGTCTCGATCCAGCAGGGCGAGTTCAGTTCCGCGTAGCGGAAGAATTGCATCTCCATGTCGGTCAGGACCCCCCGGCGGGGGAACGCGGAGGCGTACGCTGCCTGGCGCACGGCCTCCAGCAGCAGCATGCCCGGGGCGTGGTCGACGGGGTGGTCGAAGAGGATCGGATGGTTGAGGTCGGCCCGCAACTGGGCGCGGTGCAGGGAGCTCGTGGGGGAGAGCACCACGTCGTGGAAGCGGTCGCGGCACACCCGCCGGGGCGTCATCGGAGGCGGGAGCGGGATGACGCCGGCGGTGACCTGGTCGAGGTCGGCGTTCCCGCCGCGCAGGCGCCGGTACACGGCGTCGGGCTGGTTGGTGAATCCGGCCTCGGCGGTGCCGAGGAACTCCCCGTCGCGGGTGGCGGTGACGTGCATGGTCAGGCGTGCGAGCCTGCGGCCCCGGCGGGCGATGCCAGAGCAGCGGATGTGGAGCATGATGTCGGCCGGTCTCGAACCGACCACCAGTGCCGCGGGGTTGGTCGAGTAGCTGAACGTGTCCCAGATCTGGCGGTGGCCGAAGGGCACGTCGTACGCCACGTGGCTGAGCAGCGGGATGGCCTGGCGGACGGATTCGGCCAGGAGCAGCGGGTCGTGGTAACCCGCGTCGGGCGAGTAGAAGCTGTGGGCGCGGGGCCACTGGGCGGTGATGACGTACTCGTCGGGAGCGACGGAACGCCACCCGGTGAGCAGGACTTCGGAGTGCGCGCTCTTGTGCACGTACTCCCGCGGTAAGGCGCTGCTGAGCACGGCGGCTGCGGGCGAGGTGGAGCGAGTAGCTGACACAGTCATGGTTGAGCCCCCCTGGAACGTCGGACATGAGCTGGTGCTGGTGCTTGTTCGGCGCTGGGTCCTAAAATAAAGGATGTTCGTTTTTTTTGTCGAGAAGGATTAGGTGCTCATGTCAGAGCGGAAGCAGCAACGGGCCCCCCAACTCAGGGCAGTTCAGACCAAGGCGGCCATCCTGCGCGCCGCCGCGGAGGTCTTCGACGAGTTCGGCTTCAGCGGAGCCAGCATCAGCAAGATCATGAAGCGGGCGGACGTCACGCAGGGCGGGATGTACTTCCACTTCGGCTCCAAGGAGGAACTCGCCTACGCCGTGATGGTCGGGCAGGGCGAGGGCCTGGAGTTCCCCGCCGGCGAGGACGGCCTCCAGCGGCTGGTGGACATCACGCTCTACCTCGCCGAGCAGCTCCGGCACAATCCGGTGCTCCGCGCCGGCGTACGACTGGCCGTGGAACAGGGCGAGTTCGGCCTGCGCGACGACGTCGCCTACCAGGCCTGGGTCCTGGAGTTCCGCCAGCAGCTGCGCTTCGCCCGCGCCAAGGGCGAGCTCCAGCCCGACGTCGACGACCACGAGCTGGCCTGGGTCCTGGTCAGCTCCTTCACCGGCGCCCAGCTCTTCTCCCAGGCCTCCACCGGCCGCGTCGACCTGCCGCAGCGCATCGCGTCGCTCTGGCGCTACCTGCTGCCCGCCGTCGCCACCGAGGACACGCGCAAGGGCCTGCGCCTGACCCTGCCGGAGACCGGACCGGAGCAGCCGTCGCAGCCGCAGCCGCAGCCGTCGCAAGCCGATGCGGACCGCAAGCCGGAGCAAGAGGGTTGACCGGCCGTCAGGTCGTCGTGACCGGGGCGACGGGCTTCATCGGATCCGAGGTGCTGCGCCGCCTGGCCGAACGGGATCCGGACGCCGTGGCGCGGGTGGTGTCCCGTACGCAGGCCCCCGACGCCGTCGGCGGCGGACGGCGGGTGCGCGCGGACCTGGCCGACCCGGCCTCGCTGCACGGGGTGTGCGAGGGCGCCGACGTCCTCCTGTCACTGGCCTCCTCCATCGGGCCGGACGCCCGCCTCTGCGAGACGGTCAACGCCGTGGGGACCGCGGCGCTGATGGCCGAGGCACGGCGCGCGGGAGTGCGGCGCATCGTCCATCTGTCGACCTGCGCCGTCTACGGGCCGGGGCCGCACCGCGGCGCGGACGAGGCGGAGTTGACGCCCGCCCCGGTGTCACCGGCCAGCAGCAGCAGGCTGGCGGGGGAGGCGTCCGTGCTCGACGCGGGGGGCCTGGTCCTGCGTGCGGGACTGGTGCTGGGCAGCGGCGACCGATGGGTCGTACCGGCACTCGCCGACGCGTTCCGGCGGGTACCGGCGCAGTGGGACGGGGGAGCGGGGACGGGCTCCTTCGTCGATGTCGGCGACCTGGCACGGCTCGTCGTGGCGTTCGCGCTCGGGGACGGCTCCGCCGCGGCGGCGAAGGGTGTGCTGCACGCCCACCACCCGGAGCCGGTCCGCAACCAGGACCTCATGGACGCGCTGGCCGGACACGGGGTGCTGCCGGCGCGGCCGGCCGTGGACTGGCCCTGGGCCCGCTGCCTGGAGGCCCTGGCCCAGACCCCGGGCTGGGTGAGCGAGCGGCAGTTCACGCTGCTGGCGCGCGACCACTGGTACCGCGCGGACGCGGCGTGGCGGCTCGCCGGGATCGAGCCGGGTCCGGGTCCGCTGGACCGGCTCGGCCGGGCGGCGCCCTGGTACCGGGAGAGGGGTGCGCTCCCCCCGGGGTGACGGCGATCTGCCAAAGCCTCAACGGGATGGGGGCGGAGGGGCCGTGGTGGGGAAGGGGGCGGGTAGCGTCCCGGACACAGCCGGTCCCGGTCGTCCCGTTGACCCCGTTGGAGGAGTGAAATGCCCGACCTTTCGAACATCGTCAAGGCGTATGACGTGCGTGGCGTTGTGCCGGACGAGTGGGACGAGTTGCTGGCGGAGCTGTTCGGTGCTGCTTTCGTCGAGGTC